>JAEEGU010000051.1 GCA_016280485.1 Bacillota bacterium | reverse complement strand
CGCATGACGGTCCGCTCCGGCGCGAAGTGGGTATCGTCCACGCCGCCGGTGACGGTCTCATCCAGAGCCCACATCACGGGGTTGAAGAAGAAGTCCTCGTCGTGGACGTCCTCGAAGGGGTTCGGCAGCCGGGGAATCTCCTCGGTCTTGGTCTCGCCGCAGCGGGCGCAGGTGAAGGTCTGCTGGCCGGGGGCCTGATAGCTGGGCTCCGCAATCACGGTGCCCTCACCCCAGTCGTGTCCCAGAGCCTCGGTCTCACCCTCGGTGTAGCTGTCGCCGCAGCGAGAGCAGGTGTAGACGGTGCCGCCGACCTCGGTGCAAGTGGGCTCGGTCACAACAGCGGTGTAATCGTGGCCCAGGGCCTCGGTCTCGTCGCCGGTGTAAGTGTCATTGCAGCGGGAGCAGGTGTAGGTGGTGAAGCCGGCCTCGGTGCAGTTGGGCTCGGTGACAACAGCCTGGTAGTCGTGGCCCAAGGCCTCCGCGGTGCGGGTCTCAACGACGTCGCAGCGGGAGCAGTTCCGGGTCTCTTCACCGGCCTCGGTGCAGGTGGGGGCGGTGGTCACAGTCCAATCGCCGAAGTCGTGGCCCAAGGGATCATAGGTGAATTCGAAAATTAACGTAATGTAGGTAGTGTTCTTCCAGGTGTACACATAGTCGCCGGGGGTGGTGCAGGTCTGTTCGCTGATTACTACATAGGTATAGTCCTCTTCGTTCAGCTTCGGAATAACGACTGTACCAGTCGCATCGCATTTCGTGCAGGTCCAGGTCAGAAGCCCGGTATGCTCGAAATCCGGGTCAACATCAGTATCGTCACAATAATAGTCATGACCATTCGCTTCCTGATAGGAGTCTGTGTAGCTGTCACCGCAGCGGGAGCAGGTATGGGTGGTATAGCCGCCCTCGGTGCAGGTGGGCTCGGTCACAACAGCATTGTAATCGTGGCCAAGGGCTTCAATTACCACAGAGCTGGCGGGAATCTGGTTCTCGCCGTTGGCGTCGGAGAAGCAGAGACCGCAGATGCTGCACTTCCAGTGCTCGATGTTGCCGTTCTCCGTGCAGGTGGCGGCAGCAGCCTCGATGTGGTTCAGCACGTGGTCATGTTCGCCGATGATGGGATCGGTCCAGTAGTAGGTGGTGGAAAGGGTGGTTTCCTTCCAGAATTGAGGAGGCGACTGGGCAAAGCCATTCTCGCTGTTCATAACGAAGTAGCTGCCCTGGGTGCTGTGAGAGAAGTAGGGGTACTGGGTGTTGGTACCGCCTTCGGTGTTTGTGGCACGAGTAGCGCCCTTGTAAAGATCATAATCAAGGCTCCAGGTGCACTTGTTCGCGTTGTAGGACGCAATGCTGGTCAGATAAGTGTCGCTGCATCCCAAATAAGTGTTGTTGCCTTTGTTGCGGATGGTGTAACCGTTTCCCTGGGCGGCGATTTGCCAGATGAAACCGTCGGCAGCGTTGTGAAGGTAGCCGTCAATCAGAGACATGCCGGTGGAGGCGTAGCCGATCGTACTGCCATTATTGGCCTGCTCGTAGAGGTTGCCGCCGCTGATGCCCTTGAAGGCTTCCAGATTTGTGGAGGTGCCGTAGGTAATCACATAGTTGCCTTCCCAATCCTCAGGAGCGTTGATCAGGCATTCATAGACCAGCTCGGTGCTGCCTTCCACACGGGTGAAGACGGCGTAGAGAACGGTGTTGTCAAAGACCATGTAGTCCGCGCCGGGGAGGTAAAGGACGGGCTTGTCGGTGGTCTCTTCGGGAACAGGAGTATCCGTCCAGCCGGAGAAGGTCCAGCCTTCCACAGTAAGACCGATGGTGGTGGGAAGGGTGATGACGTCGTAGATTTGAGCGGACTGCTGGCTCTCCAGGGTGCCGGAGGCCATGTAGGTGACGTTGTAGGTGGGCTTGGGGGCGAAGATGATGCGGATCACGCAGTCAGAGGTGGGGGAGACGTTGATCGTGTTGATGTTGATGGTGGCGGTAGCAGTGCCGCTGACGACTTCGTAACCGGCCACGTAGTAGCCTTCGGAAGGCTCAGCGGTGATCTTGGTGCCGTTGACGGTCAGGGTGCCCCAAGCGGAATTGTTGGCCACGGCCTCGACGTTGAAATGAACGTCGTTGGTGTAGGCCTTGATGCGGTAGTCGCCGTTCTCCGGGCAGTCAGTCCAGTTGCCGTTGGGCTCCTTGTAGTAGGAGGTGTTGCCGTGATTGGCATGGACAAAGCTGCACCAGCTGATGACGTCCGCATTATTAAAGGTGGCGTCATAGGGCGTGTGGACGTATGCGCCGTTGTCATCGGCTACAGGGACGCTCTGAGTAATGACCACGGAGAAGTTGTCGCCGTAGCCCAGGGTGACGGGGCTGTCCAGCTTCACGGTATAATAGCCAGAGAAGGGGAAGTTGCCGGACTTGGTAGCCACAAGGGTGCCGGAGGAAGGATTGCCTTCGGTAGGATTCTTGTAGATTTCGACGGTGTAGTCCAGATCCTCGTCCCAGTTGCAGAAGGAAATCGCTTCCAGGGTTTCGGCACCATGGGACTCAAACACGTTAGCAACCTTGGTATTGTTGGCAAAGCCTTCGTAGTAGCCTATGTTGTTGTTCCAGCCCTTGCCGTAGCAGACTACGTTGCAGGTGCCGTCGTACTGGTAGTTGTGCTCGTAGTTGTCGATTGCCTCCGCATCGTAGAAGTAGATATAGCCCTCGAGCACGGTGGTGTCTTCGTAGGAAATGTAGCAGTAGCCGTTGTCAAACTCGCCGGTACCCCAGCTGTTCTTGCAGATCCAGGCGCCGGGATGAGAGGGAGTATTGGGATAGAACTTGTTGGCGGGAATGCTGTCGTCCCAGCCAATCAGTGTGATGGCGTGGTTGGACCACTTGTGGTTGGGGCTTTCCTGGCTGGTGTTGTCGATGGTGCAGATATAGGGACGGGCAGCGCCTGTCTCATAATAGCTGATATTGCCCGCGCCGAATTCCATGATGGCCTGCTTGACAGCGTCAATGTTGGGGGCGGGGAGCCAATAGGTGTTCTGAACGTGGCAGACATTGTAATCATAGGCGTACTGGCTGTTCAGACCGTTGTAGTTTACAGTGCTGGCGTTGCTGTAAGCCAGGGCGGGGGTGGACTCGTCCGCGGCGCCGGCCCAGCGCATCAGTGTGTAGGCGGACATTTCGCCGTTGCCGCCCTGATCCAGGCAGGTGTCGGAAGGAGTGGACTTGTCGCCGGTCAGCATGCCCTCCGCATCGTAGGCGTAGGTGTAGTTGAACCAGCAGTGCTGGGTCTCGGAGAGGTTCAGACTGGTGGTAGCGGGGGTGCCGGTTCCGACAGGGATGCCGTACTTGATCATGTAGCTCTCAATGCTGCCCACCGCGGCGTGGGCCCAGCAGGAGCCGTAGGGGTTCTGATTCTTGACAGATGTAACGAGATTGTAGTCACGGCTGTCGTATTTGGAGGGAAGGTCTTTCGCGGGTTCGCCAGTGCGGAAATAGTCGACGCCTTCTCTTTCGCCGCGGAGGTAGGCGTCCGTAGTAGCGCGGGTACCGATGTGGGGCGTGGGAATGTAGCCGTAGAACGGCTCTTCCGTTTCGGGTGCGGCTTTCTCTTCGGCGGCAAAGCTCATAACGGGGAAGAGTCCAAGTACAAGAGCAAGTACCATCAGGAGAGAAGCCAAACGCTTGGGAAACTGTTTCATTGCGTTCATTCTCCTTTCTCAAACTATGTGCCGCTTTCAGACGCATTGATTGCATCTATTTCACGAGTATTCAGTATAGTTCACACAGTTCGATTTCGTCTAATAAATATAACAGATTTCTAACAAAATAGCAATATTTTTTTATAACTTTTTGCCAATTCTAATTATTTCGGATTTATCAAATCTTTTATGACCTTTCCGGCGATAATCAGACCCACCACAGAAGGTACAAAGGCGACAGCGCCCGGAATATCCCGGCGTTCGGTACTTTTTCTTTCTGTCCCCGGCGGGCAGATACAGTGCTGACGGCAGCTGATGGAGGGGTCGTCCAGCGGCTTCATAGGTTTTTCCTTTGAGTAAACGACCCTTAGCTCATCAATTCCACGCTTTTTCAGCTCCCGTCGCATGACGCGGGCCAGCGGGCAAACAGAGGTCTCATATGTATCTGCCACCACAAAGGCAGCGGGGTCCAGCTTGTTTCCGGCTCCCATGCTGCTGATAATCGGTGTTCCAGCCGCAGCTGCCTGCGTGACAAGCTCCAGCTTTCCCGTGACGGTATCAATTGCGTCAATGATGTAGTCGTACTCTGGGAAATCAAACCGCATGGCTGTTTCGGGTGTAAAAAAAGTTTTGTGGGTTCGCACAACACAGTCCGGGTTGATTTCATAAATACGTTCCGCAGTAACATTCACCTTATATTTCCCGACGGTTTTTCTGGTGGCATGGAGCTGCCGATTCAGGTTGGTCAGGCAGACCCGGTCATCGTCGATCAGGTCAATCGTGCCGATCCCGCTTCTGACCAGTCCTTCCACGGCATAACCGCCAACGCCGCCGATTCAAATATCGCAACTCGGGCGTGCTGAAGTGATGCAAGCCCCTCTTGACCAATCAGCAACTGTGTTCTTGAAAAATTGATTTAACATACAAATGCCTCACAATTCCTCAATAGAAATTTTTGTTGATATTTTATTGCCACTGACCTACTATGTCAATGGATTTTAGAAGCATTCTTCCAGTTTTCAAACTGAGCGATATTGCTTCGAGGCATTGAATGATTGTTGAAAGAAACGGGAATACTTTTTAGACTTATGGATCAAACTGGGGATCCAGTGAACTTATTGAGCTTACGCAGGGATTCGGGATCCGGCAAAAGGCACCGAGCAATGAGAAATAGGAGACAGGGACTGCGGATTCTTCGCGGTGCTCACAGTGACACTCTGAGTTTGGAACTCTGTATCCATTATGATCCGTGATCCATGACTTCCTGCGCAGACATCGTGTCAAGCATTTTTTCAACCAGACAAGGATACTACGCGGGAGGAACGGAAACAAATTGTTTATCAGGCGCTCTGGGGCAGCTGCGGCATCGACTGTGAGTTCTGCTCCGGCTATGAAAACCGAGGCGGTGGTCGAATCGAAAGCATTTATCAGCCATATATCGACGGATTGAAGGAGATGCGAGAAATCAACGAGGAATATATGGCGCCGTTTGTAAGATGAGAAAAAGAGAAAGTGCGCATTTCGACCTTTTCGCTAAATGAGGTCAAAACCGTGACTTGGATGATTTCCGGGTCACGGTTTGATTTATTCTAATCCAAAGCATATTTGTTTCAATGCACAGAATTGCGGATTCAATTGTCGCTTTTCTTGATTTTCTGGAGAAAATAAGATATAATAGGGCATCATAATTGAGACAAGAAGGAAATGCGATGCTGAAAGAGTTGAGCGATGTCATTCAGAAGGCCGGTAAGATTCTGCTTTCCGCCCGTGATGTGGAGGAATCAGTCCGGGAAAAATCCGGTCCACGGGATTTGGTTACCAAATATGACCTTCTGGTCCAGGACTACTTGCGCAAGGAACTGCTTACGCTGCTTCCGGGCGCGGGCTTTCTTGGGGAGGAGGAAGAAAGCAGGGAAGACCTTTCCCAAAAGGAATGGCTTTTTATTGTTGATCCCATCGATGGAACCACAAATTTTGTGCAGGGTTTCCGCAACAGCTGCGTCAGCATTGGCCTGGCCCACAACGGTCAAATGGAATTCGGCGTAGTTTACAACCCCTATGACGGCGAACTGTATGCCTCGCAGCGGGGGAATGGGGCGTTTCTGAACGGACTTCCGATTCACTGTCAGGATCACCCGCTGGAGCACAGCCTGTTGATTTTCGGTTCCGCACTGTACTATCGGGAGCTTGTGCCGGAAACCCTTCGCCTGTTCAATTTGGCTTTTCCGGTGGTGCAGGACATTCGCCGCTTTGGGTCTGCCGCCCTGGATCTCTGCTATTTGGCCGCTGGCCGGGCAGGCGTGTTTTTTGAATGCAGGCTCAGCCCCTGGGATTACGCGGCAGGCTCCTTGATTGCCCGGGAGGCGGGCTGTACGGTGTCGCAGATGGACGGCAGAGAATTGGACCTGCTCCACAAGTGCGGCGTACTTGCAGGCAGCCCCGTTGCATACAATGCCCTTTTGAGACTATTTAACTGACAAAGGAGAGCTCACATGAAAAAAAGAAATCGATTGGCCTGTCTTCTGTCATTGTTGCTGATGTTTTCCCTGCTTCTTTCCAGCTGTGTCGGCCCGGGAGTCTTTCCGGCTGTTCCAATAGACACAACTGCGCCGACTTCGTCGCATTTGGAAACGAAGCCTCCGGTGGAGACCACAACAAAGCCGACAGAACTGCCTTCCCCGGAGCCCTCTTCCACTGCCGAAACTCCTTCAACGGAGCCGACGGGGACGACGGAATTCACCGTTGATCCCAACGACACGGCATTGATTCGCTGGCAGAATGCCGGTCAGAGGGATTATCTGCCGGATGAGCCGGTGGCCATGGTGCCGTTCTCTGAAATGAACTACGTCCGACCTGACGTGGAGAAGCTCTACGCGGAGTTTGACAGCTTGACACAGCGTGCGGCGAATAGTACGGACGCGGAGAGCCTGCTCTCAGAGTTTTACAAGCTCTATGATGGCTATATCAGCTTCTATTCCATGGATTCTTTGGCGAACGTCCTGTACAGTTTGGATACTACCAGAAACTACTATCAGGACGAGTACGACTACTGTGAAAGCGAGGCGCCAAACCTGGAGGAAAAGCTCGAAGCCCTTTACAAGGCTTTTGCGGCTTCTCCCAGCAGGAAGGAACTGGAAAAGCTCTACTTTACCGAAGGCTTCTTTGACAAATACGATGATTACGAGGTCTATACGAATCCGGAGTATCTCCGCCTTTCTCAGGAGGAGGCTGCGCTGCTGACCGAGTATCGGGATCTCACCGCCGACATTCAGGTCACATATCAGGGGAAAACTAAATCTCTGGACGAGTGGATGGAAACCAACAACTACAGCGAGTATATTGGCGCGTTGACGGCATATTACGAGCAGTATAACGCTGCCGTGGGCGACGTGTATGTCCGTCTGGTCAAGGTCCGCCAGCAGCTTGCGGCTGCCCTGGATTACGACAGCTACGCGGATTACAGCTATGATATGACCTATGGCCGAGATTACACGCCGGAGCAGGGGTCTGCCTTCCTGGAGGGAATTCGGACGCATCTTCTCCCGGTTTTGAATCGTGCGAACGCGGATCTGTCTCTTGCCTGGCTGGACTATGACGACGCGTCGGAGGAGTCCCTGCGGAATATGCTGGAATCTGCCGCGCAAAACATCGGCGGCACTGTTTTTGACGCGTACCGCTTTATGACCGCCTACGACCTTTGCGATATCGGTAAATCCCCCCGGAAGCTGGAGGCTTCCTTCCAAACCTACCTGTATGATTACGAGGCGCCGTTTGTGTTCCTGAATTCCAGGGGAGACAGCAAGGATTACACCACTTTCTCTCATGAGTTCGGCCACTTTACAGACTCCTACTACAACTACGGCGCCAATGAAGATCTTGAAACCGCGGAGACCTTCTCCCAGGCCATGGAGTTTCTTGCCTTGACCTATACGGATACGCTCTCGGAAAAGGAAAAGAACACGCTCTTGAAGAAGAATCTTCTGGATACCCTGCAAACCTTCGTCTATCAGGGTGCCTACGCTGATTTTGAGTCCAGAGTATACGCGTTGGACCCGGATGAAATCACCCTGGAGAAGATCAACGACCTATATCGGCAGTGCTGCAAAGACTATGGATTATACGAACAGGGATTTGACTTCTACTATTCCCAGTCCTGGATTGACGTGTTGCATTTCTTTGAAGTGCCCTATTATATCATCAGCTACTGCGTCTCCGCTGAGACGGCGCTCCAGGTCTATCGCTTGGAGGCGGAAGAGAAGGGCGCGGGTGTTGCCGCGTACTTCCGCCTGCTGGACCGGAGCTATGACGCAGGCGTTCAACAGGTGATGGAGGACGCAAAGATGGAATCCCCGTTCCGGGATGGGGTTCTGGAGGAAACGGCTGAATTCTTTACGCTAAAATTGGGGATCAAGTAGAACCGAATTCTCGCGTATAATCCGCTGAAATAATGGAAATCCTCCTCTTGAACATAACCCAAGAGGAGGATTTATTATGCAAGTGAAGGATCTTATGTCCAACAGCCTGATCACAGTAGACCGGGAAGAAACGGTTGCCGCCGCGGCCAGACTCCTTAGTCGGCACAACGTCGGCGCGCTGCCCGTGACGACACAGGGCGGAAAATTGGTAGGGATGCTGACGGATCGGGATATTACGGTTCGCTGTGTGGCAGCAAACTATGATCCGAATATCACCCGGGTCCGCACCGTTATGAGCACGGGAGCTGTGACAGTAAAAGCTGAGGAGACAGGGATGCAGGCTGCGAAAACCATGGGAAAGCACCAGGTGCGCCGTCTTCCAGTTACCCAGGACGGCAGGCTTGTGGGTATGCTGAGCCAAAAAGACCTGGTCCTTGGAAATCCTGGAAACGAAGCGGCAAAGGCAATCCGGGAGGTTTTCGAGCCGGATCAAAGCGAATGAAACTGCCGTGGCCAACGACGGCCACGGCAGTACATACTTCGATCTTTTAAGAGGCTTCCGCTTCCATCTGCTTCCAAACGCCTACGTAATAGCGAGTATAGAGCAGCAGCGCGGAGGAAACGCAGAGAATGCTTAAGATGATCAGTGTGGTGGAAAGCCAATCCGGCATATTCGGGAAGACAAGCAGGGAAAGCGCCGTGGTGTAGAGCACAACCGTCGAAACCTTACCGTACCATTTTGCGCAGGGCACCTTGTTGGTTTTTCGGATCGTAATATAGCCGAGGATTGCCATGCAGGGCTCCCGTACGACGCACATGCCCAACAGGATCCAAAGGACCGGCCGCGAAAATGCAAGGCAGAACACGATGCACGCCTGGGTGAGTTTATCCGCCAGGGGGTCGAGGGCTTTTCCCAGATCTGAGACCATATTGAACCGCCTGGCGATCCTTCCGTCCAGAACGTCCGTCAAGGCAGACACAGCAAGCAGGATAATGGTCAGAGTCGTGTTCTCCAATGACAGATAGGACCAGACGATCACCGGAACCAACAACAGCCGGAAAAACGACATGGCGTTGGGTATTGTCCAGATTTTTCCGTCACGGAAGAGCTTAAACATTACACAAATCCCCCATAGTATTATTTTCTGATGAAATGGTTACAATCTGTTAAATCAGCCGCAGCAAAGCAGCGGTTTGCAAATCCATGCGGATTTGCAAAATAGATATTGTACGGCATATTTTCCAGGGCTTTGCCCAGGGCGGCATCCACGGAAAGCGGATACTGGATTATAATAGCTTCAAACTATTAAATTACAAATACCAGTATAAGAGGCAATATAATGTATTATACCGTAAAAAACAGGTATGTCAACATAAAAATACGCCCGGCGCGAAATTGCGCCGGGCGTTGCCGATATTTTACTGCTGAATATCTCTGTCGTCGAAGACATCGCCGCATTCCGGGCAGAACTTCGGGGGATTCTTGGGATCCTCAGGCTCCCAGCCGCACTTGTCACACTTGTAGAGAGGCTCTCCGGCAGGCTTTTTCGCGCCGCATTCCATGCAGAACTTGCCTTTGTTGACGGAGCCGCACTTGAAGCAGATCCAGCCGTCCTTGACTTCGGGCTTGGGATAGCCGCACTCCATGCAGAACTTGCCGGTGTTTACCGCGCCGCAGGTGCAGGTCCATGTCGCGCCCTTGGGTTCTTCCTTCGCGGGAGCCGCGGGAGCGGATGCCTGCTGCTGTTGTCCCATGGCAAAGAGGTTCTGGGCGTTGAAGCCGCCTGCCTGCTGGGCCATACCGTAGCCCATGAAGCCGGTCATAGCGCCGGCGGAGTTGTTGGCAGCGTCCTTCATGGCCTGGCTCTGAGCCTCCACCAGAGTGGCGGCAGCCATGGTAGGATCCCGCATGATGGCAGCGTGCTGGGCCTTCTTAATGAGCTCCTGGTCCTCCTCGGAGAGGGTGATGGGGTTCATGGCGATGGAGACCACCTGAATACCCCGGAGCTCGCCCCATTTCTTGGAAAGGGCAGCGTTCATCGCCTCGCTGAGCTCTTCCGCGTGACCGGGAAGGGCAGAGGGACGGACCTGAAGCTCAGAAATCTTCGCAAAGGCAGGCTGCAGGGCAGAGACAAACTCCGTCTTCAGCTGGCTGTCAATCTCATCTCTGGTATAGGCCCGCTCCACGTTGCCGCAGACGTTGGCGTAGAACAGCAGGGGATCGACGACCCGGTAGGAATACAGGCCGCTGCAGCGGACGGATACGTCAATATCCAGGTTGATGTTGCGGTCCACGACCCGGAAGGGGATGGGGGTGGGAGTGCCGAACTTGTTGTCGATAATCTCCTTGGTGTTGAAGTAGTACACCCGCTGATCCTTGCCGGGGTCACCACCGAAGGTGAAGCGCTTACCGATCTGCTTGAAGGTCTCTTTGATGCTGGTTCCCAGCTTGCCGGTGAAGATAGAGGGCTCGGTGGAAGAATCCCAAACGAATTCGCCGGGCTCTGCACAGACCTCCACAATTTTGCCCTGCTCCACGATGATCATACACTGGCCGTCGGCCACGGCAATGACAGAGCCGTTGGAAATGATGTTGTCGTTGCCTTTGGTGTTGCTGGAGCGGCTGGAAAGCTTCTTCTGGCCCTTGACAGCCAGAACATTCTTGTCAATCGCGTCGCAGTAGAAAAATTCCTTCCATTGATCGGCAAGAACACCGCCGATCGCGCCAAGACCTGCTGCGATAAGTCCCATAGTATGTACTCCTTTCAAAATCAAATTGCCTTTGGAATGGACGGATCCGGTCGGAACCGATTCACTGTTCGATATTATATCTTATTTTCTTCTTCATTTCAAGTTTTGCAAAGACAGATTCGTAAATTTTTTATTTCCCAGAGAAAAGGAACATCAGAATTAGATTGACGAAAGGACCGAATTGGAGTACAATTGGGGATGGAATAAACACCGCTTTGGTGGAAAGAAAGGAATAACTATCATGGCAGAAATGAAGAAGATTCCCGAGCGTTCTGAGATTCCCGAAAAAGACCGGTGGGCCATCGAGGACATGTATCCTTCCGATGAAGCCTGGATGGAAGACCTGGAAAAGCTGAAGGCTGATACTGCCGAGCTGGCCTCCTTCGCCGGGAAGCTGGGCCAGGACGCAAAGACCCTGCTTTCCTATATGCAGAAGATGGAAGCCACCGGTGTCCGGCTGAGCAATTTGTTTAATTACTCTTCCCGCCGGAACGACGAGGACACCCGGGTTGCCAAGTATCAGGAAATGAACGGTATGGCCATGTCCGCATACGTTGGCTTTACCTCCGCCACTTCCTTTGAGACCCCTGAGATCATGGCCATCTCCGACGGGGACATGGACCGCTTCTATGCCGAGGAGCCCGGTCTGGAGCGTTACCGCCGTTACATCTTTAATATCCGTCGGCATGCCGCCCACGTTCTGTCTCCCAGCGAAGAAAAGCTGCTGGCAATGACAGGGGAGATGATGCAGGCCCCCGACGACATCTACTCCAAGTTTGCCGACGCTGATCTGACTTTCCCGGACGCGGTAGACAAGGACGGCAACAAGCTCCCCCTTTCCCAAGGTACCTATATCTCCTATATGGAATCCGACGACCGCATTCTTCGAAAGTCCGCCTTTGAGAACACCTACAACACCTGGGCCGCCAACAAGAACACTGTTGCCGCCATTCTCAACTCCCAGGTCAAGAGCCTGCAGTTTATGGCGGACGCCAGAAAGTACGCTTCCCCCCTGGAAGCCGCGCTGGACCACACCAACGTCCCTGTGAGCGTCTATCACAACCTGATCGACGCCGTCCACCAGAACTTCGACAAAATGCACCGTTACGTTCGCCTTCGCAAAAAGCTGCTGGGTGTGGATGAACTCCATTTCTACGATCTCTATACGCCCCTGGTTCCCGGCGCGGACGTGAAGATCCCCTTTGACCAGGCCAAGCAGACGGTGTTCGAGTCCCTGGCTCCCATGGGCGAGGATTACCGCAAAGTTTTGAAGGAAGGCTTCGACAAGCGCTGGATCGACGTGTATCAAAACGCTGGCAAGCGCAGCGGCGCCTATTCTGCAGGCGCTTTTGTCCATCCCTATGTTCTGCTGAATTACACCGGCACCCTGGACAGCCAGTTTACCCTGGCCCATGAGATGGGCCACGCCCTGCACTCCTGGCACTCCAACAAGTACCAGAACCCCGTGGATGCCGATTACGTGATCTTTGTGGCGGAGGTTGCCTCCACCTGCAACGAAGCTCTGCTGATGGAGCATCTGCTCAGCAAAACCACCGACAAGAAGGCGCGCGCCTATCTGATCAATCACTTCCTGGAGCAGTTCCGCACCACTCTGTACCGTCAGACCATGTTCGCCGAGTACGAGCTGCTGCTGGGCCAGCTGAACCAGCAGGGCGTGGCCCTGACTGCCGAGCGGATGTGCGAGGAGTACAAGAAGCTGAATCACCTCTATTTTGGCGACGATATTGTCCTGGACGAGGAGATCGCCTACGAGTGGGAGCGGATCCCGCATTTCTACTACAACTACTACGTCTTCCAGTACGCCACTGGATATTCCGCCGCCATCGCCCTGTCCCGCCGGATTCTGAAGGAAGGCGAGAGCGCCGTGAAGGACTACATCGGCTTCCTTTCCGGCGGCTGCTCCAAGGATCCTATCGACCTGCTGAAGGGCGCCGGGGTGGATATGTCTTCCCCTGAGCCTGTGAATCAGGCCCTGGCCCTCTTCGGCGAGCTGCTGGGAGAGATGGAAGAGCTGATGGCCGAATGAGCGCAGTATTTCTGCCGGTCTTTCACCACTTTGAAAACGGCAACGTCTTTACCGGCTCCTGCGGACTCTTTCGCTACAAGATCACGCCGGACGCGGTCATGATCCCGCCCAAGAAGAAAGAGGTTGACTACGCGGCCAGCTCCATCAAGGCGGAATACTGGCATGGGCCTTTGAGCTATGAATTCAGCGAAATTGAAGGAGAAAAAACCTTCCCAATGTCCCTGGATGGCAGGGAAGAAATGCTCCGCTGGCTGGAGGAGCATGTCTGACGACTGTTGCGAAGAGGAGCAATAAGCCGCTTTCCGGCCTCTGAGAAATCATGTAATTTCCAAATCAATATCCTGCGGGCAGTCTCTGCCCGCAGGAAAAGGAGAATAGAAATGTTTGACGTCAAAAAAACCACAGAAGCCTGTGTCCAATGGATCCGGGACTTCTTTGAGGAAAACGGCCCCGGCTGCAACGCCGTGCTTGGAATCTCCGGCGGCAAGGACAGCTCCGTGGCTGCCGCCTTGTGCGTGAAGGCCCTGGGCAAGGACCGTGTCATCGGTGTTCTGATGCCCAACGGTGCGCAGCACGACATCGATATGGCCCATCTGCTCTGCGAGCATCTGGGCATTGAAAACTACGTGGTGAACATTCACGACGCCGTGGAGGGAGTCAAAAACGCCATGCCAGAGGGCTTTGAGCTCTCCAACCAGAGCGTCGTCAATCTGCCGCCCAGAATTCGCATGGCCACGCTCTACGCCGTCAGCCAGAGCCGGAACGGTCGTGTGGTGAACACCTGCAATCTGTCCGAGGACTGGGTGGGCTATTCCACCCGCTACGGCGACGCGGCAGGCGATTTCAGCCCCATGTCCCACCTGACGGTTCAGGAGGTCAAGGCCGTTGGCCGTTACCTGGGTCTGCCCGAGGTTCTGGTGGAGAAGGTCCCCATTGACGGCCTTTGCGGCAAGACGGATGAGGACAACCTGGGATTCAGCTATGCGGTGCTGGATCGCTATATCCGGACCGGAGAAATCGACGACCTGGAGACCAAGGAGCGGATTGACCGGCTTCATCGCCGCAATCTGTTCAAGCTGTGCCTGATGCCCAGCTTCGACGCCGGGATCGAGACCAAGGCAGACGAATAAGAGAGATTGATACAACAGATAAATCGAAATTAATGAATGAAAAAGATACACAACAGTTTACCGAGAATTTTCGCAAAGAGGATTTGTACGCGCTCGAAGAGAATAAAGCCGCGTTACTGACCATGTATACCGGGATCGGTGCAATTCTGTCCCTGCTGCTGACATTTTTCATTGGCTCCTTTTCTGAGCGAGGAAGACGAACAGAGATTTCCATTGTCTTTATGCTGTTGCTTGTGGTCGTCTCCGTGATTCTATACTTCGTCGTGTCCAAAAAAGATGAACGCTGGTATCTGGTTTGCTCGCTGCTGAATCACGGAGGCATTGGCCTTGCTGCCCTGACGCTGACGGACGTTCTCGGAATTGACGTTCGTTTCCTGAACCTTGCCGTCAGCGGCTTGCCTGCCGCGGCAATCCTTTTCGGCGTTGTAATGATCCTTGTCAGCCAAAATGGAGCAAATGCTGATGGCTGGCTGAGTGCGGGTATTTTTGCCCTTTTGGTGATGTGTGGAATCGCGCTGTACAGATTCATAAAGTTAGAACAGACGGAATTTTGGCTCAGCATGGCCGTATGCACACTGCTGAGCAGTGTCAATCTCGGCGTTCTGATTTGGTCAAGACGGGATGTGTGGCAGAATTCCATTTGCAAAGGCCTGGCAGCAGGCAGCTTCGGCGTCTATTTGATCCTTCTGGTTGCCGTGATTATCGCGTTTATTGTCATGGTTGCCCGGTCCGACCATTCCGACCGAAAATCCGATCGAGACAGCAGGGACAAGCCCGGTGGAACGACCCGCGGATTTACCCGGGGGTTTTCTGGCAGAAGCAGACTCGGCGGGGTCGGTGACAACGGCTTCGACACTGGAAATGCCCGGTCCGCGACCGTTTACGATCCCAGCCGCCAGTGGTATTATTCACCTCATATCCGCTATCACTATTACAACATAAACCAAATGAACGATATGGATGATGCAATAATCGAACCAACAAGCTTCAGATGCCGGCTGCGTAAAGTAATCGTCACGCTGCTCATCATCGCAGTCGTTGTGTTGTTGATTCTGCTTGCAATCAAGGCCGGACGCGGATAAAAATTTTTGAGCCAGACAGAGGAAAACTATGATTGCCAATTACCACACCCATACGCCCCGCTGCAACCATGCTGAGGGTGCGGAACGGGATTATATCGAACGGGCTTTGGAGGCAGGCTTTGTGGAGTTGGGCTTTTCCGACCACACCCCCTATTTTTTCGACAAGCCCGACTACTATTCCACCTTCCGCATGCGCCCGGAGCAGTTGGAGGACTATGTGTCTACACTTCTGCGTCTTCGGGAGGAATACAAGGACCGCATCACCCTGTTTATTGGCCTGGAGGCGGAGTATTACCCAAAACTGTTTCCGCGGCTGCTGGACTATATACGGCAGTTCCCCATGGATTATCTGATCCTGGGGCAGCACGCGCTTTACAATGAGACAGAGGGGATTTTCAGCCCTCGTCCTACCGAGGATGAAAGGCTGCTGGATCAGTACCAGGGGCAGACCATGGAGGCCCTGGAGACCGGCCTGTTTACTTATTTTGCCCACCCGGATCTGTTCCAATTTACAGGTGACCCGAAGGCTTATGACCGCCACGTCCGGGCCATCTGCCGCAAGGCCATGGATCTTTCCATCCCGCTGGAATTCAATCTTCTGGGCTACAGCGAAGGGAAGCACTACCCGGATCCCGCCTTCTGGCGGATTGCAGGGGAGGAGGGCTGTTCTGTGGTTCTGGGCAGCGACGCCCACAGCCCCAAGGAGACCTGGTCTCCGGATTTGATCGCCAAGGCCGAAACGCTGCTGGCAGGCTTTGGGATTCACCCCATGGAACGGGTCACGTTGCGTCCAATCCGTTGAACCTCTCCGTTCAGACATTTTTCATGAGTCAAGAACTATTTCAATTATTTTTGAAATAGTTCTTGACTTTTCAATTACCCGTGATATACTTAGCCTATCCAAGAGGGAAGGGGTGACAGGTCTTGAGCGATACGAATATTTTTAAGGTGCTGGCAGACCCGCAGCGGCGGGCTATACTGGTCCTGCTCCGGAACGGAAGGCTGAATGCGGGAGAGATTGCCCAGCGCCTCGGTATCGGTTCCACCACCCTGTCCTATCATCTCAGGATATTAAAAAGTGCTGACCTTGTAATGGAGTATAAAGAAAAGAATTTCATCTATTATGAAGTCAACACCACAATCTTTCAAGAACTGATCCTCTGGGTCAGCCAATTTGGAGGCGACAAATCATGAAGCTTTTATCGAGAATTTCCGCTTTTTTACCCCTTGCGTTGACTTTGGTTTGGCTCCATTTCCTGCCGGACCGTATTCCTCTTCACTTTAACCTGTCCGGGGACATTGACCGCTGGGGCTCCAAGTGGGAAAGCCTGCTGATTCCGGGAATTGTTCTTGTGCTCGGAATAACGTTTCATATCGTCCAAAAGCACGCCCAAGAGAATGCGCAGCGAGAAGATAACTACAAGGACGTGGACGAAAAGCTCCGTGTTCAGGCCCTTTCACATGTCAAAACCATGCAGGTTGTCATGGTCACTATCGGTCTGTTTTTCACCGTTCTCCAGGCTGTGCTTCTCTACGGAGCCGGGCGTGCGGTCGATACCGGCAGTGCTGAATCGGGCATGAACCAGAATCAGATTGTCGCGATATGCATGGGCATTATGCTCATTATCCTTGGCAATTATATGCCGAAGACCAGGAAGAACAGCACAATCGGCTTGCGCTGCGGCTGGACCATGTACAATGAAGTAACCTGGCAGAAGAGTAATCGCTTTGCCGGCTTGATGCTGATTCTTGCCGGTCTTGCATCCGTCGTCTGTGCGATTCTGCTGCCCGTTTCTTGGGCGATGCCGAGTCTTCTTGTTCTGCTTGGAATCAGCCTGGTTGTCTCGCTGGTCTACGCCGCTAAGGTTTATCGGCAGGAAACAGAGGAGGCATAAGATAAATGGAAGCAATCCGCACGGATAAACTGACGAAATCCTACGGGAAAGCCCGGGGCATCATCGACCTGGAGCTGACCGTGGAGGAAGGCGAATTTTTCGGCTTTATCGGTCCCAATGGGGCAGGGAAGTCCACCACCATTCGCACGCTGCTGGGTCTGCTTTCTCCTACATCCGGCGCCGCGTCTGTGTTTGGAATGGATATCGTCCGGGAAAAAGAAGGGATCCTGCGCAGGGTAGGCTATCTGCCCTCGGAGGCCTTCTTCTATCCCAAAATGCGGGTACGAGACTTGTTGAAGTTCTCCGCCGACCTGCGGAAAACCGACTGTTCCGCGGAAGCCGCCCGGCTCTGCGAGCGCCTGCAGTTGGACACGGAGCGGAAAATCGACGAGCTGTCATTTGGCAACCGGAAAAAGGCGGCCATTGTCTGCGCCCTGCAAAGCAAGCCCGACCTGCTGATTCTGGACGAACCCACCGGCGGCCTCGATCCGCTGATGCAGCGGGAGTTTTTCGACATTCTTCAGGAACGGAACCGGGAAGGCTCCACGATCTTCTTCTCCAGCCACGTGCTCTCTGAGGTCCAGCGGAACTGTACCAGAGCCGCCGTGATCCGTCAGGGAAAGATCATTGCCTGTGACAGCGTCAGCGGCCTCGCAAAAGCGCACGCAAAACGGGTCACGATTCACGGTTCCGTGGATCTTTCCCGCCTTCCGGACATCAAGGACAAGCAGACCGGGTCAGGCTCCGTCAGCTTCCTCTACAACGGGAGCATGCCCGACCTGCTCCGCTGCCTTTCTTCCGGGCAGATCACGGACCTTACCGTTGCAGAGCCTGATTTGGAGGAGGTTTTCCTGCATTTCTACGAAGAGGAGGATGCGAAATGACGATTCTGAAGCATGAATTTCGGCAGGGCCGCACTGCCTTCTGGATCTGGACCGGCGTTATCAGCGTCATGCTGTCCGTCTGCGTGTTCCTCTACACGGAGGTAAGAGGGGAAATGGACGCCGTTACAAATCTATTTTCCTCCTTTGGCTCTTTCACTGCCGCCTTCGGCATGGACCGGTTGAACTTCGGTACGTTGGAGGGCTTTTACGCCATTGAGTGCGGCAGTATGCTGGGAATTGGAGGAGCCTTCTACGCGGCCATCACTGCGGTCAATATGCTGAGCAAAGAGGAATCCAATAAAACCGCAGATTTCCTTCTGACCCACCCCGTTTCCCGCAGGCGCATTCTTTCCGAAAAGCTTTTGGCCATCTTCGTCCAGCTCACGCTGATGAACCTGATTATCCTTGGAATGTCGCTGCTCTCGATTATTGTCATCGGCGAGCCGGTGCCTTGGAAGTCCCTTTTGCTGCTGCATTTCGCATACTATCTGCTTCAGCTTGAAATTTCAGGGATTTGCTACGGAATCTCCGCTTTTGTCCGTCGAGGCAGCGTGGGAATCGGCCTGGGGATCGCCGTGCTTCTGTATTTTGTAAATTTGATCTCCAATCTCAGCGAGTCCGCGTCTGTCCTGAAATTCTTTACGCCCTTTGCCTACTGCGACGGCGCGGACATCATCACCACCGGATCCTTGGATGGGCCGAAAATCGCCATCGGCGCCGGGGCCTGTCTGGCGGGTATCCTTGCCGCCTGGTTCCATTATGACAAGAAGGATATTACGTAGCAACATAAAGAGGCTGCCTTGCGGCAGCCTCTTTTTTGATCCGATCGACTGAATTCGAACCAGTGGCCGGCCTAAGGCTTCGCTGTGCCGCCCGAGCGGCGAGATTGAAATACAAGAGGCCGATGGTTCTCCGTGCATTTGAAAATAAATTACGGAATAATCCCAAAAGGATTATCCCGTAATTTGGTCCGAGTGACTGGATTCGAACCAGCGGTCGGCCTACGGCTTCGCCGTGCCGCCCGAGCGGCGAGATTGAAATACAAGAGGCCGCTGGTTCTCCGTGTATTTGAAATAAACTACGGGATAATCCCAAAGGACTATCCCGTAATTTGGTCCGAGTGACTGGATTCGAACCAGCGGCCTCTTGAACCCCATTCAAGCGCGATACCAAACTTCGCCACACCCGGATCTCTTGCGGGCATTATAATAGCACATCTCATTCAGAAATGCAAGCATTATTTTCAAAAAAACAAAAATTTTTTTGCCCGCCGGAGAATTGATTAATTTCAGGGCGGAGGATCAGAATATCAGTGATTCATCCATTCCTTCAGCACCCGGATATAGCGCTCCGTATCTTCCACAAAGCAGCAGTGACGGCAATCCCGGAACAGCTCCCACCTGGCGTTGGGTATTCCGTCGTACATCGTCTTGGCGATATAGGGCGTGCAGAGATCATTTCCGCCGCTGATCACCAGGGCGGGCACGGCGATGCCTGGCAGGAGTTCCGTCACATCATAGTCTTTTAAAGTTCCCATAGGCGTGAATTCATTTGGGCCCCAGCCCGCCTCATAGCTTTCTTTGCCCAGGCGTTTGGGCCTTGTCAGGCATTCCGGCGCGTCCGGGCTGGGCTTGCCGGAGGCGTGAAGCTCCATGTACCACGCTTCCGCCGCCTGATAGGCAGGGGTGGAATAGTCATTTCTGGCTGTCGCGTCCCGGATGATTTCCTGGGTTTCAGAAGGAAGTTGCCGGATCATCCTGGCCTGCTCTTCGCCCCAGAGCCTGCTGGAGGGAAGGGTACTGGACAGAACAATGCCCTTCACGCCATCGTGTTTATGCCGGCACATGTACTCCAACAGCAGCATGCCGCCCCAGGACTGCCCCAGCAGATAGAGCTCCTTGAGATTCAGCGCCTTGCGAACCGTTTTCAGCTCGCCGATCCAGGTCTCCATGTTCCAGAGCTCCGGGTGTCCGTCCAGGTAGGAGTTGCCGCAGCCGATCTGATCATAGGAAATGAGCTGCCGCCCGTCCTCCTCCGCCAGTCGGTCCAGAACCTCAAAATAGTTATGGGTAGAGCCCGGCCCGCCGTGAAGCAGCAGCAGAGGCGTCTTGCGGGAAGAAGCAGGTCCTGCGATCCGGTAGTAGGTTTTGTAATCAAGATAGGAAATATAACCGTCCATAATCATAGCGACAACTCCTTTTCAGCCATGGGATGCCTGGCGGTGGATGGGTGCAATTCCGTGATATATCTCGCTTTGCCCGATGTACCTATTTTTTTCGACGAAAAAAGCACGCTTCCGCGTGCTTCTTCCTGGTGGAGACTGCTGGACTCGAACCAGTGACCTCCTGCGTGTGAAGCAGGCGCTCTAACCAGCTGAGCTAAGCCTCCGTAGCGAGAAGTATTATACCACATATTTTCAAAAAATCAAGAAAAACTTTTCTGATTTTTCCAAATTCATGAACGGTTTGAAAACAGCTTCCGATTTTTATTGACAATTGCGGGAAGAATGTGTAAAATTCAGACAGAATCAACCCTGTGTAAAGGGAGGAACGCCTATGACTTGGCATTTGGTATCTGATTCCAGCTGCGATCTGTTTGACCTGGAGGGAGCAGGGGAGAGCTTCGACTTTTCCACTGTCCCCTTCACAATCCGGATCGGCAGCCACGAATTCCTGGACGAGGGCGATATGGACATCGACGGCATGCTGCAGGAAAATGAGAACACCGCGGAACTTGCCCGTACCGCCTGTCCCTCTGTGCAGACCTGGCTGGATCATTTTTCCAAGCCTGGCCCGGTGCTGGCCTTTACCATTTCCAGCGCCCTGTCCGGCAGCTACAACAGCGCCGTAGCTGCCAAGAATCTTCTGCTGGAAAGCGAGCCTGATAAGGAGATCGAGATCATCGACAGTCGGGCCACCGGCCCGGAGACGGCCCTGCTGATCCGTCTCACCCGTTCTTTGGTGGAAAAGAAGTTGGCTTTTGAAAACATCGTAGACCGGGTCCGTGAGGCCGCGGACCGCACTCATATTATTTTCGCACTGAAGTCCTACCACAACCTCATCAAGAACGGCCGGGTCAGCAAGCTTAAAGCCCTGGTAGCCGGGCACCTTGGATTCTGGGGCATCGGCGTGGGCGACGAAGCAGGGGAGATCGCCATGCGAGGCAAAGCCCGGGGCGTCAAGCACATGATCCGCTTCCTGCTGAATGAGATCAAGGAAACCGGCCTGGCGGGCAAGGATGTCATTATCAGCCACTGCTTCAATGAAGAAGCTGCCAAGGAGCTGAAATCCGGCCTGCAGGAGATGTTCTCCGGGGTCAGCGTTGACATTCTGCCCACCCGGGGTCTGGACAGCTTCTACGCCGAACGCGGCGGACTGATTATCGGATATTGATATTCTGAATAGAAAAAGGGCCTGCTAAGTAAAAATAATAATAAAAGCTGAGAAGTCAAGAACGGCTTCTCAGTTTTTATTGTGGAAAAAGATGATTAATTTTGTTGCGAAAAATGTGACTTATTCGTCTGACGCCGAATGTGATATGGATGTAATGATTCTATTTTGAAAAATGACTGAAAAGAGATGTTGCCCCTCACGTGCAGAAGGCACACATCATAGCAAATCGGCCTCATGTACGCAGCACGCATCATTTGCCCGTCAGGGCAAACATCATTGAAAATAGCACGCCGCAGCGTGCTATTTTCTGGCGGAGTGGGAGAGATTCGAACTCTCGCGCGCTTTTTAGACGCCTACTCCCTTAGCAGGGGAGCCCCTTCGGCCTCTTGGGTACCACTCCAAATCCGACGTATGAGGATCGTATTCTGTTTTCGGAAAGAAAATGGCGGAGAGAGTGGGATTCGAACCCACGGCCCGTTGCCGGGTCACCGGTTTTCAAGACCGGCTCCTTAAACCGCTCGGACATCTCTCCGAATTTCGCCCCAATAAAATATCATATTTTACCCGGTTTGTCAATATCGAATTTCCTGTATTCACGGATTCAGAACTACCAGGGAGCGCAAATACAGCTCAACCGTCCGCCAGCAGCGCCTGATACAGCCGATCCGCTTCCTCATAATCCTCGGCGGTCAAGGTGTGGAAGGCGGTTTGGATTGGGCCCACAACGTCGAAGCTGAACAGCCAGGTGGGTCGGCACTGGAAAGCCAGGCAGAGCCTGCCCAGTTCCGGCAAGATGGTAGAATAGCAGAAAAAGCGCATAGCAATCAGCGTATCCACCTCCTCCGGCAGGGTCCGAAGCAGGGCTTTCAACACGTTCAAGGACTCTCGTTCGTCGCATTTAACCCGAACCGAATGGGAAACGGGAATATTCCGTTCCAAGCAAAAAGCCCGGCAGCTTCGCTCCTGGTTTTCGGCGTCCATGGCTCCGGGGATGCCGGGGCCCTCCCGCGCGTAAATCACGGCAAGCTTCGGCCTTTTCGGCGGCGTATAGAACACAGAAATCACCTCTCCCAAATCCTTGCACTATTATAACAAGCCCAGACTGAAAAAGCAAGGGCGGGCCAGGTATGAAAGCGGAAGCCAGACCATATAGTGAATCGAAAGGGGAGATTCAGCATGAAACAAATCCGTACCCTGACCGCAAGCATGGGGAGAGGGGAGCGGCGCGATCATAATTTGCTGTTTAGTCTGCTGACCGGAATCGTAATCCTTGCAGTCGGAATCACTGTAACCGCACTGTTAATCAACGGGAACATAATTGAAATAGGACAAAGCGGCGTGTTCGCAAGTTCGATCTACGGTCTGGCGGTCTTAATAAGCTGCTTCCTGACCGCCCGAAGATTCAGCCGGGGGAAGCTGCTCTGGTCGGGGCTTGCGGCTGCTGTGCTTTGCGTGACTACGCTGAGCGTCATTTTTGCGCTGCCGGATGCAGGGACAGACTCTCTTGGCCGAATGCTGGGGATCACCGCAGCAGCCTCGCTGATTGGAGGATTATTCGGCGCCAGGAAAAAGAAAAACGGTTACGAATAATTGTCTTTGTGCTTATTGCCAATAGCAAATACGCGAAACAAATCAAATGTATTTCAATATCTGGTAGATTGACAAGATGAAGAACCACTATCGCTTGTTTTAGTTATTAAGTTAACATAACGCAATTAACATAATATCTGTTAATAATTCACAAAAAACGAGTGTTTAGAGAAAAAGGCTTGAAAAAACTACAATTTTCGGGTATATTAACAGGGCATAAGACACTTGCTAACTGGTGGAAATAACGCTTGTTTGTACAGATTGTGCCCTGCGCAAGCTCCAAACACTACATCTTGTTTGAGAGGTTTCTCATGGCACATTTTCTGCATGTCTCATCGGCATTTCACGCAAATCGACAGGAAGTAATTCGGCTTCTGACCTGCACGCTGGTTGGGTCACTGTGCGGCGCGCTGTGCGCAAGACTACAGGCTTCTGCGTTGACTTCTGTGGATTTTTCCGTGAAACAAACGTCCTGGGTTCCGATCTTGCTTCGTTCCTTGTTGTTTCCCAGCTTGATGGCCGTGTCTTTTCTTCTCTGCCGAAGATACCTTTTTTATCTGCTGTTTTTCCTGAAGGGCGCCTTTACCGCCTTTCTCCTGTGCGGGTTTGCCCTTTGCGGAGCAGATCGGCTTTTGGAAGCCCTGCCTGCGGTTTTTTTTCATTCTCTGTTTCCGCTTCCCGTCTATTTCTATGCCGGGTCTGTTTGGCTGGAATCATGGGACGGCTCCGGCAGGCCGCTGGTTCTGCTACTGTCCATGCTGTTTTCGACTTGTGTGGGCTCGCTGCTTCAGGCATCTTTGGTTTTGTGAGAAATATTACGAAAGAACGATTGCTTATGACGGATTTCATCAACCTGTATGAGACCTATTTGCTGGAGGTCAAGCACTCCTCCGCCAATACGGTCGCTTCCTACATACGGGACCTTCGACAATTTGATAAGTACGTCAGCGATAATCTCGACTGCTCACTGGATGAAGTGACGCCGGAGCAAGCGACTGTTTATTTTGCCTGGCTGACCAACTCCGGAAAATCCTCCGCCACTGTGACCCGGAGCCTTGCTTCCATCAAGGGGTTTTACAGCTACCTGGTTTCCAACGGAAGCGTGGAGGCGAATCCGGTCCGCACGATCCATCTGGCCAAGGTGGAAAAGAAGCTCCCGCAGATTCTGACGGGGCATGAGGTGGAGCTGCTGCTTTCCCAGCCCAAGTGCACGGATCCCAAGGGCTTCCGGGACAAGGCCATGCTGGAGCTGCTCTACGCCACCGGCATTCGGGTCAGCGAGCTGATTTCCCTTGACGTTGACAGCGTCAACATTCCCGCGGGCTTTATCCGCTGCGCTTCCGGCGGCAAGTCCCGGATGATCCCCCTCTATCCCGCTGCGGTCCGGGCCATTCAGACCTACCTGACTCAGATCCGTCCCAGCATGATCGCGGACCCCACGGAAACGGCCCTTTTTGTCAACCTGGGCGGCGAGCGCATGTCGCGGCAGGGTTTCTGGAAGATCATCAAGCACTACCAGCAGACCGCCAACATCCAGAAGGACATCACGCCCCACACCCTGCGGCACAGCTTCGCGGCCCATCTGCTGGAAAACGGCGCGGATCTCAAGTCCATTCAGGAGATGCTGGGCCACAGCGATATTTCCTCCACCCAGATCTACGCCCAGATCGTCAAGCAGAATCTGAAATCCGTCTACAACAAGTTCCATCCCAAGGCGTAATGCCGTAGATTATTCCTTCGTCCGGCTCCGAGTGCACCATTCTCGGCAGCCGGGCGAATGTTTTTCCTGGAACTGCATACACTATCTCCGGGTGATATGAAATGAAAAAGAAACCGGTATGGACTTATGCGTTTTGGATCCTGATTACGGAAGCGGTTGGCGCCCTGTCCGCCTGGCTGACCCGGGACGGCATGGAGCTGTACAAGGCCCAGGTCGTCAAGCCGCCCCTGTCGCCGCCGGCAATGGTGTTTCCTATTGTTTGGGTCATTCTCTACGCTCTCATGGGCATCGGCATGGCCCGGGTGGTGCTGTCCGCCCGGAGTGAGGAGCGAACGGACGCCATCCAGGTCTACCTGCTGCAATTGGCGGTGAATTTTACCTGGAGCATCTTTTTCTTCAGGCTGCAGACCTACGGCGGCGCGTTGATCGTGCTGCTGATTCTGCTGGCGCTGATTATTTGGATGATCCTGCGCTTTCGCCGGGTGGAGAAGCCCGCGGCGTATTTGCAGATTCCCTACGTTCTGTGGGTGTGCTTTGCCGCCTACCTGAACGCCGGGGTGTGGATTCTCAACGGGTAAAGCGGTTGACCCGGGATACGAAATCGTATCCCGGGTCTTCTGCTGTTTTCGGCTTCTCTGTCAGCTTCGATCAAAGGAGGGGTTCATATAATACACGTTCTTCTGATCCAGTCGTTCCCGGAGCCGCTGGAGGGCCTCGCCGAAGCGCTGGAAGTGGACGATCTCCCGCTCCCGCAGAAACTTGATCACGTCGTTCACGTCCGGGTCGTCGGAGAGTCGGAGGATGTTGTCGTAGGTGACCCGGGCCTTCTGCTCCGCGGCCAGATCCTCCGTCAAATCGGCGATGGGGTCTCCCTTTACCTGCATGGAGGCCGCCGACCAGGGGAAGCCGGAGGCGGCGGTGGGATAGACCCCCGCGGTGTGATCCACGAAGTACTGGGCGAAGCCGTCGGCCTTGATCTGGTTTTCGCTGAGATCCCGGGTGAGCTGGTGAACGATGGCCCCAATCATTTCCAAATGCCCCAGCTCGTGAAGCCCACTCATTTATCCGTAAATCACAAATCTCCTGATTAAATTCCATATATGTATTTGCGCAGTTTTTCACACATTTTTATTGCGCTGTATCCCGTTATTCCACGAAGTTGACAAGATATTGCAGGTATTATATAATAACTGTGATATTGCGTGGAATGAGGGGTGTTTTTTTTATGAGAAAGGCGGAAGTAATTAAATGGGCAAAAACACTGATTCCGATTATTGTCTTGTATGTCCTTCTCTTTCACGTTTTCGGCTTGGTTTTCGTCTCTGGAGAATCTATGGAATCGACTTATGAAGCCGGAGACATGCTTTTCATCCGACGTTTCAATAAAGACTCGATTTCGCACGGTGACATCATTGTACTTTACGAGAATGATAACTTCGACCGTAAGGCAATCAAACGAGTAATTGCAACTGCCGGTGACGAAATAGAAATTCTCGAAGATGGATCCGGCGTTTTACTGAACGGAACTCCCCTTCCAGAGCCATACGTCACAGGAACGACGCAGCCAGGCACAGCCTATACCTACCCGCTGGTTGTCCCGGACGGCTACGTCTTCGTAATGGGAGATAATCGGGAGTACAGTATGGATTCCCGAAATGAAATCGGCCTCGTCCCAATCGCAAACATTGTGGGCGTTGTCATTCGACTTTGATATCAGGGAGGGATTGACTATATGCTGCTTACGATTCGAGTGTTGAGGTTTATCATTTCAATCGCCATTCTGCTTGTCCTCGGACTTATTGTGCTGCATTACCTTGATGTGATAGATCTTCACGCAATCGTTAAAACGATTTCAGACGCTATCAGGAGTCTGTTTGCCTGGGTTAGTGATATCCTGGACAACGGTGTCTCCGGTATCAATGCAGGATAACAAGAGCAGCGCGTAATCTGTAATATTTCAGGCGTTATTGGAAGCGTTGCGTGAAAGCACAAGGACCGCGCAGACGAATGAACGACGCCTGAAACGGGAATGGACACCATTTTATCAGTAAATCGCTCACAGACGATTCTCGCGCCTCTCAGGAAGCAATCAGAATTGAAAAAAGCTCGCTCTCCCGCCTGCAGGTGGGTGCGACTCTTTAGAGTGTAGGCCTTTTTATGGCGCCGGCCTCTCATTTATCTGGCTGTTGCGGCTGAATCCCTGATTCTTGCACCGGGGATTCTGTTTTTTTTGAAGCAGAGTTGACAGATTAAAACAAATAGTATATAATGGCCCTGTAATTAAGGCGTCGCTTTAATTATTTTTTCAAATATGTAAAACAATAAATGAGTAAATCAATATCCCAATAAACCCGCAAATACATATTTGAGTTCAATCAGAGAGGAGATGTTTTCTTTGGCAGCAAAGCCGCTTATTATCGCAATCGCAAATCAAAAAGGCGGAGTAGCAAAAACCACGACCTGCGAATGTCTCGCCGCAGCTCTTCATAAGAAGGGTGCTGAAGTCCTGGTCATTGACCTTGATGTACAGGCAAACCTGAGCACGTATGCCGGCGCTGTCTCCGGGCCAACCGTCTACAATGTTCTCACTACTGACAAAAACCGAATGATGGATATTGGCGAAACGATCCAGCGGCTCCCTTGGTTCGATCTTTGCCCGTCCAGCAAGGACGAAATGGGAAATATCGAGGCAGAGCTTAATAAAAACCCGATCGCCGCCATGTTCACGCTGCGGGACAGGCTCGAAAAGAGCCCGGCGATTTCAAAGTACAATGTCGTACTTATGGACTGTCCTCCCAACCTGAGCTACCTGGTTGTAAATGCGCTGTGTGTTGCGGACGTCTGCCTGATCCCTGCGAACAGAGATCTCGGCAGTAAAGAAGGAATCGAAGGCCTTCTGGATCTTATCAAGAGTGTGCAGGATCGCCTGAACAAAAAGCTGCAAGTAGCGGGAATTGTCCTGACAAGAACGAACGCAAGAACGAAGATCGGGCAAAAGATCTCCGGTGAAATCGATGCGATGGCCAAGGAATGCGGGTACAAGGTTTTTAATACCCAAATTCGTCAGTGCGTAACGATTGACCAGGCCCACGATGATCGCAAGAATGTGATCTATCAATATCCGAGCTGCAACATCTCCCTGGACTATACTTCCCTTGCGGAAGAATTCATCAAAGAATTTGCCACGCAGCTTATGTTAAGGAGGTAATATCGATGCCCAACTTTCTTGAGATGCAGCTTGCAAACAGTGAGAGCGAGAACGCTTCTCTCCCCGAGCTCAAAAAGAATTACACCTTCTCTCTGCCTACGGCCACAAAAGATCTGATCGATCTGATAAACTATAAAACCAAAATTCCCCGCAGTGACATTGTCGACCAGGCAATTCATCTGTACGCCAAAGAGAATGGTTTTATCGAGTAATCCTGACATACTTCTTGCCTCAACGCCCCCGGCTTGTTCGATGAATCATTGAACGAGTCGGGTTTTATATTCGGTTGTGTACAAATTGTTCGCTAAATCACAAGCCCAGAATTCACCTTCGCGTCCTATTGACAAAACAATGCCAATAGTATATAATAACATCGTACTTAACGAAGAATTGTAAAAGCAGCTTAACGAGCTGCTTTTAGACGAAGTCACGTTCACTCCTATGGGTGTAGCGCAAAGCGCACGGGTAAGGCTCGTGGGCTCTGCTTCCACTGTACCCAAAACGGATGTGGGCGTTTTTTGTGGTCATGGCAACATGCGTCATTCCCCTCTCACCGAATCAACTTCGCTCAGAGGGTAATGCTCCACAATGATCCGGTTGACTTCCTGCTATCCAAGAGGAAGTAGAAAGGAGGCGGGAAAATTGGAGGAATCAACCTCCATTACGTCAAAGACGCAAAAAAGCTCCTCCACGACAGAGATTCTGCGGTGGAGGAAAGGTTCTCGGGCGATTGATTTAATCCTCGGGAATCATGCTGTGTCACAAGGCGTGGCACGGTACTTCGGCGGTGAGACCGCCACAATCCGCTATGTTCGAGAGCTGTTCATGGAGCTGCCCCCGTACGTAGCGGAAAAAACGATTGGTTGGCGGGGCTTCCCCGGCCAGCCAGATGCCGAGAGATCTATCTACCTTCGTGATCTCCGGCATGGGATATCCCTCCCCCTGATCTACAGGTGGAGAGATTCCAAAGTAGTGATTCCGACTATGATGATCAAATCGGAATCACAAAAAACCCTTCCCTGCGGAGGGGCGTCCAGGATGTCCCTCGTCCTGGACTATGACGGCAGCACTGTCGTCAGCAAACTGCGTATCGGAATATATTTCTATGCTGATACGCCAGAAAATCGGGGTATTTCTTATAAGTCTCCCGCCGAGCTATCGGCAAATAGCAGGTTTTTGGCGCCACCTTAGATGTGTCGTCAAAAAAAACGGCCGCTGTCGAGAGGCAGCGGCCTCCTTTTGTATTGCTCTATTGTAAGCAATAACGCAGTATAGCAACATACCAATAAAACAATATTGCAATAAATCTGTAATAATAATACAACAAGACAATATCTCAATACATTCTCGATTGTCACTCTGAATTTGCCGGATCCTAAAAAGCAATATCTTAATAACGCAATAGACCAATAAAACAATATGCCAACATACCAATACAACAATAAAACATTAAAGCAATAAAACCATAACGCAATAATCAAATAGATCGGATCGTCGGGGCGTTCTCTGTCGTAAACGGTATTTCCCAATAACACAATAATCCAATGCAGCAAGACTTCAATAACGCAATAAAACAATAAAGTAATATTGCCGTAAATCAATAAAGCAATAAACCATTATCCCAATATCTATGTGACAAATATCATTTCTGAAGGCCAATATGCGTGTTAATCAATTAACTGCTGCCACGTGATAAGCGCTAACGGGGGCCGTAGAAATGTAAGCAATAAAGAAATAAAGCAATAGATAAATAAAACAGCACGGCAATAATGCAATAAACAAATATATCAATATTTCAATAAACCAAGAAATCAATACTAATCGTAAAGCAAAAAAAGGGGAGGCAGCGATAACTGCCTCCCGAAATTCAGATAATTACGGAATTTCAACGCCATCGGCGATCATCTGGGCGATGATTTCATTTTCTGCATCGCATTCGTTCTGCGTCGCAGGCCGACCGTCGCAATTTCGGACAGCAACTTCCTTGCCGAAAACTTCAATGGTGTACTCGGAATACATATCATTAACCTCCCTTGTTGAGCATAAATCATATCCAGAATTTTCAGAACAACAGTATCATTTCTGGGTTGTCGAAATCAAATCTATATATTGTGGTTCAAAATTTCCAGACCACTATCTACGACAATATTACAACACGAGAAATTATCTGTCAACTCTGAGCCTGAAAAAAATATAAAAAATATTTTTTTTTACAATTTTCTCAAATTGAAGTTGACACAACAATAAGAATAGTATATACTATAAGCGTACATTACGAAGTTACCTATAGGGCCGGAAACTATCGGTTTCATGTGCCGTCAGGAGCGTGTAGTGTACGTTCACACAGTCTTCTGACATAGGAAGATTGTGTTATTTTTTTACTAAGGAGGAGAGAACTATGGCGAACACCGCGCCGGCACAAGCGCTGCAGCCAGCGCCACCGGCAACGCCGCAAGGTTACGGTACTCGACCTGGGTATGTGCAAATGGTGCCCCAGCAACCCCAGTCGACGCAACCGGCACAGGGCATTCAAACGCAGCAGAGTCACGGACAAGCCGCTGCGCAAATACCCGCGCAAGGCTATTCGTCCCCGGCACAAAATCAAAATCAGTATCAAGAGGAGAGTGAACAGCCACAAGAACAGGATTTAAGAGAACAGAACGACGGTAAGGTCAGCAGGTTATTTAATTCTGCGACCAGCGGAGATTTTAAGGTGGTTTTACGACCCCCCACGGGAGAAAACAGTGCTGAGATGCAGGGGAAGTATTCCTTTGTTCGATGTACTCTTTCTTCCAACGGAAAGAGCGTACACCACAATTTCCCAATCTACGTGCTCGACGCAATACACGCCGAGACTGTTCAACGCGCTTTTGCCCCAAGGCAGCCTTCTGGGTTGAAATTGAGTCAAGAGGCGTTAAGCACGCTGGAAACAGCAAAACAGGCAATCGACTACGCGCTTGGATGCATGCAGCAGGGCCAAAGCCCATGGCAGGCAACGGCTGACGCTGCGACGTACCTCCAGGCTGTCCTGGCTGGTGTTGCGAATGGCTCACAGGGAAACACTTTTTCATACAATCAGGTGAAAGTCAATCCCTCTGCGGAAGTTGGAGCAATTACCTGGGTGACGACGATCAGCATCACCAGAAACGAAATGAAGGGCAAAGAGCTTGCGAAGTATCCTTGGACAATCGTTGTTGAAAATTTCGATGCAAAAAAAGCATTGAAAGGGAAGATGGCGCACTTTACCGGGGAGAAGTTCAAAGTAAGACGATTTGTTCTCACCGTCTCCGATGAAGATATGTTTGCTATGGCAAACAAAGCTCTTCGGTACAGGGCTGTATGGGATCAGTCCACCAATTACAAAATCATCAGAGCCGCCACAGAGCGGAGGTACAGAAAGGAGAAATCGTATTGGAAATAACGAAATTACCATTCCCGCCTGAGTCCGAAGTTCCGGCTCCTGCGCCGATCGACGTCACAGACAGGAATGGAAAAACCGGGAAGTACCTTCTGGTAGCTGACCGGATCCGGTGGTTCCGTCGTTTTTGCGCTCACTATGAGTGTGACGGAAGACTGCATACCGAATACCTTAGCCGGGTACAGGATCCGGACTCGCTCGGAACTCTCTATACTGAGCGTTTTAAGGCAACGGTCTTAATTAACGGAGAGGAGGTTGCCACGGGTTATGGTTCTTCGCCCTTGGTTAAGGAGGGAATCGTGAACGATTCCGCTTTTGAGACTGCAGAAACCAGCGCCATAGGACGGGCACTGGCCAACGCAGGCTTCAACATTCTGGATGCGCAGAACGATAATGACCTGGACGGCGCCGGGCCAAATAGCTTCGCCGACGCGCCGGTTATTCCTTTTACCGGTCCGTCGCCTGATACCGAGGTCAACCGCTCTCCGGTCACGCCGCCTTTACAGGCTGCGTCAGCGGAATGGACGAATGTGAAGCCGTATCAGAACGCTCCGCCTGCTCCGGGGATGGATGCTGGCCAGACTGGAGTGCCGACGATTATCGCTGCGGCGTTGGCAGAAGCGCAGAGGAAGGATCCTCCGGCCAATCTCAATGATGCGTTCCGCATGGTTTTCCCGAATGGAAAGTATGCCGGGCGCACACTGGGGGACATCAAGGCCTGCGACATGAATTATCTTCTGTACATCACCAACAGGACAAATAACCAGTATCGGTCCGCGAGCAGATTCCCCAGACTGATTGCCGCGGCAAACATGGTTCTTGAAAGCTGAATCCGGGGGCGGCTCTGCCGCCCCGACAAAAAGGAGGAAGAGAATATGGGTGAGCCCATAAGGATTTTCGACGTCGTCGGTATCTTAGGGCTTGACCCGAGGCCCGGATCGCAAATTGCACCGACTTCGTCTTCCGTAAATTTCAAATGCCCGATCTGCAATCACAAGGGGTACACGTTGAACGTAAACTACCAAAAAGATACGTTCAAATGTCCGAAATGTAATTCTAAGGGCGGCGCTGTCGCACTTTATTCCCTGGTACGATTCAACGAATCTTACCAAAAGGGGAGTGCGCGAGCAAAAGAAACCATTGCTCAACTCCGGCAAGAGTTGTATGGGGGCAGCACCCCGACGGGACCTCAGAGACACGTTCGCTCAACGACTCCGGCCGCGCCGGTGATCCGGCAGGCGTCAGACGAAGAAAAGAATGCGGTGTACAATGCGCTTCTCGATCTGGAGCCATTCAAACTGACTCCAGAGCATCGGGACCATCTTCGCAGCAGGGGCCTCAGTGATGCCGTTATTGACAGAAATCAATACCGGTCGATACCGGACAGTCCCTATCAGCATCCAAGGTTTTCCAAGGAAACAGAGGCCGCAATTCAGAACTTGCCGGTAAAGGTTTCCAAGTCGGCGATAGCTTTGGGGTTAATGACTGTAGCAGCACTGAAGGAAAAAGGATTCAATGATTTCACTGGGATTCCGGGATTCTTCAAAGTCGGAAAACACTGGTGTTTCTACCTGGTCAAGGGCATTCTGATCCCAACCAGAAATGAACGAGGCCAAATCGTCTGTTTTCAGGTAAGAAGACAGGGGAGTGGCCTTCGGTACATGACATTATCGAACAAGATGCTGCCTGGAAGCGTTCAGGACGGCATATCGAAATGTCATGTGGTCAGCAGCAGCAGGGTAGGGGGGGACCTGACCTGCTCCACCCGCATCATGCTGACCGAGGGCCCATTGAAAGCGGACGTTATTGCCGCGCTCTCGAAGGAGCCTGTTTTAGTCCTCGCAATCCAGGGAGTTAATGTCACCGCTTGTCTTAAACCAGTTCTTGATTGGCTGAAGGCAAACGGTGTCCGGACGATTTACAACTGCCTGGATATGGATCGGATCACAAACTTGAATGTTCGGGCTGGATCTCTCGCATTGAGAGAACTCATGGCGGCAAACGGCTTCGAATTTCCTGCAATGGTCTGGGACGACGAAACCGCTATCAAAAAGCTGCAGGAGCTCAAGGATCTTGCGATCGTCAATCAAGTTCCGCTGCCGAAGAAAACCGGCAACCCGTTTACCTACCTGTGCGCCCTGTGCGTTGCGCTGGAGGAAGCAGGTATCCAACATACAGAAAAGTCTAATTACTGGCCCTCACGCTCGAAGGGTTACGACGATTGGCTTTACTATATTCGGTCACATTAGAGCGGACTTCTTCTCCCTGGAGGAGAAGCCCCCTGTGGTGTGCGCGCCAACATTCACATGAAAGAAGGTATGTTCTTTGACCTACATCAATCCTGCCCCACTGATTATCGGCATTGATACCGGCAATCGCTGCATCAAAACCGCTAATCATGTATTCGTAGCCGGCGTTGAAGAGGTGCAGACTGGCAACTCCATGTTCACGGAGAGTCTGACATACAACGGCCGACGCTACGCTCTGACAACCCATAGAGTCAATTATGCGACTGATAAAACTGACTCGGAGGGGTACTTCGTTCTTTCCCTGTTCGCAATTCTGCGTGAGCTGAAAACGAGGGGGATTGACGCAACGAGTGTCCGGGTTCCGATTGTGCTTGCTGTCGGCCTGCCTCCCAGAGACGTCGCACGGCTGCAAGACCGTTTTGCCGCATATTTCAAACGCGGCCAGGTTGATTTTTCCAACCGGAACATCGACTACCAAATCTATATCCAGGACGTAAAGGTATTTCCCCAGGGGTTCTCGGCGATCGTGCCGGAGTTTTCCCGGATCAAAAACTACCGCAAGTGCTTTATCGTTGACATCGGCGGTTACACGACCGACGTAGTCGAGCTGAACAGCGGGCGTTTGGATCCGAAGATGTGCAGGTCTCTGGACGCCGGAATGATCCACCTGTTCAATGACGCGGCCCAGGCAATTCAATCCGGAACCGGACAGATCGTTTCGGAAGACCAGATTGATCAAATGCTGGAAACCAACCGCGAATTGAACAGCAGCACGAACCTCCTGCCCTATGTTACCGCTGAAGCACAAAACCGGGTCAACAGCATTGTCTCCAAACTGTTTGAGCTTGGCATCGACCTGTCCACCAACAAAGCCATTTTTGTCGGTGGCGGTGCTGCAAGGCTGGCGCCTTACATTCAAGCCTGCGGCCGGATCGTGGATCCTGAGTTTATTCCGGATCCCAAAGCAAACGCCAAGGGATATGAGGCGCTTTACGCCGCCATATTGAGGCGCGAAAATGGCCAGCAGTAACAGCAAAGTCGGAGTGCATCTGACTTTTAATCTGGACGACCCGGATCAAGCGGCAGCATACAATTACTTCCTGGATAAAACGAAACCCCGGCAAATCACGGCATTCTTCACAGAATGTATCTTACTCAAGGCGAATCACGAGAAACTTGCAGATATGATTGCGCAGCGAATTCTTTCCGCTGCGGGTCCTATCAACTCCAGCGGCGGAACCAGAACGGAAAAGGCGCCAACCGGGAAAAAGCGCGGAAGGCCCAAGGGATCCGTAAAGAAGCCAACGATTACCGTAATTCAACCCACAATCCAGTATCCTGCGACAAAAACGGCCAATTCCACCAGCTCGCCCCAGCCGGAAAGAGTCGTTGAAGTCGATGGAGATATGCTTGATTCCCTTCAAGTTTTTGGAATCTAAAAAAGAGAGGAGAAACTTTCATGAAAACACTCTACAAAACCAAATCCGACCAGGCTCGACTGGTCCTCGCTGTCTTCCTTCTGACCTTCATGATTTGCAGTCTGATGTGTTCCTCGGTCGTGTTTGCTTCCGACGCTCCCGGCGGCGATTCCGGCGCGGCGAACGAGATCGGGTCTGCCGTGTCCACCTCGCTCAAGGATATGTACGGGATCGCAACGAAGATTGCAATTCCTGTCGCCATTGTAACAATCGTTTGGGCCGGCTTCGTCCTTCTCGGCGGCGGCGACCGTGCGCCAGAAAAGGCAAAAGGCATTGCGATCCGCGGTGCCATTGGCTTGGCCATTATTTTCCTCGCTCCGCTGATCATTCAGGGCGTCAAGGGCATCATTGAGGGTTATGGAACAAACAACTGGCCTGAATAAGGAGCTGCACCTTTAGCCCCCAGCCTTCGGGCTGGGGGCATGGGGCGTATTACGAATGAAGGGAGGATACCCATGAGCAACATCAACTCGGTACTCATAGCCGGACGGCAAAGAAGGGCAAAGCAATATTGTCTGTTCTACCTGCTTACTTTTGGCGTTATTGCCTTTTTTGTCCTTCTCAACGGGCAGGTAAATGCTGATGAAAACGAATTTATTACATACTTTGAAAAAGCGCTTAAAACTTTATACTCAACGCTTTTGAAGGTCAGCATCGCTGTTGCAATCGTTTGTGTCGCCTCTGCGGGTTTAACCATGCTTCTTGGAGGCGATAAGGGTGCCGAGAGAGCTAAGCGAATTCTGATGTATACGTTTGGCGGCCTTTTGATTATTTGGCTCGCTGGATTGATCATTATAGCAGCGAAGGTTCCCTTTGCGAGACTGGGGTATAACAATGGGCAAATGAGTGGTATATTTGCCGCCGTACCGCATCTTGCGGAAAAAATAGACAAGTTTTATAGCTACGCGAATAAAATCGTGCCTGCTCTTGCGGTTGTGTCAATCGCTTACGGCGGCGCCTGCTTCTTTGGAATGGACATCCTATCCCAGAAAAATTTGGAGCAGCAAATTGAAAAGGGTAAAACCGTGATCAAAATAACGGTAATTGCATTGGCTGTTTTTTTCCTGCTTCCCACTGTTATCAAGATTGGCTATGTAATGTTCCACGAACACGGATGGGATCCCGCAAACATTCCTTCCAATACCGAACCGTTCATATACTGATAACTCCATAGGGAAGGAGGACTGACACTTGTTAACGCTGATTCTCGAATTCTTTACGTCATTGGCCAAAGATCTTTTGGTCGATGCGTTTGCGCTGTTTGCCGGCGTTATAGATTTTGACTTAGGGCAATTCGTCGTAGATTTTCCTGTCGCCAAAACTTTCTACGGAATGTTTCAGGCGATTGGCGTCGGCTTAGTCCTTGCCATAGCTATCATTCAAATCATGAAATTCTATGTAGGACCGCTTGCCAGGACGACGGAGCACCCGACAACGATCGCTATCAGGGCATTTTTTGCTATTTTTCTGATCTTCTTCGGCAACTATATCCTGAATTTTGTTTTCGATATTACAAGAGGCATCTTTATAGATTTCGCCGCGATATCAAGTGAAGCAACAGTATCTATCGGCGAAATAATGGAAGGTGTCGGTAACAATTTCGTAGACAGATTCGGCACAATCGCGGTCGAGGGAATTGTCGGAGGCATCACCTTCTCGGCCGGAGCAGCCTTGTTCATCACTCTTATTGCGCTGACCTGTATCATTGTGCAGTTCATCAAAATGATGCTGGAGATCATCGAGAGATATATCATGCTTTGTCTGCTGATTTTCTCCTCACCGCTTGCTTGGGCGACAATGACTTCTGACGCCTCTTCGCAAATCCTGAAAAAGTGGATTTCTATGTTTATCGCCCAGTGCGTCCTGATGATTTTGAGCATTTGGGGTACAGTTATGTTCTTTGACGTATTGGGAAATCCGGCTATAAGTCCATTTAAGTCACTCATTTATGCCTATGGCCTTATCAAGATTATTAAGAGGATGGACAACTATCTGCAGCAGCTCAACCTGAATGCTGCCGGCATGGGCGGTGCGTCTATTCTGGATTCTCTCGCTGCCACGGCTGGCGGATTGATGATGGCAAAGAACAAACTGTCCGGCGGCAAGGGCGGAAACGCAGGTGTGGCCAGCAGATTCCTGGATCCCAAGCGTTCTTCTCCTGTGGCGCAGGCGTTTATCGGCGGGGTTGCAGGATATAAAAACGCCAGAGAAAGCGGTTCAGGCCGCGGCTCCTCTGCCTGGAAGGGTGTTGTAAGCGGCCTCAAAAATGGCGGAGAAGCATCTGTCAGTATTAACCCCTCAAAGCGTCCAGGGACGATCAATGAAGCCCAGGCGACTCAAAGGATGAACGATCAGGCACGGATGCTAAATAAGAGCGTGAAGGACGGTACGGTAACGTCGCACAGCTTGGCGAACGCGATTCGTACAGGAGAAGCTCTGAAAAACAGTGCTTCAAGCGGGGTATATGAAAAGTACCAGAAGACGGTAGCCTCGGCGCTCGATAGAAATCCAAATCTTGCGAAAGATACCATGTCGGAGCTTGCCGCGAGCGGCGGCGCCGAGCTATCCGGCGACGTTGCCTCCTCCATGTGGGCAGGATACGTGGGCCAGAACGCTTTTGACGATAAATTTGACGGGGAAAACATCACAGGAGCCTCGCTCAGCATCGGAGAACCCTTGTCTTCGGACGGAGGGAAAAACGAATACGCAGCCAGCTTTGCCGCAAGGACTGTTGATTCAGATGGCGCGGTTCATTTGAGCGGATGGACTAATGCTTACGGCAAGCTGGCCGAGGTTACGGAGGTTACGGATCATTCCGGTGATACTCCCGTAAGGACGATTCAGTCTACGCCTATACCGAGAGCAAAGGAAGTTATGACCTCACGGGGGGACACGACATATTATAGCCGCGGCAAGCTGCCGGAACAGCCTCCCGCTGTTGATCGCAATCCTTCGCCGCCCACAAATCATCAGCGAACACAATCATCCCCAGTATATTCTACTCCGGCATCCTCTGCACCAACCTATCAAAAGAGTGGGCCGGCTCAGAGATCCGGCGGAGGTCCGGCCCCCAGAAAAGATAGTTCGGCCCGCCAGAAAAACGGTACGGAGAAAGAATTCTGATATTATAAAGCCCACTCCTTCGGGGTGGGCTTACGGCCTGCATTTCTCCCAACGTCGGAAGAAAGGAGGGTACAGGGAACTGCGTATTCCAGCGCGGTAGAACCCTGCTCAGTTGGTAATGAACGATAATGACAATATCGTAGATCAAGGTCTTGAGGTTGGTAAAACTGTTGGTAAAATTGCCTCCAAGTTTTTTGGCAAGGGATTGATCCCCACCAAATTGGCAGGCAAGAAAAAGCAGGCAGCCAAGGCGATAAAAGAGACGAAGGAAGACGGCGGGAAAAAGCTGTTGACGGCGTCCGTAGCGGTTCTTTCTCCGTTTCTGATTATCGTTATGTGCCTCATGGCGATCGGCATGGCCATTTTAGGATTCCTGAAGGAATGCCTGGATTATATTGTCGAAAACAATGACTCGTACGGCAACATCGACTATGATCTGACGATTGGTTGGCTGCATGTCGGATATCATTTGATTGACGATGCGTTAAGCAGCGACGACGAAGAAATCAACGCGATTCGAGAAAGACTGCACGAAGGGAATTTTATTGAAATTGGCGGCGAGTCTGCGTCTCTCGGCGACGGCATGAGTGACGAAGATATTGAAGCTGAGATGGAATACTACAAGGACAAGCTAAAGGCGGAACGGGTGATGCGCAAGCGAATCGCCATGGTCCAAAGAAGTGTTGATCGAAGAGTTGAACAGCTTGAGGACGAGGCTTCGCCATTCTGGATTTCAATGTGTTTAGAGGATAACATTGATGAACTTATTTGGAATATTCCCGGAGCTGACGAAGCATATTTCTATTTACTGGATACGCCGCAGCTTGTTTCTGACGGACAACCTTGTTCTGAGTATGAAGCTCTTGCGCTGCTGAGCGCATATTCCGTGCAGACAGATCAGCAATTAGAGGATATTACATCCTATAATTTTCGTCATTGGCTTGGTCTGTACAGCGGAATTGCGTCCACTTTGTTTTTTGACACCACACTTAACAGCCCAACAGTACCTACCGAGGAGTACGACGCGATGCAGGTTGCAGTTGGTAATGTAGTCCTCGCTTTTCCGGAGTCAGGCAGGGATCATGTCGCAGAATGGCATGGAACTTTTCTTCCGCAATATTTGTACGAGGAGCTCCTGCTGGACGCAACAGCGCACAGAATTATCGAAAATGATCCCGATAACGAGGAAATACTGGCAACAGGGCGAACCACAGCAGGGTCTAAATCCTATGACACCCACGGTATCATAAACGATATCGTTTCTCTTGAAGGTGTTTATGTTACGGTAGATGTAGACATCATTGAAATATCAGAGGCGGAATCTTGGCTCTACACAAAGTACAGAGACTTGCCGGAACCTCCGGAAACGCCGGAGAATCCGGAAAACCCGGAGGATCCAGAGAATCCGGAAGAGCCGACTGAACCGGAAGAGCCTCGCACATATGCCTGCCTGATAATACACCCGGCAGTTCACATTGACGTCAATAAGAAGACGCCGGATGATATCGTTACCAACATTATTGGATTCTGGCGGGGAGATATCGACAGCGTAGATGAAAATGGGAATAACAGGGACTTTTCCAACGCTGAACATCCTAATTTGCTTGCCGCAAACTGGACGGATTCTCGTGGAGCGACATACTCCCGTCAACAGGGAAACCAATATGAGTATTGGAGAGACTCGATTCAGTGCATCGCAAAGGAATACAACATCGGTTTAAGCGGCGACTGGGGCAGCGTGTACAGCAGCGGTGGTGCGGCCATGGCAGCCGAAGCCAGAAGAATTTATGAAGCATTTCACGAAAACCAGGCGCTTGCAAGGACCTATGTATGGTCAGAGTATTACGGATCCCCGTCGACATCCAATGCGGCCTGGTGCTGCGCCTTTGTCTCGGTTTGCGCGAAACACTGCGGTTTTCTTGGAGAAGGGAAAGCGCTTGGTCCTATTACCGCGTGGTGTCCTACGTCATGGAATTATTTTGAGAAGAAAAACCTGACGCACCGGGATCCGTCCTATATTCCCAAGCCTGGAGATTTAATCTACTACAACGACGACGGGGAAGACGATCAGGATCATATAGGCATCGTGGAATATTACGAAAACGGTATCGTACATACCATTGAAGGAAACTCGCTGGCCACGCATGAGTATAACGCTGCTGTCGGCTCCTGGGTATATGAAAATCGAACGATCTACGGTTACGCGTCTCCGGAATACCCGGATGCCGAGAACTTCCGCAACTCTGTTTCGGTCTATTATTCCGCGGGATATAACCCCAGCTATGATGCACATGAAGACATCAATGGCAAAACCGTATTCGGCCCTTATAACGCAACCATAGATGATGTTTATCTCATGCTCGACAATTACCTTGCCGGATCCGTCCCGGACATTGCAGCACGATTTGCGGATACGCCAAGATCGGTCGATACATACGCCGCCAAGTGGAATGAAGTTCGAAATGAGTTGGGAGATCGTTTCGACGGCGTAATGTTCGACGCCTTCTACTACGCTGTTGCGAAACCGTACTTTGATTATCTGAAGCACGAAACCGAAAAGGACTTCAATTCCAACATCGTCCTCCGTGAGTTTGCATTTGCTGTGTTGTCCAGAGAGCATACGCTTGACGCAACCAACTCTATCCTTGAGCTAAATATTGTTGCGGATACGCCTCCGGAGGGAATCGTCTCTGCCTACTACGCAAATAAACTTGCTGCACTGGAAAACGATCCGAGCATTCCGGCTGAAAAGAGAGCCATTCTTAGGGCCGTACTGCGAAATGAACAAAGACTGCTCAATCAGATAATCGACAGGATCAATAATCCGGCAGAAGGGGAGGAGGGATAAGAATGAAAGGCATAAAAAAACTGTTTGGCACGAAGACGCTGCGAAACCGCTTTTTCATCATTGCTGCTCTATCGGCTATTTTGACTGCCTATCTGGTATTCATCGTGCATTATTACATCTGCTATTTTGAATGGGAACTCAACCCGATTTCCATCGTAAAGCAGGCGAACAGCACAGGAAAATCTCCGTTTGCGCTGGCTCTGATCTGTGCGGCCGTCATCATAATCTTTGTCCTGCTCCGAATGGTCCAGAATGTAAATGCCGCCCTTGTGGACGACAGAGGCGTAGTTTACTCGAAAGACGGCACGTATGGCACGGCCAGACCCGGCACGACAGAAGATGCCAAGAAATATACGAACGTGCGCCCAGTAGATGCGTGCCTTGGAATGATCTTCGGCCAGGAGGATGAAAAGGGCAGGAAATGCCTTGAAATGAAGCCGGAAAGGTTTCGAATCAATCGAAACGTCGGCGCTTTTGGCGCTGCCGGTTCCGGTAAATCCTACAGCGTAATTGAGCCTGCGATCTACCAGGCTATCAAGCGCGGCGAATCAATCATATCTGCAGATACAAAGGGAGCGGTCCATAACGCTACCGTCGAGCTTGGCAGAAAATTCGGCTACGAGGTTAAAATCTTTAACCTTAAAGAGCCTACCAGATCGCATGGCTGGGATTGCTTGAAGGAGATTCTGGATGAAGACGGGAACATCGACAGCAACCGTGCCTCCACGTTTGCGGATGCCGTCATACGAAATACTTCTCTGCGTAACGAGTCGTCTATCTTCTCTGCAGGCCCTCTTGCGTTGCTGAAGTCTGTCTGCCTGTTTGTCCTCAGCAGCCCAATGTTCGGCGATCCCCCGAAAAAACCACGTTCTTTCGCATCAGCGTATCAAATGATTCTGGACAACGATGAAAGCAGTCTCGATCAGCTATTTTCTGAGACGGAATGCTGTGATGCTGCCCGTGACGCTTATAAAACCTACAAGCAAACATCTCCAAATCTACGCGGCAACATTTTGTCAAATCTCGGTACGAGTCTACACACACTTGCGGATCCAAACATCCGTATGCTTACGTCTTTCGATGAAATCGACATGACGCGACCCGCAAAAAAGAAATGCCTGTACTATATCATCGTGCCAGACTATGACCGCACTTATGATTTTTACACTGCCCTTTTTATCACGTTCCTCTTTATCGATTTGATGCGCTTTGCGGATAAGCAGAAGGATCAGCGCTGTCCTGTACCGGTCAACTTTATCCTGGACGAATTTGCGAATTTAGGTGTTCTCCCTGACTTTGACCAGAAGATTTCTACAGTTCGGTCAAGAGACATCACGATCATGTTCGCGTGCCAGGATCTTGACCAGCTAAAGCGTCTTTATCCTGAAACCTGGAACACGATTCTGAACAACTGTTCGTTCCAGCTTGGCGTCGGCTTTAATGATCCTGAAACAGAACAGCGGTTTTCAGACAGAAGCGGCATTTCAACAATACAGACCGTAACGGAACAGCATCCAGTAAAACGGCCACTGATCCCCGTCGGCCTTCGCCACAGCACCGGCGCCGGTAAACGTCAGGTTTTAACACCGGATGAATTGGCGCGTTTAGGAGAAGATCGAGCGCTGCTGGTCGTGCAAAACTGTAATCCCATCGTGTTAAACAAATTTCCGAAAACACTGCATCCATATTATAAGCTCTGCAGCCCAGCATCGGGTGATGATTTCCCACGTTTTGTTGACGTGGCGCTTCGCCGCCTGGTGATTGACCTGGAAGAGGAACGGGTGCGGCAGTTCGACGCTTGGTACGCCAATAACTGCGAAGGGGAGAAGCCCCCGGTACTCCCGTTGCCTGAAATAGAAGCAGGAAAATACACGCTGGAGCAATATCGAGAAATGTGCGGTGGTGACAGTCTCGTAGTCGAAAATATTACATGGGTTGAAACGGAAGTCTTGTCTACAGAAGAAACGGACGTCGTTCTTTCTGACAATAAACAGGCTGAGACCGAAACCGCAATCTCGGTTGAAGATGATATTATTGAAGATTCTGTCGTGAATCTTACCTCCGAGAAAAATCCCCAAAAGCCTGTTATCGCTGCGGCAGCAACAGTAGCACCATCGACAACACAAAAGAAGAGGCCGAAGCCAGCGGAAAGCAACAATTCGCTCCCAAAAAAGGAACTTTCAGAGCCGCCGGCACAAATCGGAAATATATCTCAAATACTGAGCGCAAAAGGCCAAATCAACGCCGCACTTGCGGCAGCAATGAGCGCACAGGAAAAGGGTAAAAAACCAAACGCAAAATAACAGCAGCCAGAAAAAAGTTTCCGTTTCAAGCGGAAACTTTTTTTATTTGCCTTGATATTTTTATCGCTCAGGGTTGACACATTGATAATTTAATTATATAATAAATTCGGCATATAAATAGGCTAATACTGTGTAGTCTGATGCTTTACCAGGCTGAACTATTATCGAAAGGAGCAATTACATGTCTATCGAAGAAAGAAATCCAGATATTCTTGATGAAGGCCCGGAAGCCGTCAAGAATACAGACATCCCGGAACCTGAAGGCGATGACGATTATATCCCGGTCCAGGGCATTGACGGGCTGCCTCTGATAGGAGGCGATGATGCCTTCGATTTGGAAGACGAGGATGAAGACGAAGAGCCTCTGGACGAGCCGCACACTATCGGCAAGGCTGATATGGGCACTGCCATGGAAAAGGCTATGGAGTTCGTAACCGCCAGGCGCGGCACTGACTCAAATCGGGGCAAGGGATCTCCCGTCGGCCGTGACGCCGCCCTGACTGCTGTGAGCAGAAGAGAAGCTGCGGCGGAACGTCCGAAAACCAGTGGATCCAATGTGAGCGACATTGCTTCCTCTGTGCTCGGTATCCAGGGCCTCATTCGTACCAAGATGGTGCATGGTCCCATTGCTGTAATCGGCGTCCAGGAAGCTCCCAAGGAGAACACAGTCTACGCCCTGTGTCTCTACGACGGAAAAATTGTTGTCCAGATTCCTTTCGAGGACTTTTTCCCCAACAGAAAGCCCGTCGTTGACGATCCGAGCAAGCTCCTCGTCGCTAAGCGGCAAATGCTGAACCGCTGCATTTGTCAGAATTCCAAAGGCGGCAATATCTACGTTGTCTTCCAGTCCGTCGGCTGTGTTTCAAACAAGGACGATCACGGCCAGTTCCGATATGTCGCACGGGCGTCTCGCGTGGAGGCTATGCGCATTCAGCAGGAGAGATCCTTCGGATCTCATGCAAGGCGCAGACTCGACGTTGGCGATCGTATGACCGGCAAGATTGTGTCCGTGAGCGCGAACGGTACTGCCGTCCTCGTATGCGCTGGAGGAATTGACAGGAGACTGTTCCGGAGCGATCTTTCCTCCGATGTGGCGATTGACAATGTTCGCAACTTCTACAAGGTCGGCAGCGACATCGAAGTTGAAATTACGAAGGTTGATCGGGACAGCACAGGCCGCATCACCAACGTCGAATACAGCGCGGAGCCCGTCGAAAGAGAAAAGCGCAACGCCATTCTTGCGAATATTCCCTTTGGCATCGTAACGCCCTACAAGGTAATCAGCGTTGCGCCGATCAATAAAGGCGCCACGTTTACCTATCACATCTCTCTGACAGCCTTCGGCGTATCTGCCCGGGTTTCCGAGCGTTTTGCTTCGGTCAATAATCTCTCCCAGCAGATTGTCCCCGGTTCCACCGGGCTTGCCAGGATTCGCAAGATCGACCTCGACAAAGGAATTATCTGGGCGGCGATTCAGACCGTAGACGAGCCTGATCTTGGCATGTAAAAAACATTGAGCAACAAAACACGGCCCTTTCCGAAAAGGGGAGGGCCGTGCTTTCAAGAAAGAGGAGGTGCAAGGAGATATGCACGAAACAGAAGATAGAAGAGGCCCGGACGAACAGGAAATTCCGGCCAATTTCATTGAAGGTGGTCACATTCTCAACGGAATGCTGAAGACACGAAATGTAATCGAGGCTGCAATCGTAGACTTTTTCCTGTTTCTGATCCTCAGTATGTTCCATTTTTCCTCTCTAATGACACGTATAACGGTTATGATCACACTCCTTGGCCCCGTAACGATCGTATTTCTTTCCGGGATCAATGACGAACCCGCATCGCAGTATCTCCTCGCTGCCTACAAGTATCACAAGAAGAAATCTGTGATGCTATACAATCACAATGCGGATGCGCAAAAAATGAGCGCTCTTGACGCCCTGATGCATCGGGAAATGCCCGGTGAAAAGCTCCAGGCTGCGTACAGCCAGTGGCTTAGCGCACGGCAGGAAGCGGCCCTGGCTGAGTCTGACAAGACGGAAGACGAATTCATTTTCCGGCCTGACAGATCTATCGAAGCAATTAACGCCGCGGCCGCCCGTCTGAGGCCCGAGAAGCCTCGCCAGGAAAAGTTCAGTAATGAAATCACGCTGACCGACGTAGACGACGATGAAGTCAACGACGTGCTCCTGGTTGGCGACAATGATATTTTCGGGGGTGACTTTGGTGGCTAACGCGGAAAAGAAAATCCAGATCACTTCCACCCAGGATTTCTGTCAGGTAGAAGAGGTAACTGCTGACGGCATTATTATTACAAAAGATCATCGGTATGTTAAAATCCTTCAATTTACTCCGATCAATTTTCTATTAAGATCCGCGACAGACCAGAACGGCGTGATTGCTGACTTTGCAGGCTTTATCCGTATCCTTCCGCCTAAAGCGCAGATCAAGGTAGTCACTCGACCTGCGGATACGGAAGGGTATGTACAGCAGCTTCAGGCAGATATGCGTCAGGAAAGAAACGCAAACTGTAAAATCCTGCAGCAGGAGCAAATCAGCCTGGTTGAGCAGGTCGGACGGGAAAGAGGTGTTTCAAGACAATTTTTTGTTATTTTTGAGATGGATCGTACGGCCTTCGGGAATAAAAAGCCAACGTACAGTGATATTGTCCAGCACATGCTTGCAAAAGAACGGGCAATTACCTCCGCTTTAAGCAACTGCGGAAATACGTTGATTAACCCTCCCGACGTAGACGCTGGCGAACAGCAGCTCTCGTACCTGTACGAAATCTACTCACGCGGGAAAAGCGAGATCATGACATATGAAGACCGCAGACAGGCCGCTTTCATGGAGTTTCTCCAGGCCTATGGGATGGAAGAGGACGCAATCCTTCCGGTAACTAATATCATTTCTCCGGAGAAGATTAACACGAAGTTTTCCTCAACCGAAATGCTGGTGGACGGGAAGTTCTACTCCTTCTGCTACATTCCCGGCCGTTCGCTCCCTTCCCGTGTAATTGGCGGCTGGCTGACGTTCTTGATCGACGCAGGTTCGGAAATTGACGTAGATATTTTTCTCCAGAAGGAGACCCCGGACAAGGTTCAGCGCAGGCTTCGGTATATCCATAACAATAACAGATCGAATCTGGACAACGCCCAGGCATCCAATCCAAACTACTACATGATGGCCAACATGGTCCGGGCCGGTGAGCTGATTAAATCAGGTCTGGCAGCCGGGGAGGATTTCTTCTACTTTGGCATCATGGTCACGATCGCCGCGAACAGTAAGGAGGAATTGGAGTGGAAGGTGCGGCAGATGCGCTCCTACTGTAAGTCAATGGACATCGACCTGCTTCCGTTCCGATTCCGCCAGTTGGATGCTTTCAGAGCCAGCTTGCCTCTTTGCAGTATTGAACCCACGCTTTTCAAGGCAATGCGAAGGAACGCTCTTACCAGCTCCGTTGCAACCATGTATCCGTTTTCGTCCCCTGATATCAACGACGAACGAGGGATATTCCTGGGCCGTAACGCCAAAAATGAGAGCCTGATATTCCTGGACCCGTTCAATGCTCATAAGTATCAGAACGGGAATATGACTATCCTTGGTATGTCTGGAGCCGGCAAATCCTATTTGCTGCAAAACATGGCGCTGCGTTTCCGCACAAGGCAGATCCAGACGTTTGTGATTGCGCCGGAAAAAGGACATGAGTTCATCCGCCCGTGCAGAGCAATCGGAGGCCAGTATATACGTTTGGGCGGCGGTTCTCCTCAAAACATCAATGTCCTCGGAATCCGGAAACAGGATACGACTAATGCGAAAACGCTTTATGGAGATGCAGAATCAAACGATTCTATTCTCGTAGCAAAGATCCAGCAGCTCCACATCTTTTTCCGACTCCTGGTTCCGGATATTTCCGTCGTAGAGCAACAATGTCTGGATAAGGCGCTTGTGGCAGCCTATGAGCGATACGGCATAACAGCCAACAACCGTTCACTGGAGGATCCGAACCGTCCGGGGCAGTACAAGCGTATGCCGGTGCTCGGCGATGTTCAGACCGCGTTAAGACAGCAGGGGAGACAGGCCGAACGCCTGGCGGGTGCGCTCAATCGCTTTGTCGATCCGACCGGATCTCTGCACTCCTTCAACCAGCAGACCAACGTAGATCTGGAAAATAAATATGTTGCGATTGACGTATCGCAGCTTCCAGATGATCTTGTACCGCTTGGCATGTTCATCGCCCTTGACTACATTTGGTCGAAGGTCCTGGAGGATCCCACCGCAAACAAAATCATTTTCATCGACGAGGTTTGGAAACTCCTCGGCTCTGACGCGCCGGTGCTGTGTCGAAACTTCATTAAGAGAATTTGGCGTTTAATCAGAGGCTACGGCGGCGGCGTCGTTGGAGCGACACAGAACCTTGCCGGATTCTTCTCGACAGAAGCGGATGCTGCTGACGTTATCGGCAACAGTGCTATTAACTTCCTGCTGAAAAACAAAGCGGCAGATATCGGTTCGCTGCAATCTGTTTTCGGCCTTACCAACACGGAGGCCGACCAGATCGTAAAATTCCACACCGGCGACGCCCTGCTCTGCGCAGGTTCTTCCCGGGTTTTGATGCACGTTGACGCATCAAGGACAGAACACAACCTCGTTACAACTTCCGCGGAAGAGCTCCGCCAGCTAACGAACTATTAGAGTACAGAACGCAGCCACAAGACAAGCGTACCGAGTAATGAAAAACCATTTTCGCCAATGTGCGCAACCTTATCGGAAGCGCACATTGGCAAAAAATGGAATAAATCAGACGGTGCGGTATTCTCGAAATAACGCACATATCAGCAAACGATCCCGTAATAAAGTCCCTATATAACGTACATAAGCAAGCGGCTAACGCACCTAAAAAAATTATAAAACCGACGTTCGCCGGCATCTATTGGACTTGCTTTTTACGTTTTTGACAATTTCGCAACGATTCAGTTGCAGAAGGAGAGTGTTTATCTGTGAAGTATAAGATGCTTGCCGACAACATTGAATACCTGATTATCACAGCGCGGAGAATATCATATTTCAACGTCCTGCGCTTCTTTGGGCAAACGGGCAACCCCAAGGATACAATCGACTTTCATATCGGCAATCTGATCCGCAACCACAAGTGCAGATTCGACCCGAACAATAACGACTATATCACAACTTACAATCATCGCCCCCTGGACAAAGGATACGCCGAAGCGATGAAAAAAGTGCTCAATACGTTCTGCTCGCTGCATCCCGATTCTATCCTGGAATTCCGCTTTTGCAGATACCCGTCCCTCTTGATGTTCATTACCGGCGATGACGTTTCGAAGAACCCGTTTCTGGAAACAAACCGTGCTTACGATATTACCTGGTTCGATCAGCTTACCAAGAACAGCGTCATTGATTCTTTGATGGTCCAGCGTTCGAACCGAAACATTACCCGGGAAGACACGGTGGGACACATCGCTGTTGTACCGAATCTCAAGGTTATCGAAGATATCTGTGAGAGTCGGATGTTCGAACTTTACGCAGTCCTGGACGATGTCGGTTCTGCAAATTTTTTCCAGTATGGCTGAGCGCAGCATAAACAAGGCGGAGCTCCTTTTAGCGGCAAAAGAATTCCGTGATACCGTAGTTCTGCTGCCCCCGCTTGGCGAGAAGCTCTGCAAGGATTATCCTGATCCGGCTGATTACGCACGAATTGCCGCACAGATAAATTTTCGCATAAGTGCAGCATACCAACGACTTCTGGATGTTACCGCAAATTTGCCCTGCGAGGATCCGGCGCCGAAATCAGAACACACGACTGGCGGTAATGTTCGGCTGCTGAATTCTGATCCTCTGCTGCTTCACATGCCGCTGCCGTACAACAACGCTGCACCTTCGTCGCTGAGAGCTTACGCATACCGCTGCGAGCTCCGCGAGCTGATGTCTGTCCACAGATGCGAGTTGAGACCCGCCCCGGGAGAGCACACCGCAGGTTTCCTGTTTGTACAAAAAAAGAGGCCCGTAACCGACCACGACAACTTTTACATCAAGCCCATTATCGACACGATCGGAAGTGTTCTTGGAATCGAAGACGACGGCCTTTCTCTGGGCTACGTGATGTTCTCAACCGACCTTCAAGAACTGCGCTCTGGATTATACTTGGCCGTCCTGGACGGGTCTTCGGCGTTGTCCAAACAGAGCCTCCAAACGCTCTTTCTGGACGCAGAAAAAGCGATAAAAAGTCAAACGTAGGTTGACAAAAACTTTATATACGAAATGCGCGGTTTTCCAAAACAGTAAAATCCGTTCAAAAATCGGCACTTGATTTTCCTTGATTTTTACTTCGCTTTTCCGGATTTTTAACGGGAAAAAATCAGAAGAAAAATCCAGCCCTCGTCCGTAATATTTCTGCATCAGAAAAAGGGGGTTAAAATTTGAACAAATTAGAGTCTGAAATCATATCGCTTTACGCCCTTTTACCTTATCGCGTCTGTTCGGAATCGGCAATCCTTTCACACGCAAAAAACACTTCAGATCGTGATACGATTAAGCGTACGCTTCTTCGAATGACGAAGAGTGAATACATCAAAAAGCGGGTGATTTGTGAAGGAAGAAATAAGGGAACTTGGACATACGTTGATTACGAATGTGCGACAAGATGGAATAAAGAAATTGGCTGTATCGTCTACGAAATGACGCCTTTGGGCTTCAACCACTTTCTGTTCTGTCTGAGAAGCATGGGTATTTCGCTTCCGCTTGTTGCTGATTTTCCGTTAAGCGTTTCCTACAATTCTCCTTGGGGAAGGGCGTCGTCAAGGTCGGATATCTTCAATGTCGAGAGAATCAAGCAGGGAGTCACCGTTCTCTTCCGGCAGGCGGGAATCGCCGCCCCGGGAGATCAAAGGGTCAAGACACCCACCCCTCGCAGTCGGGGCGAAGCCCAAATAACGGAAATTTGCGAAGCGCTTTCTTCACAGGTAGAAAAGCTTTCCTCGCTACCGATAGAGACCATTTTTGAAACGCCTCAATTCTTCTTGAAGAATGAATTAAGCTCCGGTAAGAACGCTGACAAAGATAACTTGGTCGGCGCGATTTTTACGAAGAGCCAGGTCATTGCTGTTTATCATACGGTGTCCGCAAATGGCACTCGCTGGATATCCAAAATCAAGAATGAGACCCTTTTAATGCTCCGTAACGCAGCAGCAATCACCGGATTCGGAAGTGCGGAAATTTCTTCTGCCATGATGGTGATTTCAAAAGATTCCGAGTTCTTGAACATCATCCGATCATCACATGGAGTCGACGTTCGGACAAGAAGGAGCTTCTCCGATTCCGGGTCAAGCAACTACGCGAATATTGCGAAGCCGTACAAGCGACTTTACGCAGTATTTGAAAATCAGGAGGCAGCGGCCCAGATCTGTGAAATCCTCGCGTCACCCGATGAAGACACCTATGCGACCTTGGCGAAGACCCAAATTGAAGCACAGTTTCCGAAATTTAGAATCGTCGTTCATGAAGAAGTTGAAAAAATGTCTCTGACGGATTTTCCAACTGATACGGTCGAGCGTTACGCTTTCACGGACACATTCAAGGTCTTTGCAGTGAATGATGCGGTCAATCAGGCAATCCCGGTTTTTTTGGGATATGAAATGGATTTGGTAAAAATCAGTAAGCTCTACTACTGGCTTTATGAAACGGAATATATTGGGGAAATCTCGATCACTGGAGAAGCGAAGCGAAACGTCCTAATTGCCTGTTACGATTGGCAAAAAAAATACTACAGAAAATTATTTTCGAATATTATTTTTTCGATTTAATTTTTACTAAAAATCGAAAAAAGGGGGAGATTCCTATTACAGATTTCAGTTCCATTGCCGATAAGCATACGCTTGTAACGCAGTTTCTATTTTTGTGCGGAGCCGAAAGCGAAGCGATTCAGGCAAACGATATAGTTCTTGACGAAGAAGCCTGGGAATTATTACACCAGAATAAAGCGGCCAGAATAGTCCGGGCGTTAACGGCATTAAGAAACCATTTAATTCAAAACTGGACTGTGGCCTATGAAAACATCAATCTCCAAAAAAAGACCTTATGGTCCAGTACGCCAACGATAAGCGAAATATTAAAACAACTGCAAGGCGTAAACGGTCCGCTTCTGAAAAAGCAAGGAGCGTTATTGGGATATCTGTCTACGATCAATACGGAAATAGGAAATCGCATAAACAACTGCAAAACGGCAGTTTCGCCGGAGTATTGGGAGATCATAAAATCCGCTGTACTCATGCCGAACGGATCTGTTGCAAACAGCATAGAGCGCGAAGCAAAGCCCTTTATAAACGGAAACTGTCCCGTTGGCGTCTATGCCAACATCCCGCAAAAAAAGATCGTTGCCGCCATGAAAAATGACCGGGCGTTTATGATCAGACTGTCAGGAGATGATGACCAGGTTGAAGACAGCATTCAGACTGCGGCGGTGCGAAGCTCACTGAACACATTCATCTCCCAAAACACACGCACGGTTATCATCGTGGATTGTGAAAACGCCGATCCTTACAAGTTGTGCGCAGCAATCAACCAGATAGAACCTGGGTTGCGCAAAAAGATTGCAAAGATTATTCTTGTCGACGACGCAAAATCATCAATCGCGTGGGGCATCTTCAAAAACTACGTTGGAACGGGGATCACCATAGAACATGAAGTAGTAGATCGTATGCTCACAGGGAAGTCCCTCGTAGATCTGCGGATCTCGGCCCGTGTAAATGAAGAGTTTTACCGGAATAATGTGCCGGCATTCGTGATCTCCTCCAGCGACTCGGATATGTGGGGGTTTGTCAGTGTCATGCCAAACACCAAATTTCTGTTTCTGCTGGAAAAATCAAAATGCGCGTACAATCTGATTCCCTCAATCAACGCGCAGCGATCTACAGATTACTGCCTGATGGATAACGTAATGAGTACAAGTTCCGTTGCTATGTGGGTAAACTCCGTAGTCAATGCGTGCAAAGACTCGCTGCCGCAGATCCCGCAGTCCATAGATAATATTGCGAAGCTGACGTTACACAAGGCAAGAATCCAGCTTACCCCAGATGAATTTGCGAAGCTATGTGAAATCATCGGAGACAGTCTGACAATATCCTTTGATGAAAATCAGCTTCGACTGGCCGTTGAGAAGGGGAAGCTGACAGCGCAGCTCCTACGCCTTTACCGCGGAGCATGAGATTGCGAAGCCATGGAAATGAAAAACACAGAAACGACGGAAGTGGTGCTGACGGTTGCCACGATCCGAAGGCTGCTAACCGCAGGAAACGGTGACAGCGCTTTGCTCTATCTTTGCCGCGAAGCAAGGCTCGACGATGCGCTTACCGGATTTGCAGAGCCGCGTTTGAAATGCGCAGCTTCACTCCTGCAGCAGCTCGGACTTGGAAAAGAAAGCGCATTCAATAGCGGATGGCTGAACCAGGGCGAGAGAAAGCAGGACCTCCGAAGGCCGGAGGAAAACAACGAGCGAAGCACCAAAATCTTCATCGAAGAAGTTCAAAGGTGTATTGGCAGGAAGCTGACGAACGATGAACTAAGGTCACTTCTCACTATGCGGGAACAGCTCGGCCTTCCAGCGGATGTTCTGGGTGTTTTGATCCACAACTCTATGAACAGAAGAATAGGGGAGAGGCCCTCCGTCAAGATGATTGAACTGGAGGCCCGGCGCTGGTCAGAGCAGCAAATCAACACATTGGAAAAAGCCGCCCGGTATATCCAGGGCGGCAAAATCGAAAATGCTGCACTGAAAGAGCTTTATGAGATGATGGGTCTCACAGGTAGACGGATCACGCCGGCAGAGGAGAGATACCTGGACGCATGGATCAAAATGGGTTTCTCAAAAGACGTGATTCGACTTGCTTATGAAAGAACCTGTGAGAACACCGGATGCCTGACATGGAAGTACATGAACAGCATTCTGGAGCGCTGGAACACGCAAGGCCTTTACACGAGAGAACAGGTTCTTGTGAAAGATCGGAAACCGACTGTTTCCAAAAACGTAAACCGGAGAGCCGGCTATATACGCCATGATGATCCTCCGAGCCCGGGAATGTTGGAAGCAGTCAGACAGATGTTGGAAGAGTCAGATGATGGCGTTTGAGTGAAATCATTCTATATCTGAACAATATCACCGCTTCTTTCACAGAGGCGGTGATGCGGCATTCAACGACAAATTCTGCCCGAAAGTTGACACAAAACTAAATATAGTATATACTGATACCCATAGAAAGATTGCTTTATCATTTTCCGGAGGTGAAGCAGCATCCATGGAAGCGACCAGAAGAAACGCTGATTTGGTTTACGAGATTCTCAAATCGTGCAATTTCGATTGTTATATCTCCGAGGCATCTGACAGTTCTCCGACAGAAGCCGTAATCGTTGCTCTGTTTTCCTGGCGAAATGAACGGGCGGGAATCGTCGTGGATTGCGGCGAGGATGACGCTGAAACAATAAAAATTCTTGGGTTTATCCCGGAGGGCATATTTCAGGATCTCGCCACAGATGAAAAACTGATCTTGGCAAACGCCAGCAATGTCGAAACCCCCGGCCTGCAGGTATTTCTTCAGGACGATAGAATCTATGTCAGAAAAACGGTAAGAGTAGATGAATGCGGGATTTTCGTCCCGGAAGAGTTCGTCAATGCGTTTTATGACGTGCATGACCAGCTTTTACTGTACCGTTCCGCTGCCAGACACAGGGGAATCTTCCCATCTGACGGCGCAAAAGACTATTATGAGCCGTTGCCTGGCTAAATATCCTCTATAATCAGAAAAAATTATGAATTTGGTACACATAACTTCTGAAAAATGGGGTCGCAAATTTGGCAATTCAGACCTGTGTTTCTGAAAAATGGGGTCATATTCCTGGAAATCAAGGATATTCCTTCTGAAAAATGGGGTCATATCTTCTGAAATCCGGGGACACATCTTCTGAAAAGCGGGGTCGCATCTTCTGAAAAATGGGGTCACACCTTCTGAAAGTTGGGGTCGTATCTTCTGAAAACCGGGGTCAGACCTTCTGAAAAGCGGGGTCGCATTGTCTGAAAACCGGGGTCACATCCTCTGAAAACTGGGGTCAGACCTTCTGAAAAGCGGGGACACATCCTCTGAAAACTGGGGTCAGACCTTCTGAAAAGCAGGGTCGCACTTTCTGAAAACCGGGGGCAAATCGTCTGAAAAATGGGGACATTCCTTCTGAAAAGAGGGGTCACATATAGTTGAAATTTGGGATGTGGCAATATCTCCCGAGTTTCCCTAAACAAGATAATAAACAAGCATTATAAACATAGATAATAAACAAGATATAAACAGGTTTCTATAACAAGCAGGTAAACAATATGTCTGCCTGCCTATGAGAGAGAAGGATGGATGATAGATGTCAGGATTTACAGGTAAGGAACTGGTTTCTCAGGGACACGAATTGACGGAGCTGGTAAACCGAGCAAAACTCGAATTGAATTCCATTAAGCTGCTGAATGCGTACCTGGCAAAAATCAACCCACTGAAACCGTCAACGGAGCCGGTGCAGTTTACTGTACGCGAGTTTGCAAATCTGATCGGGCTGCCATACAAGTCGATCAATCTAAAAACATTGGAAAAGCAGCTCGGCGCTCTGTCGAGAATATCAATGAAGTGCAGCACAGAGAAGATGCCTGTGTTCTTCACCCCTGCTTTTCAGTATGTTGCGCTTGTGAAGGCAGATGAAAAGCAAACGGTCGTCATCCAGTGCTCCCAAACCGGGTCAGCGCTATTCTTCAACCTGGCGAATTCCGGGTACATCAAATATACGCTCCAGAACATTTCCAGGATGAAGCGAGAATCCACCTACAACTTGTACACCTATCTGGTCCGGAATAACTACAAGCGCGTCATTAAAATCAGTATCGACGATCTCCGTAAGATTCTTGATTGTGAAGACAAATATCCTGAGCAGCGCAGATTCCTGGATAAAATCTTTACTGCTGCGATCGAAGAGATCAACGAGAAGACAGATCTCAATTGCAGCGTCACCAAGACGAAGGATCCGAACGACGCTCGATCGGTTATTGGCGTGGAGATCACGGTGTCTAAAAAGAGCAACGCGCTGGATGAAGCAGACGACCGGGGCCCCTTCATCGATCTCAACGACGCCGGGGAAAAGCTGGTCAGAGAGACGGCACCGGACGCATTTGAGAGCAGCTCTGAGAGCAATATGATCGATAACGGTTCCAACGGCGAAGAATCCTGGCAAGAACTGTATCGATCGATTTTCGATAAGTGCAATTTCCATTTGACGCTGGAAGAGCGGGACCTGGTTATCGCAAAGGCGCAGAGCTCCACGTCATTTACCACGACGGATCTCTATGACTATCTACGGGAAATCGTGCTGAAGGCGAACCTGAAGAAAAACCTGCCTTATCCGATGCGATATATGATCAAAATCATCGAATCTGAAGAAGAGGAGCGAAAGAGCAACAGGTAAACATTCTATATAGGATGTGGCAAGGATCTAAACTGTAAACTCGGCGACGCAGAAAGCGGCCAAGCTTGGTGAAGTTAAGAAAGAGGAACTACTTGCCAAAAGTGAAAATATCATATATACTGCAGATAGATGATTTTTCGACAAGCTCTTCATTGCAGAAGAATTCGATCTATCTCAGATAATACTCTTTGCGATCTGTTCGCGCAGGAATATGACGGTGGCTAAGCTCTTCTGCACGGTCGATTCTATGTAATGCAATAATTCAGATTGCAAAGAGTGTTTTTCTACCTGGATTTCGAAAAAAACAGAAGCAGCCATCTAATTACTGCTTTTATAGCAGGTGCTTTTACGAAGAAGTTGTGGTAATATATTCGCAGTCAATAAAAAATAGGGAGGAGTTTGATTATGGCAAACGAAGAAAAGAAAATCTGGGGGATACATACACAAAACGATAATCTATTTCTCAAAGAGAACGTGATTGCTATCGGCTGGCCGAAAATGGGCGACCTCCGCTTAATCGGCGTAAGCAGGGATGCCTTTAAGGATAAATACGTTCAGGTGTATCCAGACGCAAAAAAGGGCAGCGTTGCCACTGGGGCAGGTATGCTGTATCGTTTTTGCTATGAAATTCAAATCGGCGATTACGTGGTTTTCCCATCCAAGAGCAATCGTGAGGTAAACATCGGAGTAGTAGACAGCGACTATATCTATGATCCTTCTCAGACAGAATATGTCCAGACCAGGAAAGTGAAATGGCTGAAACATATGCCTCGTATGTATTTCTCGCAGGGCGCCCTATATGAAATCGGCTCCGCAATGTCGCTTTTTGCTGTGAAAAATTACGCAGATGAATATATGGCAGCTCTGGACAAGGGCTTCCAAAAGGCAACCGCTGTGAATGACGAGGACGATACGGTAGGAGCAACCGCCGAAGATATCGTTGAGAGCACAAAAGACTTTATTTTGAAGGAACTGAGCCGCCAGCTAAAAGGCTATGATCTGGAGCCGTTCGTCGCAGACCTCCTTCACGCGATGGGATATCGGACAATCGTTTCTTCCCAGGGCGGCGACAGTGGAATTGATATCACGGCATACAAAGATGAATTGCCTCCGCGCATTTTAGTCCAGGTAAAGAGCCAGGATAGCGATATAAAAGAGACGACTATCCAATCTCTGAGAGGGGCAATGCGTGAGGGTGATTACGGTTTGTTCGTAACACTTTCCAATTACACGAAGAATGCGCAGAAATATCTGGAGAACACACCGATTATCCGCGGCATTAACGGTACGGAGCTGGTGGATCTGATTTTGAAATACTATGAGGATCTGGATGAGAAGTACCGGAAGATGATTCCGCTGAAGATGGTTTACATTCCTGTGCCGAAAGAGGAGTGATAGGATTTGGATAAGAACGCTCTAAAGCAGATGTCCTTTGAAGAAGTCCGGTCTCTTTACAAGCCATTTCTGCAAAGCCAGAGTATTAGCGCAAACACGATACAGACAGCATATTCGGATTCATTTTATTTGTGGCTCAATGGAGACCATGATCTTTTCTGGAAAGCGGTTGATGGCAGTGACGAAGAAGCAAAGGCCATGCTGTTAGATGTACTTCGAAAGAATTCCAGTGGCGATCCCGGGAGGCTGGTTCACGGCTATTTGTCGCACATCCGGAGGTTTCGGTCTTTTCTCGCTTCAAATGGAATAGATGCAATGACAGAGGATAAGTCAGCAGAACAACCGAAGCCGGTAGCAGTACAGTCACGCAAAAAGACCCGCAAGAATGTTCCGACTCCTTCCGTGGAGCAGGTAGAACTCTATCTTGCCAAATGGGACTCCCTGGAGAATTATCATCTTCAGGAAGACGCACTGGATAAGCTGTTCAACAAACTGTGCCCCCAGAATTCAGATATTACAGACGTTCTGCTGAAGGTTTCTACACTGAACGATTTTTACAGCACCAATATTTACTCTGTATATCCTGTGGCAAAGCACATTCTATCTTTAGCAATTGACTCCAGATTGAAAGCTGGAGATGTTACGCTGGTGGATGACATCAAGGAGATCACGATAAGCGGAACTGGAAAGAACTTCTATTCGTTTGCTTCAAAATACTGCAGCCACCACAATCCTCTCGATTATCCAATTTACGATAGCTATGTGGATTTAGTGCTTCGACAATTTAGAAATCAGGATAGATTTTCATCATTTAGAAATGATGCATTGAAAAATTATGTTCGTTTCAAACAGATATTGATTGATTTCCGAACTTTTTATGGGTTGTCGGAATACAATCTGAAGCAAATTGATAAGTACATCTGGCTTCTGGGCAAGGAGTACTTTCCCAAGAATTACGGGAAGAAAAAGTGAAGAGGTTTTCATAGGAGGCGCAAAGATTCTCATTCCGCTGCCGGCAGTACGAGAGAAAGGAGATAAAAGCGGTGGCAAAAAAGAAAAAGCATGATTACCGGTCACGACAGATTTCGAGCTTTTGGACAGAAATATCCCAGATTACCTTGAAGCTCGCAGTCGAAACAAAAAAGCCAAGCCTGTCAGATGCGATCGATCCCGTGTGGCTGAAGGACTGCTCTGAACACATCAAAGAAAGCTACAACTTCTGGAAGAAGGAATGTTTTGAGAAGTACGGAAAGGACTTCACTGACGCCTCCAGACTGCTGCTCGGAATACCGCTGCGCAATATCGGAGCTTGGGAGCTTATCTCCAAACCAAACCAGGAAGTTTCAATCGCAATATACCTGGATCTACTATGCCAGGAATTAGAGGATTCCTTTGAGGATTATAAAGACCGGCTGATAAAGGCTTCAGAAAAGGATAAAAGGTCTAATTTCACTACGATCATAAGTGAAGTGTTGTCGGGCGGAGAGAGCCCACAAAACCTGAAAAAAGAATTCCATTACACGATTCCTTCCCTGATTGTAGAATACCTGCACCTAAGCCCAAAAGCAGCAAAGCTACCGAGAACGTCCGCAAGCCTTGCTACGCTGCTTTCCTTCGAGACCTTGCAAAACAAAAATACGCGAGAAAAATTCGCGGAAGCAATGACCCATCTGTACGTTTATCTCGTGTACGATTTCTGCAAGCGAATCAAAATAGAGCGGCAGTATTTCAAAAGAGAATTTCAGGATCGTTTCTTTAAGGACCCTAATAGCCAATACGGTCAAACTACAAAAGCAATTTACCCTGAAGACCTGATTAAACACCAAAATCCAGGCTTTGCAGTAATCCAGAACACGCTGAAAATGTCCCAGGAAGAAACCGATAAAAGACTCAAAAAGTGCATCGAACATTTTGAAGCGTTAGATAACCTGTATTATCTGTTTGGAGCCGTTCCTGCCCTTGGTATCTCGCAGAGATCGCTGTTCTGGATTTACCTTGCGAAATTTCACTCCTGTTACATATACTCCCGCTGTGAAGAAAAATTCTTCGATGAAGACAGTATCTATTTTAACGAGAAAATCATATGGTCCGTGGCTCGCATCAATACGATGATTAAAGACGCTTGCCTTGGGGAATTGCTCGAACTGAAACAGACCGTGAAAACCTCCGGACAAATACAGAAAGAGGCAGATCAGAGGATTGCGGCCGCGGAGCGGAAGGCAACGGACGCAAGCAAGGAAGCACAGGCAGCGCAAAGGGAACTTTCGATCGCAAAAGAGGAAATTTCACGACTGGCCGCTGAGAAGGAGCAAATGGCCGAAGACATTAAGGCGCTGCGTCGTGAGTGCAAAGCGTTGGAAGAGCTGCTGCCTCCCGCGGAGGAAGGCGAGGAAGAAGCAGATGATCCGGGAGAAGATAAGATTGTTTTTCCCGTCAGATCGAATAGGAAGGTCGTCATATATGGCGGCCATGCGACGTGGGCAGCTCCGATGCGGCAGCGGTTCCCGGATTGCACGTTTCTCTATGACAGAGAATCCTACAACTACAGTGCGGCTTCAACGGCGGATATTATCATTTTCCAGCCAAACGCCATTTCCCACAGCAGCTACGGTTCTGTAAAGTCAATCGCCGAAAAGAGCGGGATTACGGTTCATTACTTTGAAAAAGCCGGCGTTGAAAACTGCTCGCGGCAGTTATACGAAATCCTCCGGGAGATCGATGCCCTTGAAATAGAACCGGAGAAATAGGAAAAAGACCGTGTAATAGAAAAATCAGCCGGAAAGGAGAAGTTCTTTCCGGCTGATTTTTATTGAAGATTCTCTGGGTTTCGATAATGCGGACACTTGAGCGGGATGCAGGTGTTGCCCCAATCATCAAACATGGACATCGGACAATCGTGCATCCGTTCCGGTGAATCACCCGAGCAAAGACATTCCGCTTCTTCAGGAAGAAGCATTGGAGATCCATCCGGCATAATTATTTTCATGTACATTCCTCCTCGTGAAGCTGAAAAACATTTAGATCCGTCATCAACCTACTTTCATGTTTAGCATATAGCATTAGAAATAAAAAGTCAACTCTGAAAAAGAAAAAGCTCGCTCAGAGTTGACAGAAAAATATATGTATTATATAATATAATCACAGGAAAGATCCTGCCATTCCTGAACCGTGTGCTTTCTTCATTTTTTCTCCTCCTTCTTAATGGCGCCGCATTGGCCAAGGGCGGCGCGTCCGCATGGGTGAAATTCCCAAAGCGGGGGCCAACATCCGTGTACCACATTCCATCGGCCGGGAAGGGGCGTAGAGTCTACGCCCCTTTTCGACGCAAAAAGATAAACCCATGCGATGTGATAAAGCGGAAAGCCTATGATCACGCTGGTATAGCTCAGCAGGTAGAGCATCTGATTTGCAATACGCAAATGCGGTAAGCCGGTGGTTCGATTCCACCTACCGGCGCCAGCCCGAAAGGGCAAAACAACGCACTCCCCGTAAGCGACACACCCGCCGGCCATCGGGGATGAACCAGTGCCAGGTAACTGTTCGAAGAGCGGTCCCAACCGCGGAACGGGGCGATGCAACGACAGCGAAGCTGAGGACGACTATGAATCGTTCAAAGCGGGGAGTACGTTGCCGTGTGGGACACGGCGCCCGGTGCAGAGGGGTTCGAGTCCCTGAGCCGGCAGGTTCAAATCCTGCCGGCGCAAGGTGCAAAACCGGGCATTTCAAAAAAATTGTGCAGCAGGACAGAGTTTCCGCAGGACTCCCGGGCCTAATGTGGTTCAAATCCACCGCTGCGCAACAATCTTTCGGTGGCGGAATAGACACGGTCGCTTCGAGATCAACCTTGCTGTTGTGAGAAGAACCGTGGTAAAGCAGTATTGCGCAATGCGCCGGCCATTTAAGCCGGAATGCAACAGTAGACGCAGGTAAGCGGGCCGCTCCCGCGCCAGGTCCGTCTTCCTGGGCGGATCATGCTGAGTGCAAATCTCAGCCCGAAAGAGTACAATCATCCTCCCAGGCGTGAAAACGTCTGGGAGTTTTCTGTCTAAAATATAGAGATTAGGCAAGGATAGATTGCTGTTTATTTTGCCGTTTTGTAGCCACAATCGCTTGACAATATGGCTACACATTGGTATACTGTAGTTGTTTGGATAAATAGTTTTTTTCAAAAAATGAAAGAGGTCATGTAATGGCGGAGCGAAAACTTACTGATAAAGAGACTCCTTTGCGTTTAATTCGAAGTCTTAGCCATGACATTCCTGGCATTTATGAACAACTGAGTAATCTTCAGCAGACTTGGCGCAATATGCCGGATTATGATCCAAGATGCGAACTGCCAATTTCTGCAGCATATACCTACCTGATTGAAGTCCACAAGGCAACAGATATGGACGCGGCCCAACTTTCGCCGGCGATTACCGCTTGTTATTTATGGAGGCAAACGCCGGTTATTTACGATTTTGACGCAGATCTTGCCGCTATGCTTTATGAGCAAGCTGACGACATGGACGAGGAGCAAACTCTGCCCTGGGAGGTTTTATTGCGTTTGCCTTACCCATGCGTATATATCAAGGCCCCTGATATGAGGCAAACGATTGATGGTTTCTTTGCATGGATCGAAAAGGATCTGAACAGGGAGACGCTTGAGCTGCGAATCCAAACTCTCGATAATGGCATGGACAATACCATGCCGTTTTCCATACATTTACTCCCTGGTGCTACTTTGGGCGATTGTCTGGAGGACACAAAGAAAACAACCAGAATCAACTTCAGAGAATACGTAGACCAATCAAAGGTTCCTCCAGATGTTTTAGAAGCTGTCATGAAGGATATGACGCAGCTCATTTTGCGGCCACTCCAGCTTACGCTTTATCTCTGTGCGACGAACGCGGAGATAGAGACCCGTCAAAAACCCAAAATCGAGATACAGGGTTCTGAAAAGCAACGGAAAATGAAGAAGGAATCGAAGGCGTCAGATGTTGCAGCCTTTGATGTTGGCGTCCGACTGGGCGCAGCTATTCGCCATGCAACACAGCCCAAAGCAATTTACGTTAAGTCACCTGAGACTCCAGGAACAGGAAGCGCGAAGCGGCCGCACAGCAGACGCGGACACTGGCATCATTATTGGGCGGGGCCAAGAGACGGTGAGCGATCTTTGCTGTTAAAATGGACTTCGCCGACATTTATCCATGCGGACGACGCCCCAAAAGACGTTGTTTTACAAGTCCCTGTGAAATGATTTCATGTCAAATGCCGCAGAGAACACGGAGGTTATTATGGACGATTTCAAGCAGCCAGCTTTATTAGTGGTAGGGGAGAAGGTTTGCGCTCCCAGTAATGATGAAACCCGCTTTACGCTGACGGATGAAGGAGCACTTCTTCTCTATAAGCTGCAGAACCCAACAGCATCCGAGAAACGCGAAGTCAAGAATGGTGTCTTTCAGGCTAAATTAGCTATGGTCGATGATATCATATTCTTTATTTTTAGATTTGGAACAGGCCCTTGGTGTGATGCGCCATATTACTCCAGATTGGAGCCGAAGACTCTCGTTGTACCCGGTCCGGGCCAAGGGATTGCCATGCACTTCATGTTTATCGATGCTGCTACCGGCATTTTACTTCAGCAACGGCTGATTGGCTTGGACCATGACCTTTCTGTAACGCTCCTTCATGCTGCAAATCAGCAGCCTGAAATGAGCTTGCAGGAATACTACGGTAGAGTCAATATGATTTACGCACGGTACACCACAGATGATCTTAGGAGGAACCATTTGATTTCACTTACGGGAGGCGACAATGAATGACTTACCGAGAAGCTATGCTGCTGCTTATTGACAAGACATCGCGTGTTACCGAAGCAGCCAAGATCCTCAAATCAATCGATTCAGGCAGCCCTTTGGCGGCGTCCCGGGCTGAAAAACTGATTCGGATTGCCGTTGATGAAGCCGGTGATCTATCCGAAGAAGACCGAGCCAAATTGCGGGAGCTTATCCCGGAGCAAAAGACCGCGGAAAGCGAAACAAGAAGTGAGACGATCCGATTCAGGTGTACGCCAAATGAGCGTGCTATGCTGGAACTTCTTGCTCAGAAATATGCCGGAGGGAATCTATCCAAGTTGATTATGGATGCGCTTCAGTCAAAATATCCTACGCTATAAATTGCCAGTACATAGAATTGCTTTGAAAAATGCAGTAAATCTCTCTCAAATTTAGTTGATTGGATGGTAATTGCTATGCCGGTTTTTAACGAAGATACAAGAGTCAAAATTCCTGCAGTAGTTCAATTTTTGCGGAATAAATACGAGTATCAGTCGCTCAAGGACATCGATTTACATACCGAAACCAGAATTGCAATCAACCGCTTCAAGCCTGCCATTGAACGCATCAACTGCAGGGATTTTTCCGATGCTGAAATTGGAGCCATTCTGGATGATATCCACGTTACAATCCGCAACAACGATATGGGTCAGGCGTTCTATAACTGGCTGATTGACCCTCAAGATAGAATAAAACTGATTGACTTCACAGATATTTCAAACAACGATTTTGCTATTGTTGCTGAGTTGTCCTTCGGAAAAGAAGGCGCCGAGGGGGAAAAGGGTGGCTCCTTCCGCCCGGACATTACCGTTTTGATCAACGGAATCCCGCTTGCGTTTCTTGAAGTCAAGAAGCCAAACAATGAAGGCGGCATCCAGGTCGAATTTGAGCGTATGTTGAATAAGCGCCTCGAAAAGCCGGAGTACCGGAAGTTCTTCAATATGCTCCAGGTCGTTTGCTTCAGCAACAATATGGAGTATGAGAACGTGGACGATGCAGCCCCAGCGGAGGAAGTAAAGGCAGGCTCTTTCTATACGACTCCAAACGGGCAGAAGACCACATTCTCGTTCTTCCGGGAGGAAAAGAAACGTACCGACGGATTCTGTGTTGTGACCGACGATGTGGTGAAGTATGTTCTGAAGGACAACCGTTACTCTCCTGCGGAAGCTGACACGCCGGAATTCAAAACCAATCTCAGCCCCGACACGCCCTGCAATCGCTTTATTACCTCGCTGTTTACATGGGAACGCCTGATGTTCTATCTGCAATACGGTATTACATACGTTGACGGAACCGTAAAGCAGAAGTTCATCATGCGCTATCCCCAATACTTTGCTGCTCAGGCAACGCTGGAACGGCTGGAGAAGGGCGGAAAGGCCGGAATCATCTTCCATACCCAGGGCAGCGGCAAGACCGGTCTGGCGGGCTTCAGCGTCCGAATATTACGTGACTACTACGCAAAGAAAGGCGTCACAGCGAGATTCTATTACGTTGTGGACCGCCTTGACCTCCTTACCCAGGTTTCCAGTGAAATGCGGGCCAGAGGTCTTCTGACAATCAATGTGGACAGCAAAGCTGCATTCCAGCGAGAACTGGACCGGCCTCTCAGTAAACACATGGGCGGAGATACGAATGGTGAGATCACCGTCGTAAACATTCACAAGTTCGGCAGCAAGATGCCGGAAGCGAAGAATGATTACAACGCCAAAATACAGCGTGTGATCTTTGTGGATGAAGCCCATCGTTCCTATGCGATGCACGGGGAATTCTTCAAAAACCTCATGCTCATTGACCCGGATGCGGTATACCTGGCAATGACCGGAACCCCGCTTCTGTCAAAGAAAGAGCGCTCCAGCCTGAAATTCGGCGATTACATCCATAAGTATTTCTATGACAAATCCATTGCCGACGGATATACTCTCCGCATCAAGAAGGAACAGATCGACACAACGGCCCGGGCCGAAATCCGCAAAAACCTTGAGCTGGAGGACGGAAAGCCCCTAAAGGATGACGTTCTGGAATCCGATGACTACATTAACGCCCTCTGTAAGTTCGTGGAAAAGGACTTCCAGTATTTCAGACTTACAAATAATGACAGTACCATCGGAGGTATGATTGTCTGCTGCTCCAACCAGCAGGCAAAGAAGATCAAGCGGTGGTTTGACGACCGCAGCACCCTTACGGCTGGCATTGTGATTTCCGATGAAGAAATCCCAACCGCTGCCAACAAAGCTACGCAGATCGCCTTCAAGACCACCCTCCAGCCGGATATTCTTGTTGTACACCTGATGCTCACTACGGGTTACGACGTCAACCGGCTGAAGAAGATGTATCTGCTCCGTAACGCTCACGAGCACAGCCTGCTCCAGACGATTTCCCGTGTCAACCGGCCTTATCGCAGCCCGACAGGCCGGAATTACCAGTACGGGTATATCGTGGATTTCGTTGATATTGAGGCAGAGTATGACCGGACAATCGAAATGTACCTCAAGGAAATCAATGAAGAATTTAACGAGGATGAAGACACCGGCAATATGAACGGGCTTGTCATCGGTCCGGAAGATATTAACGCCAAGTATCAGAAACTGAAATCCGAGCTCGCAGGCATCGTAGACACCAGCAACCTTGAAATGTTCGCCAAAATTTTGACGTTCATGAACAAGGACGGTCTGCTGACGATCCGGCGCTATCTCAATGGCATCAAGGATTGCCATACGGAGTTCCTGCTCTCCCGTGCGGTTGACTACGCGAAACAGATTGATATCGAACATATCAAGAAGCTGCTGAAGATTGTCCAGGACAGGATCGACTTCATCAACTTGAAGACGACCCCGACAAGTCTCCTGGCGATCATCGACAACCATGATATCGTAAGTATCATCTACGAGTTCTTCAAAACAAAGATCTCGATTCTGGATCTTGGAAAATATCAGGAGCTCCTGGACAAGTTCAGCGACTCGCCAAACTATTCCCAGTTGACCGATACGATTGCCAAAATTCAGAGTGAGATCAAAAATAATCGGAATCATAATCAGCTTGAAATGATAAAGCTGGACGAACTTCTGCAACAGATCTTCGCCATGCTTGAGATTGCCGATATCGACAACCTTGCCTCCGTCAACGCAGAACTGGCGAAGGCACTGGAAGAAATACGGAAAATCAACGCTGAGAACGAACGTCTTTCCGCCCGTTACGATGGCGATTACGCCTTCGTGAAGACTTATACGGACGCCGTAGAAGTGCATCCTGAATACGATAAAGAAGACATTGCCGCCGTCATAGACGTTGTCTACGCCGCCGTAAAGGACGTGAGAGACACCAATATCCTCACCATCCAGCAGCGGGACAACTTCGTCGGCATCGTAAAGAAAAACACCACCGCAACGCTTCTGAAAAACGGGCTCTATAAGAAGCTCGGCATCAAAAACTGGTACACCGATCTCTTGAACGAAACCTACGCCAACATGAAGATTTTCTGATAGGAGAATCAATTATGACTGACATCCATACAACAGAAAAGAAGATAAAGGAAATCATCGACTCACTGAAAGGCCTCTGCTCCCAAAACGGATTGAGCAATACCGCCAACGAGGAAGTCGTCGTAACAAGCGTTTTCCTTTACAAGTTCCTGAACGACAAATTCATGTACAACCTCGGCAAGTTTGCGGAGGAGATCGGCATGACCGTGCAGGAAGTGCTTCAGAACGAGAACGACGAGCTGGATGCTTTCTATGACGCCAACTCCACGGACGTATCCTTCGGCTACGAAGATACGATCCAGTACCTGATCAACCATGTGGAACAGGCTGATTTCGCAAAACAGTTTGACTCCGCATTGGAGCGCATTTCCAAAAGCGTGAGAAACGATGCGTTCTCCGTCGAGACCGCTGGCGGCGAGCATAAGCCCCTGTTTGAGCCTTTGACGGTGATGGTAGAGCCGGCACGGAGAAACAGCTTCGCAAAGGCCATTTTCGGCATTATCGGCCAGGACAAGTTCGACTTCTCCGACGCCTTCAACGGGAGCTTCGATTTCTACTCCGCCATCTTTGAATATCTGATCAAGGATTACAACGTGGCAAGCGGCACCTACGCCGAATACTTTACTCCGCAGGCCATCAGCTCTATTATCGCAAAATGCCTTGTCGGTATGAGCGACAAGATCGACGCCGCCGAGATCTGCGACTGGGCCGCCGGCAGCGGCAGCCTGATTCTCCACCTGGCGCATGAACTGGGCCAGGAAGCAGGCATGAACCGGGCAGTCGTTTACACCCAGGATATTTCCGCCAAATCCACCCGATTCCTCCGCCTGAACATGATGCTCAACGGACTCTCCGAGTCCCTTGGCAACATCATCCAAGGCGACTCCATGCTCTCTCCCGCCCATTTTAACGTAGAGCATGAACCCGACTCCGGGCTGAAAAAGTTCGACTACCAGACAATCAATCCTCCCTTTAAGCTCGATTTCAGCAGCACCAGGAATGACATCGAGCAGAAGTGGCAGAATACCGACCGCTTCTTTGCCGGCGTCCCGAAGATCCCCAACGCAAAGAAAGAGTCCATGGCGATTTATCTTCTGTTCATTCAGCACGTCATGTACAGCTTGAAACCCAAGGGAAAGGCGGCCATTGTTGTTCCCACCGGCTTCCTGACAGCAAAGAGCGGCATTGAGATGGCGATCCGCACCAAAATGGTCGAGGAGAAGATGCTCAAAGGCGTTATCTCCATGCCCTCCAACATCTTTGCAAACACCGGCACCAACGTCTCTGTAGTTTTCCTTGACCGGGCCAATACCGAGGATAATATCATTCTGATCGATGCATCCAAGCTGGGCGAAAAGGTTAAGGAAGGCAAAAACCAGAGAACGGTTCTTCGGCCAGATGAAGTTAACCGGATCATTGACACCTTCATCAAGCGTGAAGAGGTCGAGGACTTCTCGGTTCTGGTTCCGTTTGACGGATTGGAGGAAAAGAATTATTCCTTCTCTGCCGGACAGTATTTCGAGGTCAAAATCGAATATGTGGACATTACGCCCGAGGAATTTCAGCGCCGCATGGATGATTACATGACGAAGCTCTCCGAGCAGTTTCAGAGAGGAAGGGAACTGGAAGAAAGCATCATGAAACAGATGGGAGGGCTGAAATACGGTGAGTAAAGAAGTATTGCTTGGTAGTATTGCAGATTTAAAGACGGGCCCTTTTGGAACGCAACTACATGCTGACGAATATGTTAGTGAGGGCGTTCCGGTTATAAATGTTAGAAACATTGGGTATGGAAATATATTAGCGGATGATATAGATATGGTTTCAGAAGAAACTGTATCGCGCTTATCTGAACACAAATTATGCGAGAATGATATTGTTTTTGGCCGAAAAGGGTCTATAGATAGGCATGCGTTTATAGATAAAAGATATGATGGATGGATGCAAGGTTCTGATTGCATTCGTGTGAGAATACAGAATTCTGATGTAAATCCGAGATATGTATCTCATTACCTAAAACTGGATAGCGTTAAGAAACAACTCATAAATGGTGCGGTTGGCTCTACGATGCCATCTATGAATTCAGATGTTCTTAAATCTATATCGGTATTATTGCCTGACAAGAGTGTACAAGATGTTGTGGAAGGAATCTTGTCTGGTATTGAAGAGAAAATCGAAAACAACAACACAATCTGCTCTAATCTCGAAGCCATGGCAAAACTGCTCTATGACTACTGGTTTGTCCAGTTCGATTTTCCTGTTGAGAACGGCAAGCCGTACAAATCTTCTGGTGGGAAGATGGTCTGGAATGAGGAGCTGAAAAGAGAGATTCCTGCGGGGTGGGAAGTTGGTAGAATTGGTGATATGATTACCACAGAACGCGGAATTTCGTATAGTACCCCGAATATTATGACGGGAAATGGAGTTCCGATGCTGAACTTGGCAACATTTATGCCGGGTGGCGGAAGTTACAAAGCAGATGGCTTGAAGCATTTTCTTGGTGATTATCCGAAGAATAAGGTTTTGAAACCGTTTGAATTGATTATGTGTAATACACAACAGACGGCTATCAAATTTGAAACGGATATCATTGGACGAGCTATGCTTGTTCCAGATATCTTCGCTGGAGATGTTGTTTTCTCACATCATGTTAACGTTATTAGAACAAGCGTAGAGAATATGAAATACTATCTGCTGTTCTTGTTTAACTCGGACTACTATCATAAGTACATCTCTGGATTTACCAATGGAACGAACATTCTGGGATTATCGTTTAATGGTGTCGAGGATTATCTGGTTGAAATTCCGTCAACTGAAGTACTAAAAGCATTTGGCGAAAGGATTCTGGGAATTGAGAGAAAGAAGAGCGAGATCATACTTGAGAATCAGCAGCTTGCTTCTCTTCGCGATTTCTTGCTCCCAATGCTGATGAATGGGCAAGTAAAAGTAACACCGCAAAATAAAGAGGCGTAATACAAAGGTGCGTAATTCATAAAAAACGTGGTTCAAAGATAGGGCATAAAGCTAAAATAATCGGAGGTGTGTCGTTAACGTGTGTGAGAAGCAAATCACAAAAAAGCAACACTATGTTCCGAGGACATACCTTCGCGGCTTTTCGCCCGACCCCAAAAGGATCTGGAGCTATTCCCTTGATCCCATGGACAGCGGCAAATTAGTTCCGATTGAATCTGTCTGCCGTGTAAATTTCCTTTATGAAGTCAGAGACGATAACGACAATTTGATTGCTCCAAATTGGATCGAAAAGATCCTTGGCGGTCTTGAGGGTATGTTTGCGACAAATCTCAGTGCATTAGAGAAAAAAGCATTCCATAGGGAAAACTATAAGACGAAATGTTTCTTCACAACGGAAGAAAAAGTGTTCTGGAAAACGTACATTGCTGTTCAAATAATACGCAGTCCGAGCGTTATTCAAGCATCGGTCGACGTTACGAAAGAATTTTTTGAAAGTCAACTAAGCCCAAATAAGATCCAAGCATTTGCAATATCCCAATGCCTTCCGTTTTTTGATGAAATTAAACCAGAGGATAAGACAGCTTTTAACTTTTTTCTAAAGCCTTTGCTGAATATGTCAATGGCTCTGGGCGTAGATGAAGGAGGCACGATTTTCACTTCGGACAACCCTGTTTATTGCTATACTTCCCATAGAGATAATTTGAACGAGATAACGGAATATGACGAAGTAGTAATGCCGCTATCGCCAAAACTGGTCCTTGTTCTACTCGGGGGAGAGGCAGCGAAGCAACACGAAAGAAATCGATTGTTTCCACTCAAAACAGAAGACTTGGATTTCGTAAAACGGACTACAGCATACAACGCACGATCCTGGATTTTCTCCCAAAATACTCTTACAGAAGAGGATCGAACAATAATCGAGCAGGCGAGAAGAGACAAGAAAGAAGACGAGGCAACATCAATATGCCGTGATTCTCGTTCGAGCGATTCGTTAGCATAGGCAGATCCGATTTTGCTAAGTAAAGAAAAAACCGCACAAGGAAAAAGGTGGTTGGGAAACAATCCCAGCCGCCTTTTTGCGTGCAAAAATGTTCTGTGCAAAGTTGACAAAATAAAATAATCATTATATAATAACCACGGCAATAGATTACAGTTTTTTCAGTGTTTCCACAAAGTTAAAACCCTGACAACGGGGCGGGCCTCCGGGCTCGCCCCATTTTCTAAATCAACACAAACCGTACATCCGGTATTCAAGACAGGAGGAAACGATTTGGACAGCGAAGAATTATGGGACCTTTATGATAGAAACCGCAGAGCCACCGGAATGACGGTTAAGCGTAAGGACGCAAAGTGGAACATTCCGGCGGGGCTTTACCACATCGTCGTAGAATGCATGGTCGCAGATCGGGACAATATCCTGATTCTTCAGCGTGCGGAAGGGAAACATCATGCCGGCTGGTGGGAGTGTACGACTGGGTCAATCATCCACGGAGAGACCAGCATCCAGGGCATGATCCGGGAACTGAACGAGGAGACCGGGCTTGTGCTGCGGCCGGAGCAGATACACCTGCTGCGGCAGGAGCGGAAGGACTGTGTCCTGCGCGATACTTACGTTGCCTTTGTCGACAAAATTGATATCCAGGAAATCGTCATGCAGGAAGAAGAGGTGCGGAATGCGCAGCTTATCTCCTATGAGGACTATAAGCAGGGGATAATCCCCAGCGATTTGGGCGGTTTCGGCTTCGTTCCGGCCCAGTACACGAGATTCAAAGAGGTTTTCCCGGAAATCGTGAACCGGTCAAAGAAATTCTACGGAATCACAAAACCGAAACTGCCGGAAAAGAAAACCGGCAAACTCGTCCTGGCAGGGAATGCGGCGATGCCGGCCACGGAAAAAGCAGCCAGTAAGGAAGAAGCCCAGCAGCCCCCCAAAAAGGAGCATCATTTCAGCATGGTGCAGTCTGCGCCAAGCTTTTTTGCGCAGCCCAGCGCCGTAATCTTCGATGGGACGGAGAAATTCCAAATGCCAGAAGAAAATGTCTTCCCTGAATTAACGGAAGATGATGATATAATTTAGCGATCGCCGAAAGGAGTAGACTATGGGCGTCACATTTCGTAGTGCCGGTAGCCAGAAAAATGTATCGGAAGGAACGGCGATCTATACCTGCAGCTTGGATTTGGACGGCCAGGAATACTCAGTAATGGCGCTGGCCAGCGGAAACGGCCCGGCGGGTCTCGGACCTCGCGCTGCAAACAGCTTGATATCAGGGTTCAGCGAACTATTCGGCAGCGACGAACTTGCACGGGTGACGATCGCCGATTGGAAACAAGCAGTTGCTAAGCTGCTGCGGGAAACGAATCGTAGGATCCTTGCGGTTGAGGACGGCGTAGGGGCGCCGATCATCGTATCGTCCGTATTAGTCTTGATCTCCCCGGATAAGAAACTGTCTATTATCTCTGCCGGCGCCGCACTGAGCCTGATTAAAGTCGGCTCTGAGGTCTACAAAGGAAATGTCCTGGGCAACTGCGAAGAATCCGGCGACGACGGGGAAAAGAGTATCTATGCCAGCGACCGGGAGATTATCGTATCCGCGCTTGGCGTATCCGAAACGCCCCGGATACGGGCAAGCTCCGTCATGTTAAAACCGGGGTCCTCCGTGTACCTGTTGAGTGACGGATTTTTGCGTTTTAAGGACGACGTGATTACGCTGATCCGGGACACGTCGGACAGCCTGATCGCTCCGTTTTCCGCGATTGATTTAATCGAGCAAAAAAGAGGAATTAGCTGTGGTGACGCGGTGCTCCTCGCTCAGATCGGAGGGGACGCTGATTGACAGACACGAAAAATGCCGTGGCGGAGCAGACCAGACTGACTTATTTGCGCAAGAGGCGAAGACAAGTCCGGTTTTATTACACACTGCTGTTCGCTGCGGCCCTTTGCATTGCGGGAGCCGTCGGCGTGCTGTTCTATAAAAACACCCAGATAAACAACCGCTACGCCGTCCTGGTAGGGACCACCGACAGCACCCCATACCAGGAGCGGGTAGACCGCTTCAAGGAAGCGATCCGGCTCTGTCCGCAACGGCCGGCGGCATATATCCGTTTACTGGAGGCTTATGAGAGCGAAGGCAACTTTGACCTGGCGCAAAGCGCGGAGTTTACTGCTCTGTATAATGGCGCGAAAAACCTTGGCCAGGAAAAGGGGAGCGGAGAGCTGACGTATCTGGCAGGACGGATGTATTTCGTCCTCTACACGGAAAACGGAGAAGCGGCCGGCATGAGCACAAGAGTCACGAAAGCCGCCTCGTATTTTCAAGCCTGCACCCAAAATCCTCCGGACGACCAGAATAAGGCGATGCTGGCCTCCTGTTATCATCTGATTTGCCGCTACTACAAGGACTTCATTTTTTCCAGCGCAGAAACCAAAGAGCTCACGCAGGCTGACATACAAGAGATTCTGCAGGCGGCGGATAACGTGCTGAATTCTCTGTCTGGAGCGACGGATCATGATAAGCTGATGTTTGCCGCGGCGCTTTGCAATTTCATCTTTGACCAGCGGCAGCAGCTTGCGAAGGCAGCCCCGGATAAATCCCAATCAATCCTGAGCATCCTGGATAGGGCCTACGAGCTGGCGGAGAGCACGAACGTATCACGTCCGGATTCAGTCTACGTGAAAACACAAACGCTCGAAAATAAAGAAAAATATCGTGCTGCTATTGTTTTCGCGCTCGGAGGTGAAGAATAATGTCTCTGGATTTTTTGATTGCCGGGCTATTTTTCCTGGCAGGGATTTTTATTCTTCTCGCCTTGATTTTTGGATTTTCTGTCGATATAAAAAACGCGAGGAGAGAACTAAAGACGGAGGAATCGAAAGAAATCCTTCGCGCCGGCAACACGAAAAGCCAGGCTGCACCCATCATCAAGCAGTACACGAAAACCGCTGAAACGAAATACCAGCAGCTCGTCGTTACGGAAATGCCGGTGTTTCAGGAGATTAAAACAGGCGAGGAGTTAAAAAATCAGTGGCCAGCCGTTCAAATGGAGTTATCACTTACCGCTGCCCAGAGGGAAATCATCCGAACAAACCTCCCTATAGCGATCGACGCTTTCCAGCGTGAGGGATGCAATATTCAGTTCGCCAAATGCGGCGCTTTAGACGGCCCAATCAGGATATAAGCGTCCAGACCAAGCGAGAAAGGAGTTAAAGCCTATGAATAATAGATTGATGTCGGCAATTCTTGTCGTGCTGCTGATCGTAATGATTCTTCACCCGGGTTGGACTGTGGTATCTGCGTCAGGTGATCAGCAGGAGAAGAATACATCCGACACCGAACCGGTTAAATCAACGGAATCCTGTGATCCGACGGAACCGGACCCGACAGGCACGGAGGAGCCAGAAGAGCCGATTGTCACGGATCCGGTGGAGCCTCCCGTTCAGTATTACTCTGTTCAGGGTGTCGTGAAAAATGAGGATGGAGAGCCTGTCAACGAGGCCTCGGTTACGCTTTTCGATCCTGTGACCGGAGAAAGGATCAAAAAGGGATCCACGGACAGAGAAGGGTTTTTCAAACTTGAAGAAGTACCGGGCGGAGATCTTCAACTCACGGTGTCGGCCGGCGATGATTACGCACTCTACGCTACGGATATCACCCTGGAAGGGGATTTGAACCTCGGAAACATCCGGATTTCCTATATGCGCTTCAAGGCAACGATGTCGTTCACAAACGTCTCCGGCACTTATTCCATTGAAGGACAGGAACCCACGTCAGGGTTCTGCACGAACGGATCTGAAATTCTGATCCGGAAGGGAGACCGGCTGACGGTTTCTATTCATGCCTCCGCCGGTTGTCAACTGGTCTCCGTGACCTGCAACGGGGAACGCCCGACGATGAACAATTCGAACATGTCGTTCACGGTCGAAGCGCAGAGCGATCTGGCGATTGTCGCAATCGCTGCGGACATTACCGCACCCGAAATTGACCGGATCGTAGTTTCGAACGAAACGGACTGGGCGCAGAGTAAGATTGCCACAATTACCGTACACGATAATATTTCTACGGGAGCAGCGATTCGGCTTTACTGGTCCGAACAGAGCATGAATGATCCTGCGGACGTTATTTCCGAAGGCGTAACTGTTCAGGATAGAGCAATTCTTCTTACGGAAAACGGCACAATCTTCGTTTACGCGATTGACGCAGCGAACAATATGAGCTCCGCGGAATTCTCCGTAAGCAAGATTGACAATACGGCCCCGGTGGTATCCGAATTAACCCCTTCCACATCAGAAGGAACCCATGAGGTCGAATACTCCTTTACAGCAACAGATAACGGTGTTATTGCGTCTATCGTTTGGATTGCCCAGGATGGAAGCGAACACGAGCTTGCGATAAATGAAAGCAATCACTATTCCTTTTCCGTGACGGAAAATGGCGAAGTGATCGTAAAGGTCACAGACGCCGCAGGGAATGCAACAACGGTGAGCACGACTGCAGGGAACATTGACTGGGATCCACCTGCGATTACGGTGCTGCCGCAGCAGTCCTGGGACGCTGAAAGCAATATCGTCCAGATTGCCGTCACGGACGCTTCGGCGATCTATGTGGTGGAGGTTATTGACGACCAAGGAACCGCAACTAAAATTGAAAACGCCGACGGCCGATACAGCTATACGGCGAATCACAATGGACAATATTCTGTAAGAGCCGTTGACGTAGCCGGAAATGAAGCGAGTGTGCCTTTTACTGTCGATCACATCGATACGCAGAGCCCGGTGATTACCGATACGCAAATGGATCCCGACGTGGAATGGACCGCCGAAGCAATCGTCGTGACGGTTTCAACGGAAGATCTGCAGAGCGGAATCAAGGGACTTCGCTACAGATTCGCTTCGGATTCAGATAGTTCCTGGGTGGAGCTTGACGCTGACGAAGGGCAAACGGTTTTTAGTTTTACGATTCCCAATGAAAGCAGCCTGATGGACCACTGCCAGATCATCGCCGAAGACAATGTTGGAAGACTTTCCGACGTTACTGAGATCTATTTCCAGATCGACGTAGACGCACCCCAGATTTCTTCTTTGACCCCAAATACGAATACCGGCGCTCATGAGATTACTTATACCTTCACCGCCACGGACAACGGGGCGCTTGCCTCGATTGCCTGGAGCCTGAATGAAGGTGAGCAGCAAGTGCTGGAGCTCACGGAGAACGGCTTATACGCCATAACGGTATCAGAAAATGGCCTTTTGACCGTGACTGCGACAGATAAGGCAGGCAACAGCACGTCCGTTGATACCACTGTCAATCAGATTGACTGGAATCCTCCTACGATTGCAGTAGCGCCGCAGCAGACCTGGGACGCCACAACGAATGAGGTTCGGATCTCTGTTACAGACGATTTCGGCGTGGCCACTGTGGAGGTCATCGACGCCATGGAGACGGCACATCAGGTCGTCGCCGACGGAGCTGATTACGTTTTTACCGCTACGGAAAATGGCTCTTACCGGGTCCGGGCCGTTGACGACGCAGGGAACGAAGCTTTTGCGCCCTTTGTCGTAGCCTACATCGACCAAAACGCCCCCGTGATTACCGCGGTTCATAAAGAGCCTGCCTCTGAGTGGACGGCGAGCAGCATTACAATCACCGTAAACACGTTCGACGGCGAAAGCGGAATCAAGGCGCTGTATTACCGCTTCGCTTCCGACTCCGGCGAAGATTCCTGGAACATGATCGAGGCAGCCGAAGGCCAGACGGAATTTACCTTTGTGATCCCCAATGCCCAAAATCATACGGATTCCTGTCAAATCGTCGCTGAAGACAACGTAGGCCGCAAATCCGAGCAGGCTGAAATAGGGTTTAAGATTGACATTGAAAACCCGGTCATTTCCGAAATCGTTCCTTCTACAGTTGGCGGAACTCACGCGGTAATCTATACGTTTTCTGTGACGGATAATGGCGAGATCGCCGCGGTGTGCTGGATGTCTCCGGATGGCGTGCAGCATGATTTGGCGCTCAATGAAGAAAACCGATATGCTTTCGCTGCCACGTCCAACGGGACTGTTACGGTGAAGGCCACGGACAAAGCCGGAAACTCCACCTCTGTAAGTGTGGTGGTCAGCAACATTGACTGGAACGCCCCCATTGTGACCGTGCAGCCCCAGCAGACCTGGGACGCAGCGCAAAACGATGTGCAGATCACCGTCACGGACGAATTCGCAATTGCTGTTGTGGAGGTCTTGGACGCAGACGGCACGGCGCACCCCGTCACGGTTCAGGGAACGGGCTATGCGTTCTCCACGCAGGAAAACGGCGCCTATACCGTCCGGGCCGTGGACGAAGCTGGGAATGAGTCCCTGACGCCTTTCACGGTAGACCACATCGATACGGAAAAGCCCGTTATCACAAGCGTTCAGAAAAATCCGGATTCAGACTGGACTGCAAATTCCGTTGTAATCACGGTATCCACGAGCGATTCGCAGAGCGGCATCAGATCCATGCTTTATCGCTTCGCTTCATCTGAGGATGATAGCTGGTATGAAGTATTTGCTGCAGACGGTCAAACACAATTCACGATTACGATTCCGAATGATAAGGATTGGCATGATATCTGCCTGATCGTTGCGGAAGACAACGTGGGCCGGAAGTCCGATATGGCGTTCATGGAATTTGGCGTGGATGTTTCGGCTCCCGTAAATTTCGTGCTGGAGATGGACAAGGGCGAAGGCAGCGGCTTCTTTACCTTCCTTACGAACCTGTTCGATTACGGCCTGCTGTACCGTGACTTCATCACATTCCACGCCTATGCGGATGATCCTTCCAGCGGCGTCGCTTACTACGAGTACCAGTTCGTCCAAAAGGATCAGGCCCCGCAGGAAAATGGCTGGATCCAGATGACCCTTGTAGAGCAGGACGGAAAGGTATCTGCAAAAGCGATTGTCAAAGCAGACGATTTTGCCGGGTATCTCCATGTCAGAGCCTATGATAACTGCGGAAACGCCGTTGAATATGCCACCAACAGGGAGAATGACGACAGCTTTATTATCGTCCTGGAAAACACGCCGAAGACCGATGAAGAGCGTGCGGAAGCTCCGGCCTTGTCAGCCAAGACGGGGGACGGCACTGTTTATGTGGAAGGCGTATGGACGAACCAATCCGTAACCGTATCTGCAGAAGCGGAAGGAGCCATTTCCGGTGTAAAGCGGTATGAATTCCAAATCGTATCGACTGGCACAAGCTGTAATGACACCGCCTGGCAGGAGGCCCCTGGAGGCAAGGTGACGGTCTCTAACGACAGCAACGTGGACGTCTACTTCCGGGCAGTTTCCTATGCGGAAAATGCAAGCCGCGCAAGCCACCTGACGGTGCGGGTACAGAAGACTCCTCCCCAAAATGCCGTCGTCACAGTCACCGGGACACAGGGAATCAACAAGTGGTATATCTCGATTCCCGGGATCGCCATTACAGAGCCGACTCCCGCCCCCGGCCACGCAAAGATTAAGACCTGGTTCAATCTTCATGCCGTTGGTGCTGCAGGAGAAGATCTCCTCTATGGCGTAAATCGGCCTGTAATTCACGGCGACGGCGTTTATGAGCTGGTCGTATGGACGGTTGACGAAGCTGGAAACTACAGCGGCAAGAGCACGCAGATCATCAGCGTTGATACCACGGCCCCGACCGACCTCAGGCTCTCCGTTGACGGGACAATCATTCTTGCCGGCAACCAGAATAGTGCCGAGTACAAGCACATTTACAGCCGGTCGATCACTGTCCAGGCTTCCTCGAATTGCAACGTAAGCGGGCAGCTCTCTGTGAGCTATCAAAAAGTCTATGATATGTCCCAATATAACGCAAACGGAACCTGGACTTCCTGGCCGCAAAACGGCCTTCAGATCGTCCCGGACGAAAACTGCGTAATTTACCTCCGTGTGACAGATAACGCAGGCAACACAACGATTGTCCATTCTGACGGGCTGATCCTGGATAGAACGGCGCCTTCCGGACCTAACTCCACGGATATCGGACTCTCCGTAATTGGCGCAAATGCCAACGGGTATTTCAGCGGGAACGGAACGGTTGACGTTAAGGTGATCGATCCGGAAAAGAACGGAGCCTACGCCGGCCTTCGCTCGATCAGCTACGAGGTCATCCGGGATGGCATCGTGACGCAAAATGAAACGATCCGGGTAGGGGAGAGCGGCGTTAATATCAAGCAGACCGAGCTGACCCGGGGCAACAACAATGCGGTCAATTACTGGAACGGCCGGATTACCGTCCTCGCGGCGGAGAACAATTCGGACAATATCATTGTTCGGGTTACAGCCGTCGACGTTGCCGGAAATACAAGAAGAACCGAAACCCGGTCCGGTGCGGTTAAAATCGACACAACGGCTCCGGTGGCGGAGATCTCTTATGAAAACAACAAGGCGAACCACGACAGCGGCAGCTATTACTTCGACGCCAACCGGAAGATCAAAATCATCATTACTGACAGAACGCTTGGCGACAACAAGCTGATCGTTACCAGGAACGGAGAAACGTATCCCGCCGCGCTGCAGTGGGTAAAGACTGCTGGCGTTCTGGAGAACGGCGACGATACCAGATACGAGGCTTCCTTCTCCTTTAGTGAGGATGGCGAATACGGCGTGTCGTTCGAGGCGAAGGATCTCGCCGGCAGCAAGCTGGCCAATACCAGGTTTAGCTATGCCTCCATTGCCACGTCAAAGTTCATCATCGACAAAACCAAGCCTACAGTTGAAGTGAGCTATGACAACAACACAGCGTTTAACGAGTGCTTCTTTGACGGCCAGCGCACGGCAACAATTACTATCACTGACGCTTGCTTCGATCCGGGAAGGGTAGAGCTGAACATCAAGGCACAAAAAGACGGCGCTGACATTGCGATCCCGACACTCAGCGCATGGAAGCACGAGGGCGACAAGCACGAGGCAGCCGTGACCTTCTCTGAGGAGGGAGATTACACCCTTGAGTGCAAGTGTACGGACCGTGCAGGCAACCACTCCGACAGAACCTCTTATCACGCAGCAACAGCCCCGACGAGCTTCACTGTGGACACGACGCCTGTTTCTGTGACCGTGGACGGTCTTGACAATCATTGCGCCTACAACGGCGATCTCGCGCCTGTCATTACCTTCCAGGATATCAACATGTACAAGTACGATATTCAGCTCAAAGCTACGAACATGGAGCAGGCAGGTCTTGACGTAACCAAAGATATCGTTTCCGGAGATCAGGACGGGGAGCTCAAGCTGACTTTCTCAAAACAAAAAGACCTGGACGGTATTTATCACCTGACATATTCTTTCCAGGATAAGGCAGGCCACGTCACGGAAGGGAAGTATGATTTCACCGTAAACCGTAACGGCTCAGTCTTCGAGTACAGCCCGGATCTGCTGACGCTTCTCGATCAGCACGTAATGGTGGCGGACGGTGAATACTTCATCACGGAGTACAATCCAAGTCCTGTTTCTGAAAGAGCGATGACGATCACCGTTGACGGTACGCCGCTTGCTGAGCCCGCATGGACCTACGAAACTCTGCGGGAAAACGGAGAAAAGTGGTACAATTACAAGTATCTCATTTCTCCCGAGAACTTTGGCAAGGACGGCCTCTACAAGGTGGTATTCGCTTCCGAAGACGGCGCAGACAACCGAACCGAAGCGACGCCGGACATCCGTTTCTGGGTAGACACGACGGCTCCGGAAATCCAGCTCATAAAGGGCATGGAGGACAGCATTATCAACGCGAGCTCCCAAAAGGTTGATATCCAAGTGTATGACGCCATTGGCCTGGCTGCCATTACGGTCTATCTTACGGATCATGACGGGAACTCTGCGGAGCTTCTGAACAAGACCTTCGAGAACAACGAAACGGAATCTTCCGAAGAAGTGATTATCAAGGAAGGCCTCCGTCAGCATCTTCGGGTTGTGGTGGTAGATCTGGCTGGAAACGTCATTGACAGTGACGCAGAAGGCTACGCGCCGGCTTTTGAGTTTGCCGACAAGATCACGGTTTCCCGGAACCTGCTTACAAGATGGTACGCAAATCCCTGGATCTTCTTTGGTTCGTTGTTTGGGATCATCGCTGTAAGTGCGGGAATCGTCGTACTAATTGTCGCTGCGAGGAAACACAAAAAGAAGCGTGGCGTAAATCTGAGATAATTTGCAAAAAACACTGCTCCAAAGAGAACTCTGGGGCAGTGATTTTTTGCACTATTAGGAAAAGGTTTATCTTCTATTTGCGCAAATAACATAATTATACCGTTTGAGATAAATTGGCCAAGCATCAGCAAGCCCTGAAACGTGTGATTTTTATATGAAATTACACAAATTATCATTTGCGTCACTTGATAACATTCGCACGAAATGGTATAATCATACCAACGATGAATCTGATAATACAGACTACCATATCATATGAACATATCCCTGCGCAAATTTGCTCTCGTGATGTGTCAGATTTATCTTTTCTATAAAGTACGCCATACTTTTATTGTTTAGGGAGGTAACATCATGAAACGGATAGTGTCTATAATTATTGCGTTCTGTCTATGCGCATCATTGTTGCCGAGCGTTATTCCTCGTGTTAACGCATCTGGTACAATGAATACTTCAATAAGAAACTCAAATGGAAACGAGTTCGCCATTTTCCCAATTGGCGGTGATTTTCATGTATCACAAAAATGGCTTGTTCCTGGAGATTCGCATCAAAATCAGATTGCAATCGACTGTCTCCCATTAACATCAGCAGGCGGCATAGATTACGGAAGAATTATTTCTGCGCCTTTTACTGGTAAAATCGTAGAAACATACGGGAGTTGGGGCTGTGTTGTATTTCAAAGCAACAATCCAGTTCAGTATGCAAATGGAATTGTTGATTATATGACGGTTGTATTTGGGCATGACAACCTTGCATCAACTTATGATAAAAATGTAACCATAAACCAAGGAGCCCCATTATGCCGCCCAGGTACGGCAGGTGGTTCCGCTTATCACACTCACATTCTTGTTATTCGCGGAACATGGGCTGAATGGTGTAACGGTGGATATACCGCAGCAAACCAGCCGTATGTAAACAGTGGTGGCGGCAACACGATCCCACCGGACGCTTTCTTTATGGATACGAGCTTCTCTAACGACTGGACTCAAAGCAGCGCGTCCTGCTATTATCCACAAAATAAAGTAGATTGGATTACACTGGATTCGGAACAAGCAAATAGCTATGTTCATTCCCATAACTGGAATGGAGTTGGAAAGTGTACGTCTTGCGGTTTGACTTATGATTGGAGAGCAACATATGATACTTCATGTGCGAATACGGGAAAAGTAATTAAGTCCGATGGGTTCTATCCACGTAAAAACAAGCCATATGATGCAGATGAACATGTCGCTCAAAAATTGAAAAAGGGGACAACTATAACTATTTTAGGCTCATATATCAATGCTTTTGGAAACAAATGGTACTATATTTCTTATGGAAGTAATTCGAGTAAGGGATATGCTTATTCTGCATGGATTGAGCCTGACCAACAACCATCAGATATTTCTATAGAAATCACTTGGCCATACGAAGGCCAGACTATACCTAAGGCGTCGCACACTCTGTATGGAATGGTGCGGTCAACCATTCCTTTAAGCACCGTTTCTGCGTATGTTGACGGAAACAATGTTGCCACGGTTTCAACAAATTCTACAACTTATGATCTATCTTCTCCGGCAATAGACTATAAAGTAAAATTTAATACGTTGAATCCGGGCAGGCACACTTTGAAAATCGTGGCCAAAGATCGAAACGGCGGCACCGAAGCATATGTGCGAACCTTCTATACTGAATCATACCCGTGTGACGCAGCTATCGTTACGACGGAAGATTCAGCAGGCGGCAAATATGTAGTCATGAGCTGTCCAGGCGCCTCAATAAGCTACACCTGCAGCGATGACTCTTCCGGTAACGGTACAGGAACCGTTCGTAAGTTCATCGATAAGACCACTACTTTTACGATAACTACTTCTAAAAGTGGATATTCCGACAACACTATTTCAAGAACTGTTTATGTGGACCAGGTTCAGGCGCCGGAATTCCACACAGAGCAGTGGTACGGCGGAACAAGGGTCACTATCACGTCTACACCTGGAGCTCAGATTTATTATCGTTTTGACGGAACCATAGAAGGCGAATACCACGAGCCCTTTAACGAGACTCGCAATATCACGATTTATGCGTATGCGGTAAAGTGGGGAATGCGTAAAAGTGAAACAACAAGCTGCACGATTCAAGCGGCAAAGCCGGATACACCTACCGTTCAGCGATTTGAGACGGAGGAGAAGATAGCCGTTGGTAAAACAGCGTCGTTTAGGTGGAACGATGATATCCGTGCAGAGAATTATGCTGTTTCCGTCTACAAAGACGGAACGCTAATCGAATTAGCCAATCAAGAATCGAATGTGTTCAGTTACGTATTATCTGAAGCTGGTAAATACGAAGTTTCGGTGAAAGCGTTGAGCCCGTTGGGGGACAGCGGCGAAAGCGCAAAAGTTGCTGTCATGGCGATGGATCCGTCAACAGTCACATTCCTGGATGACGACGGATCATTACTCGCAGAATACACTGTTGCATATGGCGATTACGTTCCCAGACAAAATCAACCTTCTCATAAGGGCCACTATTTCAGCGGATGGTATCCAAGCAACAATTATTTTGAAATTCCAGTAACTCAAGACGTCACATACACAGCAACATATACTCCGATAGAGTACGACGTGATTTTCTATGACGTTGATGGGATCAAAATAGGGGAGACGCAAAAGGTTCCCTATCAGCAAAGCGCCGTTGCCCCTGATTATACGCCAAGAGTGCCAGAAGGATATGTTTTTTCCGGCTGGACAGTAATTGAAGCTTCAGAGACAGACAGCGCCTGCGATTATACCTGCGTCGACGCGAATCTGAAGCTGCAGGCCGTTATACGCTGGGAAAATGCGGAGCTTCCGGTTTTAACCCAAATCACATCGGCCAGCGTTGCACCGGTCGGGGATGATTCCGTTTATTCTGTGACCACAAAACTGACAAACTGGCCGTCCTCCACGAGCAATATCTATTTAATCGCCGTATTGAAAACCGAAGCGAGAAACAATGACGTAGTGAAGACCGTTTGTGCTGAGCGAGTCCAGGTAACTTTGGCTGCGGGAGAAACAAAAAATCAGACTATCGAGTTGCATTACAACGGTATTGCAAAGAGAGTTGAAGTATTTGCCCTCGAACGGAAATCTGATGGGACGACGGGAAGCGCGTTCTCGAAGGCCGACTGGGAAAGCGTTGTGTTCAGTACAAGCTGGACAAACTGGTCCGAATGGGAAACCACGCCGCCTGAAGAAAAGGAAGGGCGAACGATAGAAAGCAAGACGCAGTATCGGTATCAGGACAAGGAAACCACTACAAGCTCCAATAGCAGCATGAACGGATGGACCTTGTACGACTCTTCCTGGGCTTGGGGCCCCTGGGGCGACTGGAGCAGTTGGAGTACATCTTCGCAGTCGAGCAGCGATTCTGTTCAGGTGGAGTCACGAACGGAATGGAGATACTACTATTTCTATTGCCCTGTCTGTGGAGGCCACGAGCCGTTCCAGGGCTTGAGCGATTGTCACCAGTATACTCTTTCCAGCTCTGACTGGAATGAAGGTTGGTTCCCGACGGCCTATAAGGACAGTAACTGGCATACATACTCTTATACCAGCGCAAAGCGCTGGACGGAATCTCTCGGCGATGCTCAACGATGGAATTTCAGTACAGGAAACACGAACGATACCGCACCGGGCACGATTGATGCAGGAGGGGCTTATCCGGTAATCCGAACGGCATATAGATATCGCACTCGCAATCAAGTATGGACGTACTATTTCTACCGTTGGACTGACTGGTCGAGCTGGAGTGACACCGAAGTAACGCCCTCTTCAACCCGCAATGTTCAAACACGCACGGTGTATCGTTACAGAGATGAAGTGCCTATCTATGATACAAGCGCAGGAACAGAAGACACCAGCGGCCAGAATTACCGATTTACCGGAACTGTTTGCCCGGACGAGGATCTCAGCGGGAAAGTTGCAACGATAATGGTCTATCAGTCCAAGAATATGGATCCGAACCAGTATCAGATGCAGTACGTTGGGCAGATTACGCTTGGTGAAGGCAACTCTTATGTTGTAAACTTCATCCCGATCAATCAGCCTTCCGTAGAGAGTGGAAACTATATAGTTGCGCTGGGTATCCAGGGCACGACCGGTCTCCTGAATGTCGACGTACTCGACGCGCCAAAACCGGAGTATACCGTTCGGTTTCTAATGGATGACGGCAGCGTGATTTCTACGCAGACCGTTTTGGAAGGTCAAAACGCTGTTGTTCCTCCAGTTCCAGAAAAACAAGGATACCGCTTCGTTGGCTGGAGCGAGCGCACCACGGATATTTTTAAGAATGTTGATATATTCGCCCAGTTTGAAAAAGAGCAGTATATCGTTGCTTTTGTAGACTGGGTTAATGAGAATATCGGATTCCAAAAATATTACTATGGTGACACAATCACAGCACCCTACACACCAACGGCAGAAGGTCGTGTATTCATTGGCTGGGACGCGATCCTGGAAGGAAATACCACGGTTCAAGATAATATGGTTGTGTCTGCAGTGTATGATAGGCAGCTCTTTACGGTTCGATTCTTGGATGAAAATGGCAATGTTTATCAAGAGCAGCAAGTCGCATACGGTGATTCCGCTGTTTTACCCGAGCCGCTTGTCGTAGAAGGAAAAGTGTTTCTTGGCTGGTCTACAGACGTTACGTGGTGGAATGTTACTTCTGATCTTGAAGTACGACCGATTGTAGTGTTTGCGGAAACGGTTGCTGCTCCCATATCTAACATCGGCTTCTTCGAAGTCGGAATTGAAATTGACCTCGAATTGGAGTCGGAGATTGGGTCAACAATTTATTACACAACCGATGGAACGACGCCAACAAAGGACAGTGCAGTTTATTCTGATCCAATTCACCTAACCAATACTACCCTTGTAAGCGCAATAGCGGTCACTGATGGCAAAAACGATAGTGAGGTCGTCAACATATTCTTTGTTCATGATGACACACCAACCGAAGAAGCCCCACCAATTGTTCTTCCGCTTGATACGAAGATCGTCGATACTGTGCCGGATATGGACGTTCCTATTGAAGTTGAAATACAAGGGAATCCAGGCATGATTGGTTTTACTTTGATTTTGGAATGCGACAGGAGCATTTACTACATTGACGTCGAAGACGGCGATCGTATTTGCACGCCAGGCGAAACTACAAAGTATGGTAGTTTTACAGTCTCACAGTATGAGGAATCTGGCTGGGCAATAACCTGGCTAAGCTCTTATCCGAGCACAACCGATGGCTTGCTGTTCACGCTCCCGTTGAAATCCGGAGAAGAAATTGAGGCTGGTAACTATGAAATCAAGCTCGGCTATGCAACAGGAAGGATCTATACCGAGGATAGCGAAGATGTTACCTTGTACCGCAACATGGTGCATTTCGTAGGGGCAAATCTTTCCCACGAACACGATTACACTGGTGAAGTAACTGCACCTACCTGCACGGAAGATGGGTTCACAACGTACACTTGCTCAATTTGCGGAGATACGTATGTTGGTGACACTATTCCGGCGCTTGGACACGATTACCAAAACGGAGTTTGCGTCCGATGCGGCAAATGGGATCCGAGCCAGAATCCATTTGAAGATGTGAAAGAGAAAGACTGGTTCTTCAATCCCGTACTCTGGGCAGTCAATAACGGAATTACAGCCGGCGTCGATGCAACGCACTTCGGACCGAATCTGACATGTACCCGTGAGCAAGTTGTGACTTTCCTTTGGGCAGCCAATGGAAGACCTGAACCTACGACTACGGAAAACCCATTTACAGATGTGACGGAAGGGAAGTATTACTATAAGCCTGTTCTTTGGGCAGTTGAAAATGGGATTACCGCAGGCGTTGACACGACATTGTTTGGGGTTGGCGTTGAGTGCAGCCGTTCCCAAGTGGTAACATTCCTCTGGGCGGCGGCAGGCAAACCAGAGCCTACAATAACGGAGAATCCATTCAATGACGTAAAAGAGAAAGACTTTTTCTACAAGCCTGTTCTTTGGGCAGTTGAAAACGGAATTACTGCAGGTACTTCAGAAGCTACTTTCAGTCCTAAGGACACATGTACACGAGCCCAAGTTGTTACTTTCCTTTACGCAGCTAATAAGAACAAAAATTGATTGCACTAAAATTTCAGGGAGTCACGCAAATCGCGTGACTCCCTGAATTAGCGTATCGATACTCAATAATCATCAATACTATCCTGCTATAGCGGAACGCTATTGCAGAAATCACCAAAGATGCTCTAACTTAATCAGATATGTGCAGTCATCAGGATCTTTTCCTCCCACAGCGTTATATACGAAAGAGATCACATCATTAGGAATATTGGCCCCTGCTTCCTTATACGCCAGAATACTCAGCATATATTGGCACTGCTTTCGATGAAGGAGAAATTGCCCACCGCCATCATAATAAGATATGATATACTTATATGCGTCTTTTTCATTTTTCTGGCACAATTCTACTATCTCAGAAGCGCTCAATAGCGCACCTACCGGAAAGTTCGAAAAGTATTTAAGGTTATCTAAACCCTTATGGGAGCTAATGATCTGTTTATATGCTACGTTTATTTCATGTGTAAGAGATGATAACTCTTCATCGGTAAAGGGCGATGGTTCTGGACGAGCTACTTTTTTAGCTCCTGACTTTCGCCCGAACAGTTTGTCGAACATTCCCATGAAAAGACCACACCTCCCATCAACACCAACGCTCGTACTCACGCATAGCATCGCTTAATGACGAGTACGGTCCATATTTTGATTTTCCATCCATGACATACACATAAAAGTTGATTCCGTCGCCTTCAATCCAACAGTAACCGTAAGAACTGCGTCCTTCCTTGTAAATCATGATAGTTCCTCCTTAATGTACTCTTATGGTTCATAAACGAAAAATACAGTATCCATTTGCATCAACGTCTGGCGCGTCAGAATTTTTGTTGCATCACTTATAATTTAGCATACGAGTCCAGATAATTCAACAGATTTTCCGCGCATGGTATTCACAATCCTTACCTATTGTCCGAGTATCAGCGATGCGTGAGCGCTTGCAATGCTTATCAGGGGAGAAATCCAGTGCTGTTCGCTGTCTCTCAGATAGCTGATACCGACATCTTGTCCCCGAAGGATTATCGTAACAACGCAAGCGTTATCATAAAAGACAGAAATAACCTCGCAGTATCCGTCGCTCTTTATGGAGATAGATAAAGGCCCGTAATTGCGGAAGTCCCCAATAATCTCCAAGACTGCCTGTACTACAATCCTGTCTGTTTCGGACACCTTTTTCGAGCCTCGAATGGATGCAAGGATACTGTTAAGATGGATCGACACGGAATGTCTGTCGAAATTGTATTGTCTGTTTGAGTTAACCATACGTGCCGTTCCTCCTTCAGTTGGAATTGTTACGGAGGCCCCGAAGAGCTTATCGGGTCCTCCGTAGTGTTTCTGTATTTGTATAGCATAAGTGGATTTTCGGTTCTATTTCAAATTCAAATAATCACTAAATGTAACGTACCACTCACCGTTGTATTCGGTCATTGGAAGGAATTCGTTGCTTCTGGACAGTTGATCGTCAATATAGACGTCGAAGTAAACCTTCGCGGATTCTCCTTCGACCTCGGATCCTGTAACCTTAAATTTGTACCCGGAAAAAATGTAAGCAACAAGAGCTCCACCCATGGCGTTCATACCATTATCATCAATACTTGAATTGAACATCGAGTTTATCATCCCTTTAGACAAACCCTTGAGGGATTTGGAGGTGGCTTTCTGTAACGGCATCTCGAAGTCCTCTAATGTTTCCATGTCCCCGGCTACCAAAGCGTTTAGATACTTCTGCGCTCGTTTTTCGGGCGAACTGCCAAAGAGGCTATTGCATCCCGAGAACATATAAATCATTGTCAGAACAAGGATAATAGTCACAATAATCTTAGTTTTTCTCATATCAAATTCTCCTTTACTGTTTCGTTTTGTGGTTTCTTCTTTGCATTTTTCCCGTTTCCTATTAGATTCTTGCCAGGAGAAACGGAACGTCAGATTATCTTGCGTCAGGCCAGTTGATTTCGATCGACAACTTCACCTCCTTTATGCGTTGACAGATGGAATATACTTGGAGGATCCTACCTTGATGAAGAATGAAGATGGCGGCACGGGGCGGAGGTGGCAGCAGCTTTGGGGATTAGGGACAGAGGTGGTTAAAGGAGGGGGGTAAACGGAGAGCAGCCAGTCCCGAGCCGTGCCGCCGGGTGATGCCTTCGATGGTTAAATTATAGCAAATAATTTGGAGAAATAATTCGTTACAGTTTCGTTGTTTGTTCGTAATATTCGTTTTTTGTGGACAACATCATAGACAAATGATATAATAAAAATAAATTATACAAGGAGATGATTATGCTTTGACAAAATGCTACAAGATAACTGATGCAAAAAATGGATTGTATGTTTTTGAAGACACAGATACAGGCAGAATTCAATTTACGGAACAGCCGCTTAACAAATTAGATGAAAACTCAAAAATTTGTGTGCTAAAATCTGAAATTGCCAAGATAGTTTTTAGCGTGATTCTCGAAAAAAATGGTGGAAAGGCGACTTACGAAGAGATACAAAAGAAACTTGCAGAACGATTGTCTGGCGACAAAAGCATGTGGAGAACATATAAGAATGCGTTTCAAAGAACAATATCTGATGTATTTACTAAAAATCTCAAAAAATTCGATTTAAGTTTGATAGAAGGTTGTCGGCATGAAAGACTGTTTGTTAATGACCGGAAAAGCTCTTATTCGATTCCTTCTTTGAGGCGGTGCGACGAAGGAGGGGAACTTTTAAAAGATCAAACTCAAAAGGATGGAAATCCGACAGGAGCGTTTGAAGGAACAGATACCGGAATCAGAAAGATAGAACTTGATGAACTTAAAGAGATAATGTTTGATGTGTTGAAACACGTTACATCGTCGAGCACAGGGGACATTCATCAATCTCCAGACGCTTTAAAAGATTTTATTGGGAAACTTACTGCACCGGTTGTCTATGAAGATGGGACAACCTACATCGGCGAATGGAAAAACGGTATGCCTCACGGCCGCGGCACTATGATATGGAGCCATGAAGAAGAGCAAGACGAGCTCGGTTGGGTGATTGAAGAAGAATCTTATAATGGAGATTTTCAGAATGGAAAACGACACGGAAAAGGACGCTTATATATACTACGTCACAATAAGAATAGTAATTTGATTGAAGAATGTAGTTATGACGGAGAATGGAAGGCCGACTTAAAGCACGGCGTCGGCGTTGCAAAATTAAATGACTTAATTATATCTGGACATTGGATGGAGGATCATAAAACGGGGAATTATGTTATTTACGACGTTGATGGGCGAATTATTACAAAAGAGAAATTTCGTGGCGGAAGTGAGATTTATAAATACCCAGATGGCAAAGTTCAGTTAAAACGCCATGACGGAACAACTGAAATAATGAAATACCCCGATGGTAAAGTTGAGTTGAGCGTTCCTGGCGCATCTGCTATAATTGTTATAAACCCAAGTGGAAAGGTTGTGTTAAGCAGAGATGATGAAACAGATGAAATTATTAGGCTTCCTGATGGAGAGTTGATTATGAGCCGCCCGGACAATTCTGTTGAATTCATAATACTACCAGACGGAAATTTTTCATTGTGCCGTCGAGATGGCACACATGAAATTGTGAGGTTCCCCGATGGCAAAATACGGCTGGAACGCCCTGACGGAACAACTGAAATTATAAAGTACCCCGACGGAAAAGTGCGGCTATGTAGTCCTGATAAAACTGCTGAAATAGAGATATCTCCGGATTGGACGCTACTGTTAAGTGGTTCGATAACTTGCATTAACCACAATGGAGAACCGAAGATACTATCAGATGTCAAAGACTCAGATATAGTTTTCCCAAATGAAAACGCATAAAAGTAAACGTAATAAGCGAAAAAATTGGGCCAGCCCGTAGGCTGGCCCAGAAACTTTTTCTCCCGGTTTATATTGACAACTTCTGAAGGAAGGTGCATAATACAACCAGAGGAAGCCTCAGAAGACGGCGTTCTTCGTGTGTTGAAGTAGCCGACACTCTTTGGCTGGGAGAGCGGCTACTTCGTTTTATTCCAGCTATGTATAACCCGTAATAAGCGAAAAAAATTGGGCCAGCCCGAAGGCTGGCCCGGAATTTTCTCTGAGAAGTATTGACAACCTGAGTCAATCGGTGTACAATACGGTCAGAGGAAGCCAACGAGAGGCGGCGACCCCTATCTGCGATAAGTAGCCGCTGCCGTGTGAGAGTGGATGGCGGCTACTTTTTCTTGTTCCAGTTATGGATCAAGGTAATGACCGCAACGATAAGCGTGCCGAGCTGAAAGAGTTCAGAGAGCGTAATCGTCATACGGATCACCTCCCTTCCTGTACGTCAGAAAGGGGAGCCGCCTCCGTCTCCGGGAGGCTTCGGCATTATTCTACTAAAAATTACCCATGGTGTCAACTCTGAAATCGCTGTTTTTCGACGTGGTCGAGAAGCAGCGATTTTGGTTTTCTTCGGAGAATTCAGGAAGAACGTGCATTTCGCAGATCCTCGCAAAGTTGACAAGTTAATAGATATACTATATAATTGTGACGTAATTGATACGGGAAAAAACACTATAAAAAGGGAAGGGTGGCGTGCGAAATGCCGGGGAACGGGATCGTTTTCACCTGTGGAATTGAGGCCTTTCAGGACTACAGTTACCTGATTACAGTCCTGAAATCCTACGGGATCCAGTGTGTGATTGATGTACGAAATAAGGCAGAGATTGAGACGACGCCCAGGGCAGGGAAGACCGCCCTTCGAGAGCTTTTCTACCTTTCAAACCTGCACTACCGGGACTATACGGACGGGTTTTCCTTGGACGTAACCGATCGAAGGTTCCTCTGCTCAAAAGGGTATGTTGACCTTGAAAAATACAGGCACTCCCTGGCGTTTACGACCTGCTCAAAAAAGCTCAGTTCCGGCATCGAGCGTGATTACCGGAGCTGCCTGCTTGGGTATCAAAATGATTTCCGCGAGTGCCATCGTTTTTTGCTTGGCTTCTATCTGCTGGACGACGGAATCAATCTGCATCATCTCTGCGGCGGGGAGCCCCCTGTGATTACCCAGGCGGAAGCGGAGCAGGCCCGAGTGGAGGAGGAATTCCCGTCGATCGATCAGCTCGCGCTCTTTGAAATGCCGGTTACGACATACAGTGAAAAGAGGAGTAAAACGCTGGAACTGATAAGCAAATCCTTTGGCCAGAAATGGCTTGACGACGGAGGAAAGATACGTGGGTAATAAGGGTCAAAAAAGTATCGGCAGCCGCGGCGCGGCAATTTTCGCAATTATTTTAATTGGAATCGTGTTTCTGCTGCTCGTGATCATTTTGAAGAATGAAAAAGAGACCGCCAAGGAAATGAGGCATCAGGAACAAAAGGAATTCAATCAAAGGGTTTCCTCCTACATTGCCGCCGGAGAAGAGGGAGAAGAAGTCGACATAGGAGGCGGGTTCGGCGCCGTATTTGAATTTGGGGGAAACGTAATCATCACGTCGTACAACGGTAATGAAAAAGACGTGGTGATCCCAGAGAAATACGATAAGTTGTACATCACGGAGATTGCGCCGGAAGTATTCCGTGGAAAAGACATGGAGACAGTCGTAATACCGCGAGGTGTTAAAACAATAGGGGATTACTGCTTCGCCGACTGCAGGAACCTCCGGGAAGTGACACATTCCGGCTACCTTTCCACCATCAGGGAAGGCGCCTTTGAAGGCTGCGAGAGTCTTTCAGTCATCAACGGAAACTGGGGTATCCACGAGGTCGGGAAACGGGGGTTTGCTGGAACCAGTTCGCTGAAGAATTTGACATTCCTTTCGAGCCTTCCTTTGATCGAAGAGGATGCGTTCCGAGGCTCCGGGCTGGAAACCGTTAAGCTGTCCAGCGCTTATCAAATTGATTCCGGGGCTTTTGCGGATTGCCCGAATCTGACGACCGTTGAGCTTCGAGCCCAGACCCAGGTGATTGCCGACGATGCGTTTGAAGACAGCCCGAATGTGGTTTTTCTGGCCAACGAAGCGACGAAGGCCGGCAAATATGCGATAGAGCACGGGATTCCGCTGACCGACGGGAAAGAAAAAGAATAATCATAAACGTATTGCCAATTCTCTCGCATGGGTGTATATTGAAATTAAGGGCGACATGTCGCCGGTAAAACAAATCACGACAAAGGAGGAATACCGTAATGAGACGGACGTTTGCACTTTTGCTTGTCGCGTTGCTGATTTTTGCTTTGGTAGGCTGCAATACCACCGGATCCCAAAAGGCTGACACGCCTAACACACCGACCACGTCGACCACGCCGACCACGACGAAAGCGCAGCAGCAGGCCAATCAGCCGCCCTCCCAGGATAACGCATATAAACCTGCGGAGCCAATCAAAACAGAACCGGTGAAGCCAGAACCCGCACCGACAGAACCTCCGGCTGTATTTGAAGAAGTTGTCGCAATAGACAATGACTACTGCACCGTGAAGATCACCGGAATCGAGCTGGATAATATCTGGGGATATACGTTAACCGTCTATCTGGAAAACAAGTCCTCAGACAAAACCTTCATGTACTCAGTGAAAGACGGCGCCGTAAATGGTGTTGTCTGGGACCCGCTTTTTGCCACAAAAGTCGCACCAGGGAAAAAAGCTAATGAAAAAATCAGTTTCATGGATAATCAAAAGGAAGAGCTGTTGGGTGAATTCACTGATATCGAACTGCACCTTCGGGTCCACGATGCGGACGACTGGCGTGCGGACGACGTGGCAGAGGAAATCGTCCATATTTATCCCCTTGGCAAAGACAAAGCCGAGAACTATGTCCGTGCGCAGCAGTCAACGGATACGGTGATCGTGGATAATGACCAAATTTCCATTATCGTCACCGGCTACAGGGTTGACGACCTCTGGGGCTATACGGCGGATCTTTACCTGATCAACAAGACTGACAATTATCTGATGTTCAGCGTAAAAGATGTATCCGTGAACGGTTTTATGTGCGATCCGCTTTTTGCCACCACTGTCGCTCCGGGAAAAGCCTCGTTTGAAAATATGAACTGGCTCAGTTCCTCCTTTGAGGAAAATGGTATCACTACCGTTGAGGAAATTGAGTTGACCTTCAGAGTACACGACAGCGAGGACTGGTCAGCAGACGAAATCTTCGAGGAAATCATTAAACTGACTCCCTGATCTCACAATAATCGAACCTGGAGCCGTCTCGTGGTCCCTGCCAAATAATCTGACTGTAAATACAAGCGAGGGTTTTATATCATGTACGGAGCAATTATCGGAGATATTGTTGGCAGCAGATTTGAGTTTCAGGGCATAAAGACAAAGAATTTCGCTTTTGTGACCGAATCCTGTAGCATCACAGATGACACAGGCATGACCGTAGCTGTTGCGAACGCCATTCTGCGTAGTTTAGAAGAAAAGAAGCCTTTCAAACGGCTCTTGGTTAAAGAGATGCAGCGAATCGGCCGCAGTTATCCGAATCTGGGCTACGGAGGCATGTTTCATTCCTGGATTTTCTCTGATAATCCGGAGCCCTACTATTCATACGGAAATGGATCCGCCATGCGTGTGTCGCCCTGCGGGTTAATAGCTGTAACGCTTGAGGAAGCTGTTTCTCTCGCCAGAGCTTCCGCAGAAGTCACGCACAATCATCCGGAGGGGATAAGGGGAGCAGAAGCAACCGCTGCAGCCGTGTTTCTTGCAAAGTCCGGGTATGATAAGGAGTCGATCGCTGGCTATATCCGTGACCACTATTATCCTCTCTCAAAGACGCTCGATCAAATACGACCAACGTACGGATTTGACGTGACCTGTCAGGGCTCCGTCCCGCAGGCTATTACTGCGTTTTTGGAGTCAACGGATTATGAGGACGCGATCCGGAACGCTGTTTCCCTCGGCGGTGATTCCGACACGCTGGGAGCGATTACCGGCGGGATTGCCTGGGCGTTCTATCGGGTAAACTGTCAAGAAAACGGTCTGGTCAAAGAGTTTCCCAGAGATAAACTGCCCAAGGTCTGTGAGAGGATTATTGAGGAGAATCACATAGACCCTTTCCTTCCCGATGAATTTAAGTCCGTTATCCGAAAATTCGAAATCGCTTGCAGAAAAAGAGCAGAAGAATATGCTCACACAGGAAAATGCAGCACAATTCCTTTAGAATAAATCTGCCAGCCGCAACCGCAGCATTAGGCACATTTGCCCGGTATTCGGCGCCGTCATTCATGTGAACCGGCAGATCAGAGTGTTGAGCGTAGACTGCGCCGAAGCCGTCATGACCCAATAATGCGCAAAAAGCGGCCAGCCTTCCACAAGCGAGAGGGCTGGCCGTAGTCTTTGGATAAATTTAGCTCAAAAGATATGCGGATTTCAGTTTAAGTAAAGTTACCAACTCACACTGATCGAGATAGTTTTCGATTCATAGGGGACAGTTTTCCAGGCAATCCTGCGCCCAAAAACATAAACCGGATCTTTCCTCTTTTTCTGACAAATATTCTTTTTAACAGAAACCGCTAAAAACCCTTCTGTCGATAACCGCTTTTGAAGCTCTTCAACTACCTCAGCATATACGACATCAATATAATTTCTCGGTACTTTTTGGGATAACTTGGAATAAAAGGAATTATACTCACGTGCTTCACCGCTAAACTCTGCGATTTCTGTATCTCTAAAATCATCGGACGAAAAACACTCTCCCAATGCAGTACATGTTTTTCGACCCAGTGAAGCTTCAGCGGTGCAACGATTTTTGAAATAATAAACCATACTTCCAGCTATTTCACAAACAACTTCATAGTACGGGTGAGCATTCAAGTTCCTCAATTCATCAGCAAACATGACAATTACCTCCTGATACATCTTATGATAATCATATTCATATGAAGGAAGGTTGTCAAGAAGGGTGTATGCAAATCTTGACAAAATCCGCGGACACATGATATAATAGTCTCACAGGAGAACGCAAGAGTTCGTTTCATCACATCCTTTCACAGTCCCCCGGGTTCCTTTCCCCGGGGGACAACTTTTTCCATTGGGAAGGTTAAAACCAAATAAAAACTGCCCCAGGAGCCACGAGAAGACTCCTGGAGCAGTTTTTGGAGACTAAGTATGATTCTGATCCTCGTCGGGATCGAATTCGCCAAAGCGGTTCTCTACGAACTCGATATACTGTTCGTCAGTCAGCGAGGGAAGGTCCTTCGGATTGTGCATATCATTACTCCTTTCGTGTCAGCTCTCACAAATGATAGAAAGTTGAGCAGGCCAGTGACGATCAACAATCCGCTTGAATGCGTGTACAATTGGCGTATATAACGCAGTGCATTTTCAGATCATTGGTCATCGGTTTCTACGGTGCCATTGAGAAAACACACCTCCTAAAAATATAATAATCTGTGCCGTATTGCCACTATCTCAAAAGGTCTATAGCAGTCTACCGCGGAAGGATAGAAATGTCAACCTTATTTTTTCCTTTTGGAGCAAAAATCCCAATGAGCATGGTCGCTGGAGCTAATCAAATACTGTTCCTCAAAAAATTCCGGCAAAAGTAAAACCGCTTCAAGGGCCTCGTTGAAGCTCCTGGAGCGGTTTTATTCGTCATAAGCGTTATTTGTTATACTCGGGCGAAAAGCCCGTCAATTTGGTAGCTGCGGAGGCCAACGAGATACCACCCAGTATCGTTGTGTTCGATTCTGGTCCAAACCCATTCTGGCTTTCCGGAAACGCCGTCCTCGATCAGCACCTCCAAGGCATTACCACAGTGCAGTTCTTGCCCATTCAACTCAAAACGGTCTGTGATATAATTATATTTCAGTTGTCCTTCCATTTTTATACCCCCCATCAATGGCCTGCTCGCAGCATACAAAACAGCAGCTCCGACATAGACCGTTTTCTATGGCCATCCCGACAGGGAACCACTACGACCAATTTCCACGATATGCCAGGTTGATCGAGTGGCGTTGGCGACTCAAACTCTTCCTCAGGTGTACGATGATCCGGCACGGCAACCATGATCCCAAAATGGCCGGAGCCAGGCGGATTGTGCTCCTTGATGTGTTTGGTTAAATCTCCATTTTGATATTTGGGAATCAGACGCTTCCACGTTTCCATTGACGTTACGATGTAATTCTTTTCTGCTACGAAATTCACTCCGTTTCCCGAGAAGATATCATCAAGGCATGACTTAATCTCGTAGACAATAAAACTGCCCTTCTCAATTCCGTCAATGCTTATTTGATGTGCAGGACAGAATTGGAGATAATCAATACGTCGCACTTGCGTCGAACCATAATCCAGGGAAACCTCTTTTGCCCAATATTTTCCCATCCCGGACAGCCTGGTGCGGATCAGAACGTCCGAAAGGAATGCCGTAGTAGCTTTTCTATTCATTATCTATCTCACCTTCAAAAATCGAAAATAGCGTCTAAAGGAATACTTCAGCCAAACCCGATCATGCAACTTACCGCACCACGAATTATACTACCTTTTTTCCAGGTATGCCGCTATAATCTGGTGTGCAAGTTCCGAAACATGGCCGAGATAACTTTTTGAATGTTTTCCAATAACTTCCATTTCCTTTGCTATTTTGCTGTAATTGATGTGTTCGGTGTACAACAGATTTTGCAGATCGTACGTCGGCCCAGATAGGATAATCATCACTTGATCAAGGATTTCTTCTTCCGAGACAACCTGAATTGGCTTGATTATCCCATAGATCAGGACAACGATTACGGATTCCACGCAGGGCAAATAGAACTCGATCTCATAATCGCCATTGCCACGGCCGGCATACTGTGAAACAACATTATGAGCGATACGCCTGGCGATGAATGCACATCGTTCCAGCTTCTTGGGGTGAAAATCAAAATACCAATGTCCTATAAAGACGAAAACGATTGACAGGGTAAAAAACAGGCAGGGGAGAGCGCAAAGAACAACTTTTGGGAAACCAATAATGGATTTCGTCGAAGATATGACCAAATAAACAGCAAGGGAAACTATTGCGAGAACCAATGAAATATACGCTGCGTACTCCAGCTTATAGGAAGGCGTTTTGGGATTGTGTTTTGAATCCTTCGATATACTCTCGTTAATCTGGTTGAAATCCTTGCGCGGCTTGTCGGCGAGCTCTAAGCCTTTCGGTGTACCAAAGATGCAATCCCAGGTCGATTGTTCGATGAATAGAAATCGTGGATCGGAACTGAAAGGGTAGAGGTGCAGTTCCCTTTGAAGCTCGACCTCCGATGCGGTATCCTCGTTCCACACAGCGTACATCGGACGGTCGTTACATTCGAAGGGCAAAACCCGAACGCCGGACAGTTTCCCGGGCAAAACACCTTTCTCGTCCTCATAACAATCGTTCATGAAACACCGTCCCTCCTGATGATTTCCTTTGCCTCCGCCAAGCATTCCGAGAATTTCTCGAACCAACCGGTGATTTGCTCGTCCTCAACAGGTCTTCTCTCAACTACCCGGGTTCTTTTGTAAAGACGATACATCGTATTCCCCCAGATCAGACCGAGGCATTCTCCATCGTTGCGGATGATGCTGGCGCTGCCCATTTTTATATCTAAGCGACTAAGGCCAGTCAAATCGCTTAGATATTGGTATGCCTGCTTTCTTGTTCGAAATCGGCGGACAATCTCAAAATCAATTTTATAAAACAGCGAATACTCGTAGCAGTCGTTTCCGTACAGATTGCGACCGATATAACGATCCTGAATCACGAAATTCTTGTATTGCGGACACGCACCGGGAAGACGCCTCTGAAACCGAATTTCCGACATAATTGCTACCTCTGAGATTTTGCGCCGTGCATGTATAGTTGCAGAGCATAATCCCGTCTCTCCGTATCATTACGGAGCCACGCACAATGCGATTCGACACCGGCGATAATCTCTTTCAATTCATCATCACCGCCTTCACGGGCGACCAGGGCCTCAGCAAGACGTCGCCACTCGGACTGCTCAATTTCGCCGCTTGGAGTCATATAGCCGCTGAAATAGTGATGTGTCTTATCTTTGCCATAACCGGTGGTACTGTCTCGACCCGTATTATGCATCACAATGAGATCCTTTCGCTCGTAAGCATTTTCGTTAATCATGATTCACTCCTAATTGTTAAAGCAGCCTTTTCGCCTTATCAATAAGAATCAGTGGATGATAAGGTCTTTGCGAGAAACGGTGTTAATATCAATGTTCTCGATATTCTTTAGGATCTGCATCGTGCTCATATACATCACCCACTTTGTACTTGTCATAGATGCTATCCGTGACCTTGATCCGAACTGTTTCCTCGCCGTCTGTTAGGACAAGATAGCAATCGCCATCCGTGAAAAGCCCGTCTGCAGAAATGTATTTTTCCTTTATGGTAATTGTCTCTGCTGTGAACACCTGCATTTCAGCATTTCCCTTTGTACTCCATGCGTTTTCCAGAGCTGGAACGAAGACCAAAAGGAAAAGAATTCCAACCAGAATAATTGAATTGCCGCCCACAAAAACGGCCAGATATCTATGGCGCACGGCATCATTCGTGTGTAACATTGCCTGTACACCGCAGTATGAAACCAAAATACCTAAAAGGGATAAGCAGATATAAAGAATCGTTTTCACAGTTTCCATTTAATAATTACCTCACATTCCGTATTGTAGTTGGTGAGCGCCAGTTCGAGTAGATCATCACTCACTCGATTGCTGTCATCTTTTGCATCAGAAGCAGCTAAGTGTTGTTTCACTGATAGGATGCGCTTAAACTTTGCTTCAAAAGCGGTGAGATCTGTCTCGCGTATCATTTCACTATGCCGTTGTTGTGCATTCGTTCTTCCATTTGATTTACCTCAATTCATTTTCAACAGCTTCGACAATCCACGCTTGCTAAACGCGATGCCAAAAGAAAATTCCGTTCTTGGGTGATCGCGGATCAGCTCGCTTTCGTCCATAGTTTCGTCTTCATCGGTGAACCAACTGCAGCCACGAAAACGTCGGTTCGTGCGGTGTTCTTCTTTCTCAAACAGATTACCGATACCAGCGCAGGCATCAGTCACGTTCAACAGGCAGTTTCCATAGTCGTCATGGCCACGCTTGAGCCAGCCTTTAAGCACCCTCGGAACCGGGCCAAGAAGATACTCGATATCCTCCCAGGTTTCTGGATTAAAGTAGAAAGCAACAGAGGCGTTCGCCCCGGTAATCGCGCATAACTTGCGTCCTTCAATTTCGCGGCTACGGTCATCACGGGGATGCTCGTTGAATGGGAAAGGATCGCCCCATGTGCCGGAAACATATCCGTTCTTCGCATCCGGATGATAGTTCACAAGAGCCAGCCCAGTCGTATCCATAGCCGGATCTGCGTTTTCCTGTTCACTGAGGTATTTCCTTACGCATAGCTGGAAAAGAAACTCTTTCCGCGCAAGAATAGCAGAGACGAACCATTCATCAACTTTTGCGGCGCCGCCAAACGCTTTATAGTCTTCAAACATACGCTTGCGGACATATTCCGCAAGCTGCCTTCTTGCCTGCATATAGGCAATTAGTTCCATGCGATCCGCAGTTCCAACGAATTCTACGTCTGGAGTCTCAGAAATTTCAGACAATTTATCGGCTGGAAGTGCTTTCAGTTCCGGATTGGAAACGAGCAGCTTTGTTGAGTCAAGTTCAAAACCGTCTCCGTACATCTCAACAAAGAAATTTTCCTTGTCGGGGAACGAACCCTGCTCTCTCCAGGGGCGAGAATTATCGGACAGCTTTCGGGGAAGATCCCGACCAAGAACATCGGCGGTTGTTATGGAGGGTTCATATGTTCTGCTCTGGATCGCCAATGCGCTGTTGGAAGGAATGACCAGGCCTGTTGTTCCGGGCAGGGGAGCATCCAGGTTGCGCTGAAACATAGAATCTACCAGCGACAGCTTCATGCTGGTGATATCTGTCTGGGACAGCTTATGGGAAAGCATCACCATGGCCAGGATCAGCGGCATATAAGCGTTCGGCTCCAACTGCCGGAACTCCAGCTTGGAATCATCAATGGTGTGTTTTGAAGCATAGCCAAGGTAATCGTGTTCGGAAAAAGAAAAGATGAAAGCGTAAGGAAACAGAGAGTATTTTTTTGCTTCCGTCCATCGCCCGTTGCGGCTATGCTTGTGCTGCCCAGGATAGGCTTCATCTACTCGTTCAGAGACGGAAAGGACTGAACCATTGCTCTTTACAAAGAACCCAAAATAACCGTCAGAGGTGCCATAGCAGTTGATATAGCAAAGATACATGCCGTCGGGTGCAGCTTCGATCGCAAGGAGACAATCCGCAACACGCTCGAATACGTGGATTTTCGTTGAGAAATTCGTGATCGGCAGAATAGGGCCGCCGCGCATGAAAAGCTCCGTCTTGCACACGGTAAGCTGTTCTGCAACGGAAGAGACACTTTCAAACAGTGCTTTGCGCTCCAAATCAAGATCCCTTTCACCGATCTGTTTGACCATCACAACCCGTTCGACGACAGCGTTGATTTTGTCCATGAAATGCTGCTCAATGGAAACAACGTCGTCCGACATAAAGATATCCCACATCGCCTTGTGCTCGTCCAGTCCACCGGGCTCAGAGAACAGATCGTATAACCCAACCTTGGAGTCCTTGAGCACCTGCAGAAACACATCCTTGGCGTAAATCAGAGCAACGACGCCGGAGGGATCATATTCCATCACTTTGGTCATGACTTTGCCGGCTTTATGATAGAGATAGCTGGAGCTAAGCAGATTGAAACTGCTCTGCTCTGGATCATATCCAGAATATGTGAGCCAGCGCTTCAAAATTTCAGTCGTAGTCATGGTTTTCTCCGTTTCTTTTGGCGCACTCTGAACAGCTCTTCGGGTTGTCGCCCAAAACACAACAAAACAATAAAAAAATAAAACAATAAATCCTTATCTACAAGATGATTATATAATAACGCCTTAAAAATGTCAACTTTGAGCGGAGAAAAAGAGAAGTTTTCCGTGTTTAATCAGCAGGGGACAATAGACGAAGAAGCAAACAGCCGCACACTTCTGCGTGCGGCTGAAAGCTTATTCCCGATCATCTTTTTCGCTTGCGTTTCGAATGAGTTGGATTGGACGTTGCTTCAGATTTGAATGCTTTAAGTCTGACCCGGATCGAACGCTTTCATCGCCGTTATAATCCTCTGATTTCATTTGAAGGGAACGAATTACACGCGAAAATTCTTCTTCGGTTACAAAACTTCTAAGTCCCGCAAGGGACTGCATTGTAATCACGCTGCCGAGCTGAGATGCATCAATAAAGCCTTCCTTGACGCTCATGCAAAGGTAATCGTTAGCTTCCTGCAGCGAAGAAAACGCCTTTGGAAAACAAGCATCACACATATCGGATGATAATAGTAAGCCGTAACCATTGTTTGTCGCAAAGACGGTTATGAAAAAGGGATCAAGGTAAATGCCTCGTCCATCTGGATAAATGCCATATAATCTCATTAGGTAATCCTTCTTGAAAATCTATATTTTTTAAGCTTTGGAACATGGCAATAGAGAACTCTCGCCGCTATGCTCAGATTATTCCGATGCAGCAATATGTCTTGGGCATTTTGGGGTTCCGGGGAAATGATCGAAATTGTGTGACGCAAAAAGGTCCTTAATGCGGGAGCAATGGTGTTCGCAGTTCCGGTGCGGACAACGCAGATGATCGCAAAAAACCAGGTTGACACGGGGCCTTACACACGCCTGCTGCATCAGTCAAAACCTCCCTTTACTGCCGGCGTCCTCCCAGTACAGCCAGAGGCCCTTTGGGGCGCCGCAATCTTTACACGGAAAGTTGGAAACGGGATCCTCCTTATGCGTACAGGAGGCGCAACCGTGCTTCACGCTTTTGGGGTCTTTCGGTTCGGCTGGAAGCGACTGTTTTGTTCTTGGCATGAAATACTCCTCTCAGAAAGTATAATTGTCGTCAGCATCTTTAAAAGCGTCCTGGACGATAGGCCAGTTGACGCCTGCGCGGAGGGCTGCGGAGGCATCCTCCCGGGCCATCTGGTAGATCTCCGGATAGGCAAGCATGAATTGCACGGGCTCGGTATTTCCGGTCTGATCCGCGCCGAGCCAGTCACCGGCGCCCCGCATCTCAAGGTCTTTCTTGGCAATCTCAAAACCACTGTTGGTCTCCACCATCGTCTTCAGACGCTCGTTATCTTTCTGATCGGAAACAAGCGCACAATACGAGGGGAAGCTTGACCGTCCGACACGGCCCCGGAGCTGATGCAGGGAGGACAGGCCGAAACAGTCTGCGTCATGAATGACGATCAACGTAGCATTTGGGATGTTTACGCCGACTTCGATAACAGTCGTAGAAAGAAGAACGTGTGTTTCTCCCGCGGCGAAGGCCCGGATTGTTTCTTCCATAGCAGCCTTGCTGTCCTTGCCGGTCAAGGTTGCGACCTTGAAACCTCGCGGTTCAAGATAAGCTTTGTACTGCTCCGCAAGCTCGGTTACAGACGCCCGTTCCGTCTTTTCATTCGGCGCAATTGCCGGGCAGACGGCAAAAGCCTGGTGGCCAAGACGAAGCTGCCGTTCAACTGCCTCCAGAGCCTTGTCGACCCGGTGTGTGCAAGCGGTCTTCACCGGCACGCGGCCCTTCGGCATAGACTTGATCGTGCAGAGCTGCACATCGTCACCGTAGACAACCTGCGCCAGAGATCGTGGAATCGGCGTGGCAGACATCGTAACACTGTGGACACCGGCAGACGCTTTTTCTACGAGAGCGTTTCTCTGAGCGACGCCAAACTTGTGCTCCTCGTCTACGACGATACCTGCGAGCTCCTTGAACTGCACCTTCGGAGACAGGATTGCGTGAGAGCCGACTACAATCTGGATTTCACCGTTTGCGATCGCTTTCAGATCCGCCTTCTTCAATCCGGACGCACCAAGGCAAAGAGCGACCTTTACGCCATAGGGCTCAAAGGTTTTTCGTATATCCTGGTAATGCTGCTGGGCGAGAACCCGGGAAGGCGCCATCAAAGCGCACTGGAAGCCGCTGTCAACCAACGCAGCCATGAACAGCATGGCAACAACAGTCTTGCCGGAGCCTACGTCACCCTGCACCAGAGCATGAATTCTTCGACCGTCCCGCATAGAGGCAAACATGGAAGAAAGCACGTTTCTCTGGCCCTCAGTCAAGGAGTAGGGAAGCGCCGCTTCAATATCCCGAATCATCTTCATCGAGCGAAGATTATACTGGCTGCCTTTGGAAAGCCGGGACTGCGCGTTCTGAAGCTGAAGGCTGAACTTGAAGAGAATATCAAACACAATTCTCTCCTGCGCCGCTTTCAGTTCTTCACATGAACCAGGGTTATGCAGGGTTCGGATTGCGGAATCCAGAGTCGGGTATCCGTGGCCGGCTGAAATCTGCGTGGGATAGGGCTCTTTGCAGACAGCCTTAAACGCAAGTGCTTTTGCCACGGCAGATCTGTAATAATCATCCGCCATCTGCGGGATCTTACGATAAAAGGGATACAGCCGGAGTTTATCCGGGCTGAAAGGAGAAAACACCGAGGGGCTCGAAATAGTGTACGAATTATACTCGGTAGAATACTGCGCTGTCCCGCAGATCAAATACTTATCCCCGGCGTTTACGTCATGGAAAGTGCCGTACTTGAGATATTGCCTGAACCAGAAGACGCTTACATTGACGCCGGTTTCAGAGTCCTGGGCCTTCATCAGAACGTAGGGAATTTTCGCGTTCCTTGGAGACTGTTCGAGGCGTTGAACCGTACAACAAAAAGCACCCTGAAGCTGGACGTTTTCATTAGAGCGAACCAGCCTTGTAATGCGGGTGAAGTCCATGTATTTATTTGGAAAGCGCCAAAGCAGGGATTCCACGGAATCAATTCCCTTGCTTCGGAGCTGATTCAATTTCTTCTCAGGCAGGCAGAGAGCGCTGATTTCCATGTAATCACCACCAATCTTCTATCTGGAAATATTATATAATAAGAAATATTATCTGTCAACTTTCACAGAAATCTTTTGTCATAATGAGACGAATTAACCAAAACGACCCGGACGTTTTATCGAAATTTCTCCCTTCCAATAACCGCTATTTTCTTCACAAATTGATGTTGACTTATAGTGACGAATAGTATATACTGTACCTGTACTTTATGGAGATTACTTAGGCCCGAGACGGCGTCTTGGCGTCTTCAATGAAGTATTTTTTGTAATCAGGAGATCTTTTCTACAAAAGTAGGGAAGGTCTCTTTTTACATATATAGCACGAAGATAGGACACAAGAGCGGCCTACATGGACACGTAGGCAGAAAGGACAACCAAAAGAAACAATGTGTACACTACGATTTGAAGAGGCGCGAAATTCCATATACGTGCCGAAATGCAAACGCTTCCGGCAAGGCGAAAAATATCGCAGTTACGGAAAAGAAACCATAGAAACCCAGATCCAATTTTCGGGAACTAAGGCGAAGGAACGGGAAATCCACGTCTTTGACGGCGACGTACTGTTGGGCCGAATCATTCACATCGATCCGGAAAAAGTTCAGACCCAGTCCTATAATAAGATGGGCGAGGGCGAATGGGCGCTGCAGCACAAAGGCAGCTTCGGTTTTTCCAAGCCGGAATATGCGGTGCGTTTTTGCAGCGATATCCTGACTGCAAAACGCGAGTGCGAGGAATTTTTCAGAAAAGAACAGGAGAATGAGGCGGAGCAAAACCGTCCGAGAAGGAATACCGGCTCGAAACGCATCCCTGTTCAAGCACTCCCGTTTGGTGCATCTGATGACTTTTTCCCTACGCCAAAAGCCCTGGCCGGCAGAATGATCGGCAAGATCAACTGGCGGCACGTAAACACAATTCTGGAGCCTTCGGCGGGAAAAGGAGACATCGTCGCAGCACTGTCGGAATGCTCACATACGTGGAAGTCCGTCCTGTACAACCAGTACGACAGCGACGGTATCTACAAAAAGATCGACTGCATCGAGCTCGATCCGAACCTGCAGGCGCTTCTGAAGGGACTTGGCTACCGTGTGGTGGCGGACGATTTTTTGACGTTCCATACTTACAAAAAGTATGACGCCATTATCATGAATCCGCCCTTTTCCGACGGGGACGCCCATCTGCTCAAAGCCATCGAGCTTCAGGAACAGAACGGCGGACAGATCTGCTGCCTGCTGAACGCGGACACGATTCGCATCCCGTACACGAGACGCAGGAAAGAGCTTCTTCAAAAGCTCGACCAGTACGGCGCTCAGTATGAGTATGTGAAGAACGGGTTCCGTCATGCTGAAAGGACATCCGACGTGGAAACGGTCATCATCTGGCTGACAGTTCCCGAACCGCCGGCAAAATCCCGGATCGTGGACTTTCTGAAGAAAGCCCCGAAGTACACCGGAGAGTATTCTCCTACTGCTCTGATGGAAAAGGGGGATTTCGTCCGTGAGCTGATCCAACGCTACAACTTCGAGGCGGACGTGATCTTTCGGATTCTGAAGGAGTACCAGGGCCTTTTGCCTTACCTCGAACCGAGCCCGAACGGTTACGATTCCGCAATCATTACCGTTTCTGTGGGAAAAAACAGCAAAGGTACTACCAAAGTCAATACAGAAACGATCAATGATGCGCTGGAGAGCCTGCGGGAACATTTCTGGCATAAGCTGCTGCACGACCCGCAACTGGAGCCTACGATCGGCAAGATGACGGATAATATCCTTCGAGAATACGATTCCAAAATCCACGAGATGCGGGACCGTGATTTCACGGAGTATAACATCCGTATGCTGCTTCTGGATATCCAGTCCCAGCTTTGCCAGGGGATCGAAGACGAGATTATGCGTCTGTTCCTGGAAATGACCTCCCACGCCATTTATGATGGATGTGAGAACGTCCATTATTATAACGGCTGGAAAACCAACAAAGCCTATAAGGTCAACATGAAGGTGATTCTGCCTTTCTATAGCGCCTTTGGCTCTTATTCCTGGAACAAGACGGATAAGCTGGACGAAACCAACGTGTCGCGGTATTTGTCCGACTTGATTAAAGTCATGGACTTCCTGGACCGTGGTGAAACCGGCATGTCTATGGATCTGATGATGGAGATCCGGGCCGCCAACGTCGGAAATGGGCGCAGAAAAGTACATACCAAGTATTTTGATGCGACCTTCTACAAGAAGGGAACCGCCCATATCTGCTTCCACGAAAGCGCCAAGCACATCATCGACCGTCTGAACATCTTCGCTGCAACACATCAGAAGAACGGCCAGAATTGGCTCCCGCCCTTTTTTGGCTCTGTCCGATACGATGACATGGACGAAGAGGGGAAGGCCGTTATTGACAGCTTCTACAGCGACATTTCGGATCCTTCAGAGCGGCGTGCTGAGTATGAGAAGGTCTGTCAGAATCCCGACTATTACCTGACAACTATTGATTCCAGCAGCATCCCGCTTCTCGGCGATGGTCAGTAAGCAAAAATCCGGGGCGTTTTCGCCCCGGAAACTTAAATAAGGAGTAGAAAATGCAGGAAATCAAAACACCTGAAAACTTCCGATACAAATCGGCAAAAGTTGGAGATCTCGTAACTGCTGACGTAGTCATGGACGCCATGAATATTATGCCGCCGGCAACGATGCGCCTCGGTTGTGCGCAGGTTGGAGAGCCTTATTCCCACAGGCAAGATCCAGATACGGGATGGCTCCGGCCAACTTATGCGACCTTCCGATGCATTGAAGGCGACTGGATTAACGGCGTCTGGGAGTACTGTGGCAACTGCTTCCGAGGAGAAACGGAGGAAAGGGGAATCGACCCCTATTACGTTACCGCGGGTTAATTACAAAGCGCCGTCGGTTTCCCGGCGGCGCAAGACCAAAAAGGAGAGTTCTTATGACAGGAAAAATGATTGTACATGCTATTCGGAAATCCGGTAATTACGTTTCCGATCTGGATTACGATGACTCCTTTGCTGATCCGGATAATCCGTACGGCCTATTTAAGATGGTGATTGAACCCATTGAGAACAGCGACGGTAAACGTGAAATTCGCTATATGCGGACTGAAGAAGGAATCGTCGTAAGTGGCGAAAGCTATTTTATTTCCGGAGGCTCCGAAAAAGAGATCGACGAAATGTGTCGGAAGCATACCAGGAGAAGTTGGCCGCATCTGATTCAACGAGAGGTCAGTGCGGATGTTCAGCTCTGGTAATGGAGTAATATTCTATGAAAATGATGCAGAACTGGGATTACAAGCCCAGAATGTCAGAAGAGGCGTCAAGGTTGCGGGAGCGGATGAAAACAACTTCCGATCCTGAAGAGCTTGAATGCCTCAAAAGACGTTTCTATGATATGGTAGACACAAGAACCGTTTGCGTAACGACTGCGCATGGAATGGTGAGACACTGCTTCTGCGTCTCGGATGATGCTCCGAACAACCTTGAACTGTTGAAACAGGAGTATTACGAGATCTACTCGCAGCTCCCCGATGACCAATTTCATTTTTTCATCGGACTGCAGCGAGCACAAGATTTCATGCGCATTGGCGAGATGCCAAAATCATCCAACTGCGGAAATTGCGGACCCTGTAATTCAAGCAAGAATTGAAAGGAGATAGAAGATGGACAAGTTTTTTGTTCGCTGCATCGGAACCTGGAGCTGCAAAGACTCCGAGCCGATGACTAAAGAAGAAGTAGAGAAGCATCTGAAGGAGCAGCTCAATAGGATGCTCGACGAGACGGGCTACACGCTGGAAGAAGGGGAGTGGCCGCATGACGATCTTCCGTTTGAGGCGGAAGTCGATCAGCATTCCTTTTCCTATGCCGTATCCACAGACGACTTCTACCAGTGCGCCTATATTCTTCCGGAGAACCCGTATCCCGCAGGATCCGTTCCCTGGAATCTGGAAGAAGTCCGTCGGCTCACAGATATGGCGAGTGCGTACATGAAGATTTACGTATATGATCTCCAGTCCGAAACCCAGGAGGAAGTGTTCATTAAGCTCCAGGAGATCCAGGACGAGGTCACTCGTTTGCAGCAGGAATTTCTGATGAAGCAGAGCGACCACTTCGTATTGACCAAGGATGGATACATTGCGTATCCTGCGCTGGCGAAGAAAACGTATGACTCCCGCGGCGCCGACAGCGAACTCAACGCTCGCTCAGGACAAAAGTGCTGCATCGAGCGGATGCTGACCGCCGAAGAAGTCGATATCCCAGATGTCGGAAACATGTATGAGGTCGTCTTCGACGATGGCTGCAGGGTCCACGTTTTTGAGGACGAGTTGACGCCCGGCCTTGTGAACCCGGAATAGGAGGGACTATGAAAATTCGTACATCAGAAGGCATTCAGATCTATTGCTTGCCGGACGACGCCAAATGTCTCGCAGACGAGGAAAAGCGCAGTCCGGAGCAGTTGGATCAGTGTCCGCTTTGCACGAAGCCTTGGGAAAATATCTGCGAACCTGAAACCTGCCCGCATTACAACGAGGGCGAGTGATGGCGAAACGGTTTGAAATGGCAGCCCGATACAGTGAAAAGTATCGGGCACGCCTTCACCCGTGCCGATACTGCGGCAATACTGATGTTCGTATTGTTTCTGATCGAAAACGTGCAGATCCGCCCAAAGGCTTACGATTAACAGTGCATGACGCTTGGCCTCCAATGAGAAACTGTTGGGCCGTTTGCTGCGTGACACCGTGCTGCGACACGACGGACGATTATTTCTCTGTTCTGGAAGCTGTAGAATCGTGGGAAAAACAACACTAAAATAACAGTTCGGCCCGGTACATTGAATGTATCGGGCCGTTTCACTTATAGGATTTTCTGAAAGTAAAATTCCGAGATTTTTTAACTCAGTGAATTACACCTTTGCCCCTGGGAAACCAGGGGCAATTTTTATTTTGCCCTTTGAATGTATCTAATAACAAAAATACTATATACTTGAAACAAACAATACAAAATGTTCCAGAAATGTTTTCCAATACTTTATGACGAATCATTCGGCATATATAACCCGGAAGAAATGCGGCTTTCAATTCAGACTTGCACGATCCAGCAACGCTTTAATTTTCAAAGGAATTTTAGATAAATCTGAAATTCCTTGCGATTTTTAGGGCAAAACTACACAAAAGCATTTTTCAGTGAAAAACCGGAAGTTCAATTATGGCTATTTTCCAAAATTTGTTATGAAATTATCCGGCCAGAGTTGACACGATGATAAAATGATTATATAATGGGGCCGAAGATAAAGGCAACCATATTGTCCTGTTCCATACCCCAGATCCACTTGCAAATGTTTTTCATGTATGCTAAAATAGCATCGCCGAATCACGGCGGAAATAGCAGAAATGTTTTTCGTTCCAGACAAGTGATGGCTGGAACAATCTGTCAAGTGGAAGTCTGAGTTTAAGGACATATTCCAGCGCGGAGCATGTTGTTGCTCAGGCTTGCACCTTGACAATCTATATTGTTCAAACCTGCTATTTTCTGCTTTGGTATGCGGTGAGCGCTATAACGAAAGGAGAAACGAGATGAAGAGATTTACTTCATTTTTTCTTCTTCTGATTATGCTGATCGCACTGATGGCCGGGTGTAATCCCGATCCGGCCCCGCCTGGCACGACTGAGGCCACTGACAGTGGCGGAGTTGTGACCACCGGCGAAACTGCTGTTGTCACGAGTACAGAGGAAGAAATTCCCACGAGCGAACCTGTTGGCACTACGGAAGGCATTCCGGTGACTGAGCCGACTGAAACCAATAACAGCGAGACCCCTACTAATTCTGAGCCCAGCGAGACTGGAACTATTGTAACGGAACCCGCAACCGAAGCTCCCACTGAACCTAAGCCTACAGAGCCTCAACCGACTGAGCCGAAGCCTACCGAGCCGACGAACCCACCCCACACCCATAGCTGGAGCGGCTGGAAGCAGACTAAGGCGCCTACCTGCACCACCGCGGGAGAGGAGACCCGTACCTGCGGCTGCGGCGCAAAGGAGACCCGGACGATCAATGCCCTGGGCCATAACTGGGGTAACTGGACGCAGACCCAGGCTCCCACCTGCGGCGCTGCCGGCACGGAGACCCGGAGCTGCTCCCGGTGCAGCCTGACCGAGACCCATACTGTTGCCGCCACCGGAAATCATTCCTGGACGGAAACTGCTCCCACCTGTACGGCCAACGGTTCCAAGACCTGTAAGGTCTGTGGGGCCAGCGAGAATATTGCCGCTCTTGGCCACGACTGGGTGCATCACGATGAAGAAGGGCATTGGCAGCCAATCCTGACCTGTCGTTGCGGAGCACAGTTCTACACTTACGATGAATGGAATAGCCACTCGGAATCTTTTCCACGAGAGGAATGGGGTAATCATTCCGGTTTTGAATGTCATGAGTATTGGATTGTAGACCAATCCGCCTATGATGTATGTTCTCGCTGCGGTACGGTAAAGTAACCATTCACATCAATTTAATCATTTACATTAAATAGCACGGTTTATTTTATAAATCGTGCTATTTTTCTATTCTACTCAAAATTTGAAGGAGGACACGTATGAATTCTTCACACATTCCGCGGATCCTTGCTTTGCTGCTTTTGGCTGCATTCCTGTTGAGTTTTTTTCCAGCGATCGTAATTGCAGACCAGGAGCAGGAAGCAACGGAAGCAGTCGAAACCACAGTCGATCCTATCGAGGTGGATCCGACACAAGAAACAGAGCAGGAAACGGAGGAACTTTTAGATGTACCCGACGTTCAGGACGCGGAGGCTCCCTCGGAACTGAGTACCGAACCCGCGGCAGAGCCGGCCGAGCCTACAGAGGAAACCGGCGTGGAAACTACGGAGCACGGTGCTGATCCCTCTACGGAGGAGATCCAGGATCCGACCGAGCTGGAAGAAATCAAAGCGGATGGCCCCGCGCTGATGACGCTTCTTGCAAACGGAACTTTTGTTCCCTATACCCCAAAGCTGAGTGGTGCAGACGCGCCAAACTATACCAGAGACGTTCCCTCCGGAATATACTACTCCGACATTTTCGGCGCTCACAGCAGCGATTTGAACGGCATTAACGTCAAAGCCGGTGGTAGCTATCTGTCATTCGGCTACGGAGAGTCCTGGTTCCCGCTTGGAAGCTCGGATGTCAGTAAAGAGTTAAGTTTTGACGGACAGCATTATGTCTGTATCGGTGCCATGTACAGCAACCGAGGTCCGAGTTATTATATGTGGTATGAGGTTGGATCCGAGTATTACCTCGGCATTCCAATCCGTCCGAGCCAGGAAGACGGTCACAATTATTCCGATCCTAATTTTAGTTGGGAGCCTCATACGATAAGCAACGGCGTTCCGAACTATCTGCAGGAAAACCTTAAAACATGCCAGATCCCTACCTACACATCAGCGGAATTCACGCAAATCAATCTGATTTACGCGGTTGCGAACGGCATGGGCGCAATGCGGGGAAACTCCGGTGATGCGAATCTCACTGCCGCCGCGACCACGCTCATTATGAATACCGTCTTCGGGTATATCGGGCTGGGTTCTGACGGTCTGTACCACGGCTTGCCTATTTGCACAACCAGCGACGCTGTCAATCAAAGGATGGTAGAAATTCTGGTACGCTGTGAGGTCTACTCCAAGGAAAAAGGGCTCACTGGAAGCATGACGGGTGATAATACGGTAAATCGTCTCAAGGCGAAGCTCAGCTATACGCCTACTGATACGACGGGGTGGTATGTAAAATCTGGCACAGCCTCTTCCAGTTCAATGTCGTATTTCCAAATTACCCAAAGCCATTCCAGCGGAAACCAGATTTACATTTGGGCGACCAATGCGATCACCTTTGATAATGCACCTAAAACCGTCACTATTAAGAAGACCTCCAGTGCCTCCGCCAGTGTGCTGGCTTGCATCCAGGGAAACCCGCTATATTCTTTGCAGGGCGCCGTCTATGAGATTCACCAAGGATCAGAAAATGGCCCAGTCGTAGCTACACTAATTACCAACGCAAACGGCGAGGCTACGAGCGCACAGACATTCGCTATAGGTACTGTGCTTTACGCAAAAGAAATAACAGCGCCTCCGGGGTATCTGCTAAACTCGACATCATTTCCGTTGACAGTATCGGTTAATGATTCACAAAACGTCTTTAACGTATCGGATGTCCCAGCATTTGACCCGGAAGTCCTCGAAGTCAAAAAGGCAGGAACAGACAACAGATACATCGCAGGAGCGATATTTAAGGCAGAATTTTATGCCTCGACACGTCCAACAGGCACGCCTGATCGCACATGGTATTTTCAATCTGACTCAAATGGCTTGGTTAAATTTGATGGCAATCACTTTGCCAGTGGTTATACGTCATCAGAACTTTTCAAACCATACGGCGATGCGCAAGGCGCTATGTTTCCTCTCGGATGTATTAAAGTAACAGAAATTAAAGCAGCAAACGGGTATATTCTCCCTTCCGGAAATGCCGGTACTGCGTACATTTATATCCGGCAGAGTGGAAATGATACGACTGCAGCCTGGGGCGACGCTCAGGGGAATTCCACATCAAACCTGGGTATGTACACGATCACGAACGACGCTGTTACCGCGGTTAATGAAGAGACCGGAACGATGACCATGCGAAAAACCCTGCCTGATGACGCTCCTGGCGGTAAGGATGGATATTGCTTCAATGTGTTCCGCCTGGAGAGTCAAACCACATGGTACGGCCGGTCTGACAGTAACGGCAACATCTATAAGACGAACAGCAATCATACTGCCGTAGCGGAAGGCCAGCGGGTTTACACGTTTGAGGGCATGGAGGACGGCACTTACGCAATCCGTGAGTTGCTTTCCTTGCGGGAGGATCAGAATACCAAGACGCAAAGAATTCGCATTACGACCAGCGGTGGAAGTACGGCGCCCATTGATCTTATCTTAGAGGGCAGCGATCTTGGCTGGGATACTAACGGAGATTGCATTGTGGGCAATCTTGCAGTTACCGGTCTTAACGATGGCGGCACAATGTCCATTGAGATTACCAATGTGCCGATCACCGGTCAACCGTTCTCTATCAGAAAAATTGACCCGTCAAACGTATCGCTGGAGGGCGCAGTCTTCAAAGTAGATTACTATAACTCCGAAACGGTAAGCGCCTCCGCATTTGAGCGTACCTGGTATTTCCGGACAGGCAGCGACGGTTATTTCACGCTGGACGAAGCGCACCTCTATAACGAGGGGGGGTATCAATCGGACGACCTTTACCCGATCAACAGCATTCCCATTGGCTGTATGCGGGTTGAGGAAGTTATCGCTCCTCCCGGATTCCAAAAGTCGAACACGATCGGCTATTGGTATATGCGGGTCACGAACTCGACTACCTTTGCCGTTACGAGCTATTGGGGCGACGCTTCGGGCGTACAAACCAGCGCATATGGGAATGACGCCTATGTGTTGAGTTCAGACCACAGCGTACTTGTGGTCAAGAATACGCCAAGCAACGAGTTAGAGATCGTCAAGACCTCGTCTAACGGTCGTGTAGACAATATCACCTTCACCGTAGAATACTTCATAACCGGCGTTGGCTGGTTCCCGGTTGGTTCAACAGGAACCTACGTTACAGATACGGACGGCAAAATCAACATCCCGCAGCTCACCGCCGGTACACAGGTGCGGATCACGGAGATTGTCCCCACGGGCTCTGTCTGTCTTTCCGAAAACCCCCAGACCGTTACGCTGCAGGTTGGCAAAACTACTGTCAACTTTGAGAATGCAGATATCAGCCTTGAAATCGTCAAGACCTCCTCCAACGGCAGAATCCGGAATATATCGTTCGAGGTCGAGAAATTCGTAAACGGAAACTGGACGATGCTTGGAACCTACGTTACCGGAACTAACGGTAAGATTGCCGTGGAGCCTGAGCATATGGCGCTTGGCGCAAGGTTTAGGATCAGAGAGATTGTTCCCCAGGGATCCATCTGCCTTTCCGAGAACCCGCAGATTGTCACGCTGGCGGCAGGAGTAAACACGGTCAACTTCGAGAATAAGGATATCAGCCTGGAAATCGTCAAGACATCCACTGACGGAAACGTAAGCGGAATTCAGTTTACGGTTGAAAAGCGCGTAAGCGGAAGCTGGTCAATGCTGGGAACCTACGTCACCGGCACGAACGGTAAGTTTTCCATAGAGACGGAGCATCTGGCAATCGGCGCTCAGTTCCGAATCAAGGAAATTGTCCCGGATAATTACATCTGCCTTTCCACGAACCCGCAGACAATCACGCTGGTGGAAGGTAAAAATACGGTCACGTTTGAGAATAAGCCCAATATAGTGCTGGAGCTCGTGAAGCATTCAGACGACGGCAACATAGAGGGCATTGAGTTCATCCTGGCAAAGCGGAACTTCGCTGGCATCTTTATCACCCAGGGCACATACGTCACCGATGCGGAAGGAAAGATCTACGTTTCCGATCTGGAACAAGGTGCGACTTACCGGATTACCGAGACTGTCCCGGAAGGCTATTACTGTGATAATCCCATGCAGACCTTCACAGCGCAGCTTGGCACCAATACCGTGACGTTTGAGAATCACCCAATCGTCACGCTGAGGATCGTCAAGACATCTACGGATGGAGCAGTGGACGGCATATCGTTTACAGTGGAACGGCATGAAGGCGCCGCCAGCGGCAACACCCATTCCAACAAGGATCGCTGGATAAGGATTGGCACATATGTAACCGCTGACGGCGGCATTATCCTGGTTGACGAACAAGGTCTATTGCACGTCGGAGACGAACTTCGCATTACCGAAACTGTCCCGGAAAACTACATCTGTCTTTCCGAAAACCCACAGCGGATTACGCTTGTTAAAGGCGAAAACACAGTCCAATTTGAAAACAAGCCCGGCGTATCCCTGGATATTCTGAAGCAATCCGATGACGGAAATATTTCTGGTATCAGATTTACGGTAGAAAAGAAAAAGGGCGGAGAAGACTACGCCTATGTCGGTGAGTATGTCACTGGCCGTAACGGACAGATCCATATTGAGGATTTGGAAGTTGGCGGAATCTACCGGATCACAGAAACGCTGCCTTACGGATACACAAACGAGCATGTCTCTCAAGAGGTCACGATCCATTTGGGTACGAACAGCGTAACCTTCGTTAACCGTTTGATCCTCGGCAGCATCAAGATTGTCAAGGTAGAAGAAGGCGCGAGGACACCGCTGGAAGGCGCCGGATTCCGGCTCTACGACGAGCGAGGGGAAGAAATAGGGAAGGGCCTTACGGATGAAAACGGCGAACTGATCTTTGAGGATCTGCGCGTTGGATCCTACACGGTGAAAGAGTTCAGAGCTCCGGAAGGATTTGAACTGGACGAAACCGAAATCCCCCTGGAACTGACCCCGGACGCCCCGGATATCGAGATCGAGCGTGAAAATAAGATCATCCCCGGTCTGATCCGCGTGCTCAAGAAAAACGATCAGGGCCAGGCCATGCGGCGCGTCACCTATCTGCTGGAATACTCCCTGGATGATACGAACACCTGGCTGCCCGTGCAGTACCGCAATCCGGAAAGTCCGGTACAAGCTGGATATTGCACCAGTGAAGGCCTTGAAAACGGCATGCTCCCGACTGGTCCGGACGGTATCGTGGAATACACTGGTCTGGCAGTCAACAACCAACTCCATACGATCAAGTACAGGCTGACCGAGGTGGAAACTCAGAGCGGCTACGAGCTGTTGGCCGAGCCCGTCTTTGAAGGATTCCTGACCGGGGAGCAGGCGGAAGTTGCGTATGAGGTTGTGAACCACCACATCTTCGAAATGCCGTTGACGGGCGGCAGTGGCTTCACCCTGACGGCAATCGGTTCTGTTCTGGCGGTGCTGTTGGCATTGGGCATTCTCCTGCATCTTCCGAAAAAGCGGAAGAATAACATGTAATTAAAGCAAGGCTTTAATCAATATCAAAACAAAGGAAAGGATCAAATTATGAAAAGAAGTTTTGCGCGTATTCTGGCTTTGCTCATGATCGTTACGATCATGGCATCCATCTCTGTCGGCGTCACTGCGGCTTCCGTGGATACCGCCACGATTGACTTCACCCGCACCGGCTCTATCGACATCTATAAGTATGACCTTACTATGGCCAACACGGATTCCACGGTTGCGGCTATGCTGGATTCCTACGTTTCTACCGGCGTCAAGGACACCGCTCTGGAAGCAATCATGGATGACGGAACCGTCAACAACCTGGGCAATGGCCAGCAGAGCTACGGCTACGCCATTAAGGGCGTCGAATTCTCCTACCTCAAGGTTGGAGATATCGTGACCTATTCTGAGACCGAGTCTGACGGCGTGCATCGGGATATGGTGCTCTACAAATTCAACGATTCTACGGACGCCGCACTGCTTTCTGCCCTGGGGCTGTCCAACAGCGACGCTTATCCCGTCGTATCCACCTACGCTCAGAACGGCTACCATTTCTTCACGTCCGACACCCTGATCGACGCCCTTTCCGCTGCTTTGGCTTACAATCCCACCGCGGTGAAGAATGCGTTGGAAGCCTACATGAGCTCTCAAAACGCTCCCAAAATGTCTGAGACTGACGCGCACGGCCACACCTCCGCAAGTGATCTTCCCCTGGGCCTGTATCTCGTGGTTGAAACCAAGGTCCCCGAAATGGTAGTCTCCACCACGAAGCCCTTCTTTGTCAGCGTCCCGATGACTTCGGTGAACGGTACGAACGCCACCAATGGCGGCGAGCAGTGGATGTACGAAGTAACCCTCTATCCGAAAAACGAGACCGGCATTCCCAGCCTGGAAAAGACGGTCCGGTCTATGGGTAACATCGTGCTTCCCGTCATTGATGATCCGATTATCAACCATAACGTCAGCGGCACCCGCGGCATTCCCGACGGTGAATTCCATCATACCGCTACCGCTTCCACCGGTGATCGGGTAGAATACCGCTTTGAGGACAAGCTGCCGGTTATTACCTCCGATGCAACCGCCCTGACTACCTGGAGCTGGCGCGATACTTTGAGCAAGGGCCTGGAGTATAACGGCAATCAGGCTGCTGAAGAGGCTGGACTTCTGAATGGCCATTACAACGCGAGCGACGTGAAGATCACGTTCTACCGCAACGCCGCCATGACCGACAAGATCGCCACCTGGACGCTCAACGACGCGACTCCGAAGTTCAGCGTAACCTACGGTGGAAACACCTCAACCACAATGGACGTGACTGTGCTTCCTGCCGGCCTGAACGAAATCAACACCGCTACCACTGTTTACACCTCTGCTACCGCAACTGAGAAGGGCTACTCCTCCTGCTACGTGCGGGTGGAATATTCTGCAACGCTGAATCACAACGCTGATGTGGTCTTCGGCGATGAAGGCAACCCCAACACAGTCGTTTTGACTTGGCGGCGTTCCAACACCAGCTACTACGACACGCTGGTAGACGATGCTCACGTTTACACCTACGCTTTGGAGCTTACCAAGGAATTCAGCGACGGCCGCGGCGTTTACAGCAACGTAAACTTCAAGATTCAGAATTCTACAGATAACTACTGGCTGGTTGCCGAGAAGAATTCTGACGGCGTGTACTATGTCACCGGACGCGGCGACACGGAAGAGGACGCTACCGTCTTTATCCCCAACAGCACCACAGGCATTGTCAGAATCAACGGTGTTGAAGACGATACTTACATTATCACTGAAACCCGTACAGACAATGGGTACACGCTGCTCCGGGACAATATCACCGTCGTGATTAACACGGCTGAGGACAGCAACCGGGCCTGCGGAATCTACGCAACGGATGTTCTTGGTCTTATGCAGAACGATCCCCGCTATGTGACGTTCGACGGATATCAGGAGCTTGCCCACAATCTTCTGACCGCTTCCGCCACCGTAGACGGCAAGGACGTTACGATGTCTGCTCTGGATGGCAGCGTAAACGCTATGGTTCCTCTGACGATCATCAATACCAGAGGCCCAGAGCTGCCCAGAACCGGTGACAACGGCGTTTGGATGTATGGCGTAGTCGGCGCTTTGCTTATCGTTGCCGCAGGTGTGATCTTCTATCTGGCCATTCGGAAGCGCAAGAACGAGCAGTAATACCGAAAACGATCTTTCAATTCATTCCGGGGCGGTCCTTCGGGGCCGCCCCTAAACGGAGGCGCAATGTGAAACGAATACTCCTGATAGTTTTTGCAATTCTTCTCTTGCTTGCTGCCGTGCTGTTCGCTGCTTATCCGATCATCTCAAACTATGTGAACGATAAGTATCAGAGCGTTGTCAGGACGGATTACGAGGAAGAAGTGCGGGAACTGGACGACACAGCCCTCCGGGAAATGAGGGCTGAAGCAGAAGCGTATAATGCTTCTTTGTCCCCGGTACAGTACGATAAAAACGGAATTGAATTGGCGTCAACAGATTACCACGATCTCCTGAATCCAACCGGATCTGAAATTATGGGCTATATTGAAATTCCCAAAATCAACGTCGATCTTCCGATCTATCACGGAACAAGCGAAAAAGTTTTGGAAGAAGGCGTCGGGCATTTGATTGGATCCAGCCTTCCGGTCGGCGGAGAGGGAACACATACGGTATTAACCGGACACTCCGGGGTTGCAGAACAAAAGCTGTTTTCTGATATAGACCAGCTCACGGCAGGGGATGTGTTCTACATCAAGGTCCTCGGTGAAACGATGGCGTATGAAGTAGTTGAGGTCAACACAGTCTTACCCCACGAGACGGAATTGCTGGAGCTGATCCATGGCGAAGATTTAGCCACCCTGATAACGTGTACTCCATTTGGCGTCAACTCACACAGGCTCCTGGTTCGCGGTTCCAGGATCCCGTATCAAGAGGCCGAGAAAATTGTCGAAAAAACAAAAACAGAACAAACAGAGCCGGTAAAATCAACATGGAAAGAGCAGTATTTAGTCGGCTTAAAATATGGCGGAGCAATCGCCGCAGCCTGTCTTTTGATTTTTATAATCGTCGTTCTGCGTCGAAAGAAAAGAAGGGGGGCGTCAAAACATGCCTAAACGCCCCGTAAAAATCTTCTTAATCATATTCTCAGTCATCCTGTTCCTGACCGGCGTATATATCGCCGCTAAGCCGACGATCAACCGCATCATTCAGGAGGAGCAGGCGGAAGAAGAAGTCGCGGCCTTCTACGTCGAAAATTCTTATGAAGTAATCGTAGATAATAAAATACCGGAGAATCCTCCTGTAATACGCCATATCAAAGATTTTTCTCCGGATCAAATGCCATATCCGGAGCTGCTGGAAGCAATGGAGGCATATAATAATCATATCTACGAGTCGAAACAGAGCGGACTTGCAGATCCCTGGTGTTATACCGCAACGACAATAAACCTTACGGATTACGGATATCAAAGTGAAGAAATCGGTGTGCTAACGATTCCGGCAATGGATTACGAGGAACCCGTATTTCTTGGAGCCACCTATAACCACTTAGATCGAGGCGCGGCTCAGCTTTCGATTAGTTCCATGCCCATCGGCGGCGAAAATACCAACTGTGTCTTAGCGGCACACAGAGGTTGGGAAGGAGCCATCCACTTCAAAAATGTCGAACGACTGCAGCAGGGGGATGTTGTGTACCTGACAAATCCCTGGGAAGTGCTGGAATATGTCGTGGATGAAATTAAGATTATCGAACCATATCAGCCTGAAGAGCTGCTGATTCAGGAGGGTAGGGACATGCTGACGCTCGTAACTTGTCACCCGTACGGCAGCGGCGGCAAATACAGGTATGTTGTCTATTGCGAGCGAAATACAGAAACCACACAGCGCCCGGAATAGGGCGCTGTTTATACTCCATAATACGCAATTTTGCAGTTGACATTACACAAAAAATAATATATACTATCATTGTACTTTATGAAGGATTATCAGTGCCTAAAACGGCACCTTCACGAAGTATTTTTTTGTAATCAGGAGATCTTTTCTACGGAAGTAGGGAAGGTCTCTTTTTTATATATAGCACGAAGATAGGACACAAAGACGGCTCACAGGGACAAGTGAGCAGAAAGGAAAAAAATGGGAAAACGAACAATTGAAGCCGCAGTAAACGCTCTCGACTTCAACGCTGCATTCAAAACGCAAGAGGGGAACGGCAAGAAAAACAAATATGTTGAGTTCTCCGGATTTACCAGCATTGGTCGTGAACTCAACTATATTGAGTTTTACTCAAAGCTGGATGACATTCCAGGACTCCTGCGCGAAAGATACAATGACTTCGACGCAGAGGAAGAGGTCAAAGCCTACCTGGAGGCGAAAGAAAATGGCCTTTCCGGTGTCCCGGATCTGTTTTCTCTGATCAGAGATATTGAGGAAGAAGAACGCAAGATCTGGGATTTGGCGGAAGCCGTTTCTGATGGCCTGCATGGGAAGATTCCTGAACCGCCTAAATCCTGGTTGGTTTGTCAGCATGAATTCGAGCGGAAAATATCTGAGGCTCTGGCTGATCCGAAATGCGCCCTTACAAAAGAGGCATATGATGCGCTCAACAAAATTCTTGTGGAAGTTTACAACCACGACATTATGTGGTTTGTGCGGAACACGGAAGAACGGTAAGGGGGTATAACGATGTCCTACGTTATCGTTTACGATCGTCAGGTGGTGAAAACTCCACTTGGCTATTCTTTCTTGGTTCTCCACGGAGACAACAACGTGTGGGAGCCGCTTGCTAACGGCAGAGAACGCCGTGCTCGAAGTTGGAATTGCTGGGCACTTAACCAGTCGGAAGACGAAATAAGAGCCTACTTCCAAAAATGGTGCGAAGGAGAATTCCAGGAGCACTTTCGTGTCAGTGGGCGTGCAGAGTTCGTAGACGACGCCGGCCTGATGCGCTGGGTTGAAAACGGGCTAAAAGCCGCCAGAACGATCGAAGAGTTCGCCAAAGAGCATCACTGCATGCGTGGATATTTGTGGTATTACACAGACCAAAGATTCTACCGGCGGGAAGAACGCCACATCTCTACCGATGACGAGTATATCGCCTGGGTGGAGGCTGCCAGGGAAGCGAAGACTGAGCTGGCAAAACAGGGGATTGACGCAACGGAAAATCTCTGCTTCGGTTACGATACAGAACCGCTGAGAATGCCAAGGAAGGTTAAGCCTGTTCCCGGGGATGTAGTTGTCCGATATGGAAAAAGCTACTACGTTGGATCCACCCCCTCCGGACATGAAGCGTGCAGCGATCTGAAGTCTGCAAAGATTTTCGCTTCCTGGGAGGAGGCGGAAGTTGGTTCTCCATTGTTCTTTGGTCGGAAGAAACGTACAATTTCCTCCCTGGCCAACATCAAGAAAGCCGAAGAAGAAAAACGATATGTAATCCAGTTCGAATGGCCCTACGGCAGAACTGAGTACGTATCAAAGCGAGTAAGAAATGGTTGGCGAACTGTTTCCAGCGCAAGATACGCGATGCGGTACGACCTTCGTACCGCAAAAAGAAATCTTGAAAAAACAGCAGCCCTGTCCGATAAGACGATCGTAACGGCGATTGTTGAATTGGACGGACAGGGAAAAGTAAAGGAGGCTCATTATGAGTAAGCCTGATGTGGCCAAGATGATCGCCCTGAACACTGGGCATATCTTAGCGGATACGCTCAGATTGATTCGGAGCGACGCAATCCAGGGTGTTATCAGCTACCAGAAAAACGAGGCGTGCAGCCTTGAAGAGTTCGGCGCTTTCGTGTATATCCAGGGAGATTGGAAGGAACAGGACGTTCCAGCAGATCTCGCAGCCTGCATCGAATATGCCCAAAATCACGATGCGGATTGGATCATGTTCGACTACGACGTGGAACCGGTCGATGACCTCACTTTTTGGGGTACGCTTGCTGTTTTTCCCGATCAGCACGAACAGTAAAACTGCGAATTGAAAAATCTATAATAATCAATCAGGAGGAGCACATATGAATTGCAAAATCGCATTGGAACATGCAAAGAATTATTTCAGGGACCATGTCGCCGTGTATCATGACTATGGCACGGTCGCTACCCTCGATTGGGCGAAACCCGGCCATATTGAACATCGGATCCGCTACATTTTCGACAAGGAGCGAAACACACTGTCGATTTCCGGCGATCTCGGAGAGGCAGTCGTGTATCCGACCTGCAAGGTTGACCTGGAAAACTGCGCCTCGGCTTTCCAGTCGATTGACTATTTTGCAGAGAAAATCCGGGCGGCATCTGATCTGTACAACTACGATGAACTGGACGCTGAGGAAGAACTTCGAAATGAATTTCTCGGCGGCGCTCTCAGCAAAGAGGAACGCAACGACCGCGAGGATCTGATCAATCGGCTTCTGGAAAACTACACCCGCGACCGCGGCGTAGGTATTCTTGACGACGAAACCAGCAATGATCTCAACCGCGTCGATCCCGACGCATGGGAATGGATCGGCACAGTGGGCCGGAGCTACAACCTTCTGGTTTATCTGTGGATGTACGGTCTTCAGATGGCCTGGGAGCAGGTATCAAAAAAGAATAACCCCGAAATCCATGTGATTTTGGGGATGTCCACGGCAAATATCAGCGAAGAAACCAGAAACTATCTGGATCGGTGCGTTGACGGTCCGGAAGGCCCGACTACGTTCCGAAAAGAGGACGCGACAGGTGATTACGGCTGGTGGGTGTGCTGCTTTGAGGAACCGGAGGATATTCCGGAGGATCTGCGCGAGTGCATCCGATTTGCCATGAGCCACGGTGCTGACTGGATCATGTTTGACGCTGACGCAACAATCTACAGGGAGCTGTCGCTTTTCGATTCTCACGGGGGCGAATGGCTTGCCGGCGATGCTGCTCCGGCGAAGTTTATCTCTGTCTGGGACGGTGGCATTGTCGTTGAGAGCAACTGCAGAATCAACATTCGAACCAGAGAGGTGTACCGCATTGAGAAGAACTCCATTGACGGCCTCGAACACCTGGAGGGTGAATTCGTTGAGTTCAAGGGAGTCCGGCATCAGGTGGCAGACCATAAGCCCACAACAGAAGAGCAATGGGAGGAGCTCCGCATCATGGACGCATATTGGAGGGAATGATCCATGCCATATTGTGTCTGGCCAATCTGTAAAACGTGCGACAACAACGGCGGAGGCTTCTGTGATTATTCGCATGAAGCTGAGGCAGCACGAATGGGAGTAAAGGAGGCAGATATCGTGACCAACGATGGCTGCTTACTATATGACCCTGCGCCAAACGATTAAAAACATAGCCTCCCCATTTCGGGGAGGCTCAACTTGAAAGGAGTAAAAATTGCTGGTAAATATTATGGCCACGGATCACGAAGGCTGCAGTTTCAGTTTTCTCCTCGACTTTGAGGGTGGCGTTGAAATCTGCGCCGAAGAAGCTGTGAAAGAGGCAGTAAACGAATTCCTCTGCACAGACAAAGGACTGAAGATCTACGTTGAAAACAACCGCCACTTCAACTGGGGCGATTTTCTGAATGATATTCCCCAGGAGATCTGCGAACATTTTGGATTCCGTATCATCCGAAATGACGCCGACCAAAACATTGTAGTCGATGCCAATGAATCGTTGGTAGATCCCGAAGGCCCATATTTCACGGTATCCAAGATTGCCTGGGATACCGACGGGGAAGACGTTGATCTTCCTGATGTGATGACCGTCTACCACAAGGAACTGCTCAACGAAGGCGAGGCTATTGGCTGCGTCGATATCGAAGAGCTCAAGGACCGCATCGCTGACCATATCAGTGATAAGACGGGGTTTTGTGTCGAGGGATTCGATATTTGGCCTTAAAGCATGAAATAATAGAGTGAAAAATAATGGTTGAATTTTACCTAAAAGCAGAGTATACTATCGGTAGGAGGTGTTGATATGAACATTGATACCAATTCCATTGTCTCGGTAAGTGAAGCGAATCAAAACTTTTCCCGTGTGACACGGATTGCAGATCGGAACGGACAAGCTGTGATTTTCAAAAATAACCGTCCCAAATATATCCTGCTTGACGTGGATCAATCTCCTTTGCTGGACATGACGGACGACGAGAAAATCGACATCGTTGCCGCACGAATTCTGAAGAAATTCAAACCCGCATTCGAGGAGCTGGCAAAATGATACGATTCTCTTCCGAAAAGGTGAAGCTGCTGCATCAATTGATTGCGCAAGAGACCGGCGGCAGCGTCGGAATTCGAGATGAAGGCCTCCTGGAATCTGCTCTGGACGGTGCATTTGCAACATTTGACGGGAAGGAGCTCTACCCAACCAAAGTTGAGAAAGGAGCCAGAATCGGATTTACTTTAATTTCCAATCACGCTTTCGTTGACGGCAACAAAAGGATTGGGATGTATGTGATGCTGACATTTCTGGAGGTCAATGGCATTCACATGGATTGCACAAACCGCGAAGTTGCAGACACAGGGCTTGCGGTTGCTGCAGGCCAGATGGATTATGATGCGTTGTTGGAATGGGTACGGACGCACCAGATTTGAACGCAGCACATCCAAGATTACCTGAATCAAATCACAAAAAACGGTCTCTATCGGAGACCGTTTTTTATTTGAGTAAAAGTTTTCATGGCGTCGTTAAACATTTTTTCATTGTCGACTTATAGTGGACATCGTTAAATTGAAAAACTGGGCCAGCCCGAAGGCTGGCCCAGAAACTTTTTCTCCTGCACTCAATAAATCGAAATGTAGGAATGCTGCGTCCCATATCCGTAGACGGCGAATGCAATCGTATAGCTATAATACTGGTTTTCGTAATATTCCTGCTTTTGCTCTTCATCCAGGTCCATGTATTCACTCTCCGGGCTTTTGAAGTAGACACTGAAACTTTTCATTTCGCCATTGAACATTTGTCTTAGTGCTGCTTCGCTTACCTCCTCGTAATCGATCTCGATTTTCTGCGCATCACCAAGGTTCTGGATTAGGGCGTCTGTTATAGCCTTTGCTGTTTCAAAATCCGTTTCCGCATTTCCGGTTCCGATATGGACAAATAACGACGAAACGGCACCCTTATGAATCGTAACGTCGATCTCAGCAGGTGTGTTGAAAAGAACAACCTCTTTATCTTTGTATTGATAATCCTTGTCTTCAAATTCCTTGAATGTTTCATCGGCTGGCCAATCTAAGAATTTCGCGCCGTACTCTTCGTTTGATTTTGCAGTTTTTTCCACCGCGTAAAAATCTTCAAAGAATGGAAGCGGATCAGCCTTTAAGGTTTCAATGTCGGCCCTTTTGTACTTCTCTATGAATTCGTCAATAGAAATTTTCTCTCTTTTTTTTGCGGTCGAACACGCGGCAAAACATGAAATAACGATAATAACAGTTAGTACAATGCAAATATGTTTTTTCATAGTAACACCTCCTGCTTTTATCTTACACAAAAAGGATTTATAAATCAACTGCAAAAGCAAACGAATTTGGTCCAATCCAATGCCGAACTTGAAAATTTTTTTGAAGTCACGATGAACGGATTTGGCACAGAAAACTGTTGACACACAATCAATGATAGTATATAATATAGCCGTACTTAACGAAGATTACTGAATGGGATATTATATCCTTCAGGCACAGATCCGCACCCCAAACTGGGCTGCCGATCTAAGAAGTATCCGTCACCCCCTTAGAGATGCAACGAGGGACGTTGCGCGAAGGTATAGGGGCAGTGGCGGTTTTTGTTTGTCTTCAAGGAAGACGAACAGTACGTGCGCTTGCGCACGGGGAGAATCGCCAGGATGCTGGTGTAAATATATAGGCCTTGCGTCAATGGGCCGGGTATTCTCAACTGAATATCGAAGCGAGGCTCCCGCCTCGCATACCTGTTCGAAGAACGGTGATGAAATCAGAGGCGGGCCGTGACCCTCTGCTCCGATGACAAGGAGATAAGCCCGTGACTCCTTTGGCTCATGTCCTCAAAGAAGAGAGACGAGTCCGAGAAAAAACTCGGAAATCAAATTGATAAAGCCACGCCCGGGTAGGACTGGGTATCCACTCCAGTCCTACCCAGGGCGAGGAGTGGGAGAAAGGATCCCACTATGCTGAACCGAATGAAGAATCTGATGGCTGCGATTGCGGCCGTCGCAACATCGAAGGAGGATTTGAACGAATACCTCGCATTCATTGAGGAGTGCCTGATTCATTTGGTGGACTACGCTAACTGCGTTATCCGCCAGCAAATCCTGTTTCCGTCCTGGGAATACCGCTTTGACGGCGAAGATATCCTCGAACGCAAGGAACAATCCATGTATGAGCGAAACGCCATACACGGAGCAGCCGTGGCTTCTGTCCGGATCATCAACCGACACTGCCGCCAGTACAATATCGAGGAAATGTTCCCCTCGATTCCAGACGGACCGGAGGATGACGATCTGGTGAAGGACGCCGTTGCAAGAGCAATCGGGCTGTTCATCAATACTGCGTACAATCGCGGTATCGGCAATGATCCCGAGTGGGCGGCATTCGACAATGCCGTGTTCGAGAAGAAGGAGGAGTATGACGAAAAGAAGATTGCGGAAATTCTGCATACCCTCTGATCGCAACGGTCAGACGGAGATCTTTCCTGTACTTCTCTGTAAATCACAGAACAGGACATCCTTGACATCATCACCCACCAGTGATAAACTGAAAAAGGGTGATAACATGACTGAGTTCAAAATTGTCAGGGATTATTCCGAGGAGCCTATTTGTGGGGCGTTGTTCGGACAGACCGCTGAAAACGAGAAATATCGTCTCAAATGGTTCTACGATGGCGACTACCGCCAGGACAAGCAGAACCATACGATCCGCAACAGCGGGATCGTGGTCGATATCAAAGCGAAAAAAAGCGGGCTGAACATTGTTTACGTTCCGGACCACGGTGAACCGTTGGTTAAACTGAGCAATCATGATTTGAAACTATGCGAAATTGATTCCTATATGGAAGCCCTCAAGGACGCAAAGGAAGCGGCAGAATTGGCGATTGCATTCATGCAGCCAAAGCTGTCCACATGATTTTACCCCGTGCCTTTTTAGGCATGGGGTAATTTTTTGCGAAAAATTTGCTGTGGAGTTGACAAAGCGAAAAAGTTGGTATAGTATAAGGCCAGAAAGAGCAAGTTCTACCTGATATGGCCCGGCAATGAACGCAAGCGGAACTGTCCACTCCGCCGGCCAGCTCGCTGCTGGCAAGGGCCGCATTCCTTTCATCTCTGCCCCGCTCATTTCTCCAGTGGGGCGCCCTGTGTTCTTTCTTCTTTCTGCTATTGCGAGCTGCCACAAGCAGTAAGCAAAAGGTTTTGCGTTACGCCTCGCATTTCATGCGAAACCCTTGATCCATAGTCCGATTGATTTTGGGCTTATTCCGATGTACTGGGCACTGCCCTCCAAAATTGGGCGACATCAAATCATCCGCCATGCATCTGTGGGTCAGTTAGGGGAGACGCGTCGACTTCAAAACTGCCGCTACCAAGAGTTTGCAGGCTCGTTTCGAGCTGAGTTTCAAGGCGGCAACACATTCCGCTCCCGGGAGACCGGGAGCGGATTATTCATTGAGCCAAAATGAAAAACAAGTTGACTTTGCGTAAACAATAGTATATACTATCAATGTACTTTATGAAGATTATTACTGCCCAGATTGGGACTTCACGAAGTAAAATTCCGTAATTGAGAGATCTTCACCCAAGAATCATGGGGAAGGTCTCTTTTTACATATAGAAAGAAGAAAAGCCAACGACAGAAGCCCACGCCTGGACAGCGTGGGAGAAAGGAAAAAGATGGAAATCAAAGTAAAACTCTATTGTCCGGAGAACGACTCATACGTCGAGCTCTGGAAAATCGTAGGGGAGGACCAGTACATCGGCCGTTTTACGTATGGCCAAAAGCAATGGGTCTACGTCTGCGATCCTCTCGGTTACTGCGAGATCGACGGGGTAATCTCGAATGATATCACCGTTATCGTCTGCGATCAGGAGGGAACGGAGCTTTTCCGTACCAACAACGGCGATGGGAGCGCGAACTTCAACACGCCAAAAGAAGAGGCCTTTGCGCGATGGAAGAGCTTTACGGAACAGTCTTTGATCAACGCTACGGTCGAAGACCAGAACGTACTGTTCTATGTGCATTGGGCAACGGGGGATCCTGCGGGGAAGTTCAACGACTGGCTTCTTAGCTTTAAGGATCCTGACGCCTATCCGGAAGCAAAGGATTACCAGGAGAACTGGCTGTACTGCATGGCGGAAAATATCGGTGAGCCCGAACAGCTTTCCACCTATGCCTATCTCGGCGAAGAGCTCCACATTGAGCGAGTTCGATGCAGGCATAAGGTGTGCGGTGCAGTTTGGTCGGAATACTATTCCGGCGGACAGTTCATTGGAACCGATTTCGACGAATCGATCTGCGGCCCGATGTACGCGGAAGGTACTGCGAAACGGCTTGCCAAAGAAGCAATCCGGACGCATTTCGCGGCGTACGAGAACGTCTCGGTTGTAAGCAAGTGCGGACCTCCGACGGCCCCTTATTACGTTCAGCACAACCTCAGACTGAGCGAAGCCGCCGACTATCTGCTTAACGGCAACTTCCACAAGGACGCTGTTGACGCTGCTGTCGCTGCTGAAGCTAAGAAGACGCAGTTCTTCAAGTGCGGATTCCGCGGAATCGAGGCGATTCGAGCAATTTATCCCGATTGCGTCGAAGACCACCATTTTTTGATCTAATGATTTGAAAGGGGTATAATAATGAAAGAACTGATTTTGAAAGAACTCAGTAATCGCTGGCACTCGCTCGTGTTCGGCAAGGATCATGATCTGAAGGAACGTATCGGAGAGATCGGGCACCTGCGCGGGGATTTTGGATCCTCGGGCGGCTTGTTTTACACCACCTTCTTCGATTCCTGTCCGGAGCTGAAGACTGCCGCCTTCAAGCAGGAATTTGACGACGTCGTCAATACGCTCAGAGAAGGCATCCTCAAAAGTCGCGCAGACATGAGCAAGATGTGCTGGGGCAAGACCTTGCTCACCGGCGCATACTGCGAGCAGTACGCATTCTATTTCGATACCGAACAGTATGCGTATCTTCTGCGCTGCATCCCGGTGAAGGGAGACTACAACTTCTACCTTTACGCCTTTGTGAAAGAGAAGCTGTTTTCCTACATTGAAGAAAGCGGCGCCGACAGAAAGGAAGTCTACAATGGATAAAAGCAATACAGGGACAACCGAAGATCTGGAAGAATTCGTGAACTGGCTGCGAAATGCCAGCTCAGAAATGCTCCGAAAAGAAATGGACGACGTGGACAGGGAAATCTTCCGAGAGCCCCTGCAGTCGACACGCTCTGTTTAGGAGGTTGCTATGGAAGTATTGATTGACAGATCTTTCGTGACGCCGGATCACATGATTCAGGAGCACCGGAAGGTGATCTGCATCGATAGCAAAGGGCATGAGGGTTACATCCTCATGCCTGCACATTTGCTGGAAAAAGCAGGTGTTGATTACATCAAAAACCACGCCACGCTGACCTACTCCGATTTCTGTGAGGAATGGGTCGTGAAGATTTCTTTTAACGATTTTTATAACGATCCAAAAAGAAATCCGGACAAGACCATTTCGGTTGAATTTATCGGTATCCAAGAAGGTTCCGGCCGCGAGATCTACAGAGATGCCAACGGAAAGCATTACCTGCGGGAGAATCATTTCCCGAAAGAAAACTTTGCCAAATGGTATATCTGTAGTACTCGCCTGCCTTTTGGTGACGATGGAGATGAACCTCGTCCTAATCTGGTTTTCTGCCACAATGGGCAGCAAGAAAGGGTTCGGTACGATGACTGGAACGGTGTCGCCGCTTACAGCGACACTTTCAACCTGGAATTCAGAAAAATATAAAGGAGGACGTAACATGCAGTATGTTGTCCGTATGCGTATCACCGCTGGGTATACGCAGATCGTGGAAGCGGAAAACGAAGAAGAAGCGAAAACGCTGGCTTGGGATACAGGCGACTTCGGAGATGCACACGATATTGACGGTGAGTTTATTTCGTGTGAAATCTTTGACGAAGAACAGGAAGGGACCGGGTTATGAAAAAAATAAGCTGGTCGTCGCTGATGTTTGCCACCGCGGATGAAATGAACGAACTGTTCAAAGGGGATTTCAAAGCTGTTCGCGGAGCGAATAAGGACAATTTGTTTGACAGCAGAGAAGAACTCAAAATATACCGCGACATCAACATCAAGTTGAGTACCCTTACACCAGGTTGTCTGCACGATACCTTCGTGGATATGGGCAGCCTGCTCAACGACTCTTCACCCATGGTTGAGCTTGACGTGGAGATAAAGCAGTTCCAGGAACGGAAAGAGCTTTTGGCCAAAAGCCTGCGCGAAACGGCGGACGCCTTGGCTGCGAACGTGTACAAGCTGCGCTGCCTTGAAGCGGCCAAGCAGTACCGTGAGTGGGAACCCGTTGAATTCTACCGAGAGTGGACGACAGGCGTAACGAATCCTGCTGGATACAGAAATCCGATATGGACAATCAGTAACGCTGTCTACCACGCTACGATCTCCATTGACGAGAATCGATACCAGAAAAAACCGTGGGAAGTGAATTACGATATCTGCCTTCAGCAAGTGTTGCCAGGAAAGTGCCGCGATAGCAGAATCGTGATAATCGATCGGGAGACCCGTTTCCAAACAGAAGAAGAAGCGCTGGCGTATCTCAAAGGGAGAAAAGCTGCGCTTTTTAAGAAGTATTTTTCCGAAGACTATCCCCCTGTTCCCGCAGAATACGTCAATGCTTTCATGTGGGCAGGGAAGATGCTGCCCGGATACAAGGAGGAGCAAAAATGAAAACAAGACAATGGAAGGTCTATGGCAGAGACGGCCATAGACAGAAGATTTCCTTCGAGCCGTCTGTCGTTTATGATTGGTCGAAGGATGGCATCACGAGAATCGTGGAACTCGTTAATTCCGATAAGTCCGGAACGAATGAGTACACGATCATTCGAATTACGAGGAACACCGAGGAACTGTGCAGAGCGGAGCTCGACGGGCAGATATCCGATGGTGTGTTCGAAAACGTCGCCGTCGGTAAAGTTGAGGAAATGTCCGAAGAGGAATTCGCTGCGCTTTCTGATTCGCTTGGGAAGCGAGTCTGGCTCGTTCTGGAAGAAATCGACCAGAGCGAGTACACGGAAGGAAAACATTACTGTTCGGCTGCTCCGGCAACAACCGTCCTGGCGGCCTGTGCTACTGAAAAGGAGGCGCAGAAGTTGCTCACTTTCGTCAAGGATACGGCGGAAGATTGGGACGGTGAGGTTCCGATGGACGAGGATCCGGACGACTACGATCCCCGATCCTGGCGAATCGAGGCCGTTCCGCATCTGGAGAAGCACCAGGATCTTTCCCGTGTCTCCGAAAAGGAACTGTGGGCAGAGCTGTCCCGCCGGTATCAGAACAACCCGCTGAAGGCATCATTGGCTGCTTCCTGGCCGGCTGTTGTCGTCCCGGATGAAGCGATTGATACGATCAGGCGGATGTTCAAAGCATTCGACGTCTCGTGTTATTCCAGCGGGATTGCGATCAAGCAGAGCGTCTTCAATAAGCTCGGCGAACTCAAAAACAGGTTCTACGATCTTGGAGGAGAAGTGGATTACGTCATGGACGATCCGGATTTCAGAATGGAGATCGTCGAAGGTAATCATCCAGTTCTGGTTGATCTGTGGGAAGCGATTGGTCTCCCGAATGACCAGTATCCCTTCTGGAATAATGCCGCAGCAAACCCTTCCGGAGAGGAGGCGCCTTAACATGGAAAGTGTTGTTTCCTATCCGGATAGAGGCCATGGCGGACGGTCTACCTATCGGGGCAACTGTTCACCGTTGCTGATTGAAGATCTCATTCAGCAGTATCGGCTTCCGTATCTGTCAGATTACATGGTAGGCTCCGGGACTACAGAGGATGTCTGCCGGGCAAAAGGCGTTCCTGGATCATTTCTGGATCTCAACAGGGGATTTGATCTTGTTGAGATGGACATCCCGGACATCCCCAGGAACATCTTCTGGCATCCGCCCTACGGGTCGATGATCATTTACTCCGGCGAGCAGTATTCCGCGGAGGAAGTTCTTCATCGATACGGGATCGATCCAAAGAAAAACGATCTTTCCCGCTGCAAAGACTGGGCTGAGTTCGTCGATATGATGAACTACTGCATGATGAAACAGTTTGCGGCCCTGGAGAGGGGCGGCCGGATGTTTACCCTCATGGGTGACATGAAGAAGAAAGGCACGTTGTACAGCATGCTTGCGGATATTGTAAAGCCTGGTACGCTGGAGCAGATCATTATCAAAATGCAGCATAACTGCGTGTCAAGCCGGACCACCTACTCAGGAAAATTTGTACCTATCGTGCATGAGTACCTGATGGTGCTTCGGAAAGATGCAGCCCTGATGTTCCCGGTCAGTCTGCCCCGCCGCTATGATTACGACGTGCGTGACTCCAAGGCAGGAACCTGGCGAGACGTCCTCGTTTCGATCCTGTCTGACAAGGGAAGGCTTCCTCTGAGTGAAATCTACCGAATGGTAGATGGGCACAAGAGGACCTACTCGAATCAGCATTGGCGCGAGAAGGTACGGCAGACGCTCCAGATGTATCCTTGCTTCCGGTCAGACACGCAAGGTATCTGGGCGTATGCGGCCGCATGAAGCTGAAATAGTGAAATTGTCACCCCGCCGGTTTTCCGGTGGGGTGATTCAAAAGGAAGGAACAAAAATGAAAGTAGCGGCGACTACTGGGCAGGTAGAGTATTCAGTTTAATTCATTGTGCTATAGCAGGCAGGGATATGTGTAGTTATCAGTATTGTTTTTTCATCGTAATGCATGGTTTTTAGATTCCCCGCAATTCTCTGTTTGGGCGTTTTGTACGCAGCAGAGAACAGGTTAGTCATTTTTCGAGTGTCCTGTTGTCCGTAATGTTTAACGAAATTCTTCATAGCCCTACGAATCTGTTTGTTATTCATCTATTTTCTCCTTTCAAACGTGTAAACGGCTCGTCTGCCGTACTTGCCCATATTCTTAAAACTTATGCCTAAATCAGGATTAGCTACGATGTGGTTATAGAACTGTTTGCCAAAGGATCCTGCGGGACCTCGTGCAATAGTCCACTCGTCTCCGTATACATCGGGGAGTTCAAAGCCATCGGGATATTTTTCGGGATCAAAGTCCCCGGCTTGGATTCGTCTTACTGCTTCATCCACAGTAAAAATAGTGCTACCGAATATTTTACTTCTTATGTAATCCTGAATGCTTTGGCTACCAGCTAATCGCTGTAATTCTTCATAGGCCTCTTGGCTCAACGTTAACTTAACTACTGGCATCGATATTACCTCCTTATTTAAATTCAATAGTCCAGGCACCCTGCTCTACAAATAGAATATAACATAGAGCAGGGCCCCTGTCTACATATTTTTTTAATTTTTTTTAAAAGATCTGATTAAAAAGAGGCGCTATCATTTTTCGATAGCGCCCCATTTTTATGATGTTGCTTTTTTCGTGTTGACAAAAATCCAGAAATAGTATATACTGTTCATGTACTTTATGGAGATTATTTATGCCCTAAACGGCATTCTCACGAAGTACTTTTTTTGTAATTGAGAGATCTTTCCCATTTCGGGGGAGGTCTCTTTTTATATATAGCAGGAAGAACCGACACAGAGGCGGCCTATTCGGACAAATAGGCAGAAAGGGAAAAACGTGAAAGACAAATTTATCTTTTCATGCGGCAACAAAATCAAAACACTTGAATCAGAGTGTAATGAAAGCGCCGTAATGAAAGAAGCAGGGGAAATGCTGCTTGACGCAGAAATTCCCTGCACCCTGAAAATCGAAAGGTTCTCAGGAGGTAGAGCCATGTTTTCCATCGGAAAACGAGGCTCGTACATCAGAAACGGGAAAACGATCCCGTCCATGTATGTGACTTGCGATTATTACGATCTGAATCTCGAAAGTTCAAAGTACGAGGATGCGTACCTGACCTGCGTGAATCTGGAGAGTAACAATTACAAGTATTACTGGCTGCGGCCAAGTAACTCCTGCGGTGTCACCACATCCGTCGGCGCTACCTATGGGCGTATCGGTTCCGAAAGGGGAGAGGCCTTTGGCACAAAAGACCTTCAGGTTCCATATGAACCGTACCTTTACTGGATCCGGTATTATGAAAAGCTCTCCAAAGGCTACGTAGACCAGACCGACATCTATCTGAACTCTGCACCGTCAATCAGCGAAAGCGAAAGTTGCGAGTCAGCGCCGGATGGCCGTACTGTCGCAGATGACCTGTTCCAAGTCCTTCTGTCCTACGCAAAGGGCGTTGTTGAAACACATCTGAAGAATCAGACGGTTTCAAGAGCTCAATGCGAGGAGGGCTGGAAGCTGTGGAACGATCTGGGCAGCGCCGTTTCCGTCGACGATTTTAACCAGCGGCTTTCGAAGCTGCTTGCGCTGTCACCACGGAAGGTCCGATACATTACGGAGCTCCTGGCCACAAAGCCAAGCGACTTCCCGAAAATCATCGACCGTGAAGAAGGCTTGCTGAATGCGATGTCCGTTGTCGCCCATGTTGGAACCAAAACTAAGAAGCGTGACGGATTCCGGGATTACGGTGTCCGCGTATATGAGGCGACTCAGGAGCAACAGGAAAAGGTTTTAGCAAAGCTGCCGGCCGAGTTGAAGCAGAAGGTTAAACGTGTCTACAGAGTCATTCCTGAGGCTCAGAAGGAGCGATTTAATTCGTATCTGAAGGCCAAGGGAATCAAGAACGTGAAAGAACTGTGGCACGGCTCAAGAAACGAAAACTGGCTGAACATCATGAAGACAAGTTTGCTTCTAAACCCGAATGCTGTTATCACCGGCAAGATGCTGGGGAACGGCATTTATTTTGCGCCAAGCGCTATGAAAAGCTGGGGCTATACGAGCTTCAGCGGGTCATACTGGGCGCAGGGAAAAAGCAATCATGCTTTCATGGGATTGTTCGCCACGGCATACGGAAAACCCTACGAGCCGAAAAGTGCGACGCATTTTTCTCAGGCATTCCTGGATCGGGAATCCAAGAATTGTGTACACGCCAAAGCCGGGATGACAATGGGCTTCTCCGGCACGCTCAAGAATGATGAAATCGTGTTCTACGATGAATCAGCGCTCCTGCTGAATTACATCGTAGAATTCGCTGCGTAAAGGAGGTTTGACTATGCCTGTGGCACTTTCATCTCGCAAACAGCGACACGTTTTCGGCGTTGCCCTGTACATGCAGAAAAGAGCCGTGGATTATAACCTGGATCCGGCGTTGGCCTACATTGTTGGCCTGCTCCACGACATCGGCTATATCCACGGAAGGGTAAAGCACGGAATGAGCGGCGCGGAAGACCTTCGGAAAATGGGTCTCAACGCAGAATACGTTGAAGCGATCCGCCTGCATGGTGTGAGTCCATATCACATCACGAACGCAGACGCCGATACAGATCTCCTGCTTTCGAAACCCCTGGTTCCTTTCACCGAAATCGACCCTTCTGTCAGATGCAACGCAATGCTGACGCTTCTTTTGGAAGCTGATTTGCGCGTAAATGCCGACGGAGTGCTGGTAGGTTTCAGAGAGCGGACACAGGATATCATGAAACGGTACAATGATGATCGAATCACGGAGAATGTGGTATCCTCCGTGTCCTATGTGTGGGAGTGGTGCGAAACAAACGGTATTTTGCCCCCGCCCACGATCAAATCTATAAAGACACAGAAGGAGTATTTGCGAAATGACGCAAAGGAAATTTAAGAAGCGAGTCGCCACTATCATGGCTCAGCAAGTGCGCTTTGGTGTTCATATCGATATTTTCAACATCATCGACAAAGATCATCTCAACTGCACCTGGTATGGTGGCCAAGTTGGATGTATCACGATGCCGGACGGATGGTGGATTTCGATTGAGGCGCACGGTGAAATTCGTCTTGAAGGAGAGGTCAAAGGTCACGGATACGTTGACGTTACAGAAAAGTCCAATAACGGCGGAGTATATGACGAAATTGGACGGTGGTGCGACGACAACAAGCTGCATCGGCTCCTGAACTCAGGAACCGACTCCGACTACCTCGCATTCGGAAACAACAACTGGTTTGAAGCAAACGTGATCTCGCCGGACGGTGAATTCTTCGATATGTGCTTTGCTGATAACATCCTGGACGACAATATCCTGGCGTGTTTTGAGCATGTCGAGACTTTGTTCGGTTACGTGGACGCTGCCAAAGAACAAGCAAAAACTGCTTAAAAAGAAAGGAAAAATCGTATGAATTTCGAATGTACAACAAGAAGCAACTACTTCCGCGTAAAGGACGAGGACGCCTTTAGGGCGTTTATGAATACCGTTTCCGGCGATGATCTTCGGGTTTTAGAGGAACATCGGGACGGTCAGACACTCTACGGATTCGGCGCTTTCGGCTGCATTGATGGCGTCGCAAGCGACAATGAAGATTCCGACGAAGTGGACTACGATGCCTTCTTGTCCGGGCTGCAGTCCCATGTTGCCGAAGATGATGCGATCATCATTATGCAAGCCGGCAACGAGGGTCTGCGGTACGTTGTTGGAGTTGCTACCGTCATCACTACGAAGGACGTCCAATATATCAACATTGACGATTGGGCTGTCCGAAAAGCTCGGGAAATGCTTCACAGCGATAGTTGGGAAACGCAGCTTGACTACTAAAGAGGAGCAATCATGACACTGGTTGAGTATATGTATCGGGACGCATCAAACTACAAGCTCTTCGCGGCAGAAATTCTGCCCGGAGATCTGTCGAGAGAAGAAATCATTGAGATTTTTGATCTCACGAAAGACTCATTGTGTCCTGACAGCCATTTCTTTTATCCTGGACAAATCGGACTTGATGCTCCAACTTTCGTTAGCAAAGGATATGAAGCATATGACGACGATCCGGAGTGGCATGAGCTTCTGGTGATTTCCCACAGCGAAAAAGAACCGACGACAACCATTTCTGCAGAGGCTTTTCTGGAAGCCTTCAGAAACGGATCCGCGATTCGTCCATGCGACGATCTGTAAAAGAGACAAGTAAGGAGAAAATGGTTTATGTACATTAAAATCTTCCAAATCAACATGGAGAGAGACGACGATCGAGTTGCGTTCATGGGAACCGACTGGCTGGAGACCAGCGGCAAATCTGTTCGTCCGGAGATCTATGACAAGGTATTCGAAGGTGAAGTAGCCTGCAATAACCTGGAAGAGGTTTTCGAGATGTTCAACATGAATAAGCCGGAGGAGTACGCCGGAAGATCCCTTTCCGTCTCGGACGTGGTCTCCGTCAAGGCAACGGATTCCGATAATTCCAGCTATCACTACTGCGACAGTTTTGGATTCAAGGAAATTGCCTTCGACGAAAGCCAGACCGAGAATCCGGCTAATTCTGGCCCTATCCGCGTCGTCTTTGTGGCTCCCGGCAGGGAGGCTCGAATCATGGATGTTGAGCCGACATTGGAATGCCTCTACAAAGTCATTGACACGGATATCATTGAGGAGGTCTGCCCCTTTGATGATAACGTGTGTATTCTTTGCGACGAAGAAGGCAAGATCAAGGGCCGCGATCTCAACCGGGCGCTCCGTTTTGAAGAAACGGGCGAGATCTACGACGTGCTTACCGGGCCGTTCATTGTCTGCGCAATCGCGCATGAGCACTGGGGGAGCCTTTCCGAAGACCAGCAGAAAAAGTACCTGGACATCTTCCGGTGGCCAGAACAGTTTTTGCTGGTTAATGGGGAAGTGAGATCAATCATGCTCAAGCCCAGAAGCTAAGGAGGGGTAAATATGGCAAGAGAGCTTTCCATATCCCTGAAGTATGAGAAAGAATCCAACATTGGCTGCTGCACAGTTCTGGATGAATCGAACTCTGATTGCGTATCTGTCAAAGTCGATCTGAAGGATCCCCAAAGTTGCCAGGAATTCACTTCGGTTATCGGCAGCGAGCTGCTCTTCTGGTTGGAACAGGAACAAAGCATTGCTGAATCTGATCCTCCCACAGATCAGAAAAACGCCGACGAATGGGCTAACGCGGAAATGGTCGACGTGACCGTCTACTGCGACAGCTCCGGTTTGTTTTCCGAGGAAGAATGCGAGCAGGATAACCTCTGCGAGCTGGCGTTTCCGCTTGTGCTCTTGCGGGAATACTACGACCAGAACCGACAAGCATACGAAAATGAACAGATTGCACACCTCAAGTGCCGGCCGGAGGAATGCAGCTTTGAAGCGTGGCTCGAAGATGCCTATACCGCGGATTCTACCGACGCGCTCTGCGATTACGCACGGCAGAGGCAGTTCTATCCGAAACGGCAAAAATAAAACAAACAAGAACGACGATGCCAGCGGGGTAACACCCGCTGGCATACCGAAAGGAGAAGCTATGCTAAAAATCAAGATAGATGGAAAGCCGTTTCTGCTGTTATCTACGGCAGAACGGGAAACGGAGATCAAGGCGTTCAGTTCCTATGAAGAAGCCTATGCAGCCATGTGCGCTGAGCTGAAGGATGCCTGCAAAACCACACTGGAAGAATTTTTCGAGGTCGAAGAGATCGTGCCCGGCAAACATTATATGTCGGGAGACGGCGAGCTCTTTGCTGATTCCGCGTGGCGTAACAACGGACCAAATCATGCCGATTTCGATTGGCAGATCGTCTTTTGCCAGCAGGGGGAAGAACCCGCAGAGGATAAACTGTACGCCGTAGTCACGACGTATTCGTTCGATTCCTCTATTCCGGTTGTCCTCTTTTCGACATATGATGCCGCGTGCCGCTACCTTGAATCTGTCTTCAGCGCGGAGCTGAAGATAGCAACGGAAGAACACGAGGATGGCTATGTCACTGAATCCACCATTTCGGAGGATCACTCATACGCCAAGATCGTCGACGCTCATGGCGAGGACACGACGGAATGGAATGTCGAGTGTGTGTTCGACCGGAGAAAGGACGGTTAAGTATGAAGAAGAAATTTTCTGACGGTACAATCCGCGGCCCGTATACCAGCGCTGAGCTTTTTGAAATCACCGACAAGGCTCTGAAGCAGCAAGGCCTGCTGCCGGACATTCTGGATTACGGACTTCCGACCGGACATCCCGTTCAGATCGATACGTATGAATGGGACGTGATCGGCATCCCGAACTTCGGCGGATCAGAAGGTATTTACCTTGACCTCTACGCTGACGGAATTGTTTCCAAAGCAGGCGCCAATATGAAGCGGGAACACGTTCAGCTCGGTACATATAAGTGCCTTGGCCGTTCAAAGGAAGATTTCCTTGAGATGTGCCGGCTGCTGACGGAGTTCGTCTTCTGGCTCACGTCGTTCCTGAATCAGAACATGGACCGCTTTACCTGGGTTGGGTATGACCTCACGTTTCTGAATGATAATGGAACTCGGGCCTACGGACTATGCGAGTTTAAGACAAAGGAAAAGGCCCTGGAGCGTTTCGAAGAGGAGTGCGCCAGGACGGGGCGTGCCTGGCATGCGACGCTGCTCAACAATCAGACGGGAGAAGTCGAAGATCTGTATGCAAAAGATTTCCCGGGAAAGGAGCAGGCAAAATGAAATTCTTCCTGTCATGTCCCGAATGCGGACACACAGAATGGACGAGAACCCAACCCGAAGACGGCGAGCCCATTTTCAGATGTGAAACCTGCGGGGCGCTGTCACAGCCGGAAGATATGTGTACTTTCGTACAAGAACCGGAAGACAGCCACCCTGCCAGCAGCCGCGAGAATCGCCATCAGACGGCAAACTGCGGGGCAAATGAAGTGTGTCTGCCAGACGGAAATCGTCTCATTATCGCAAGAAACAGCGATCCTGCGTACGATTTCGAGCTGTTTGTTGACGTAAAGGGCAAAAACGGCAATCCGGACACTCCGATTGCAATAATTCGGCCCTGTTACGTTTATCCAAGTGATGCAACTGCTGCTGACGACCTGCATTTCCGGGACGGTTGTGAGGCCGCAATTGTAAAGAACCGCTTTGAGGTCTTGGTTTCTGACGGGGAGGATGACTTTGACAAAGTTGAGGTCTTTTCAGCGTTGAAAACGACAGTCCCATATTTCACGCTCCGGGAGAAGCGGGAACTCGGCATGGTTCCTTCTCAGGACTACCAAAATGAGCTCTGCTACATTCCGCTCTATGACGGATATGGAATCAGCGCGGTGTTTAACCCAGCGGAGAATGAAGTCTATGTTGGGATCAAAAAGGGCATCTACTGGCATCAGAATATTGCCCGGTTCCGCTACTTGAAGGTGGGTCAAAGCGTCGCGTGTGATGCGTTTGAAGAGCCCTTCAGAGAATATAAGCACGCAGGCGTTGTCTGTTCTGCACGCCAGGAATAAACGAAAGGAAAGTTAATCATGAAAAAGATTATCATCAGAGTTGACGAGAACGGCTTTGTCCTTGGTGCTTTCGTCTCTCCTGAATTGGAGGACGCACTGATTGAGTTGATCGACTACTGCACCGACGATACGGACAGACTCAATGCTGCCAAAGAAGACAACGCCGTCGCCTGCCAAGCAGTGAAAAACGGCGATCTCGTTTGGCTGCCGGCTTAGAAGGAGGGCTTCTGTGGAATGAGCGAACGCAAATACCCTGAAACCAGCTCTTTCCTCTACCATAACGCAAATTTCAAAGGATTGACCAAGGCTGGCGATTGCGTAATACGCGCAATCGCCACCGCCCTGGATCAAACCTGGGAACAGACAGTGCGTGAATTGGCAGAGGTTTCTATCCGAACAGGTTATATGCTGAATATGCCGCAGTGCTACGGAAAGTACCTGGAGGAAAAAGGCTGGAAAAAGCAGAAGCAGCCCCGGAAAGCGGATAACTCAAAGTACACCGGCAGAGAGTGGTGTACTTGGCTGTCTGTAAACGACCCCCATGGCGAAACCGGGAATATCATCGCAAACATCGGATCCTATCATACGGTTGCTATCGTGCCAACCAACCACGGTGACGGAATCAACAGCCGCTTCAAGGTGCTTGACACCTGGGATTCCACGCGGGGATGTATCGGAAACTATTGGGTTTCGAAATAGTTTTTTAGGAGGTCTGGCCATGTACGTTCGAGGACAAGGAATGCTTGTAGGTGTATTTTCCTTTGCTGAGATACGCGAGGGAAAGCATTTACCCTTAATCGCAGCAGCAAAAGAAAAAACCGGCTTACAGTACGAGTACAGAGACTACTGGCTTGACTGCTGCGTTCCAGTTGGTTTCAAAATCTACCTGACTGCAAAATGCGACAAAAGAGACTAATCTCTAAACACAAAAGCCGTCCTTCGGGGCGGCTTTTTTTGTTATTTACAATTTTTCTGAGATGCAATTCGAAAACAGTTGACTTTATTACACAAATAATATATACTAATACCGTACTTTATGAAGAATTTACTGCTGTTATCAGCAGCTTCACGAAGTATTTTTTTGTATTCGAGAGATCTTTCCTACTGGAGTGGGGAAGGTCTCTTTTTATATATAGCACGAAGATAGGACACAACGACGGCCCACACGGACAAGTGGGCAGAAAGGAAAACAGATGAAAGACAACGTAAAGGCTGATCTGAATACGCTGATCGGTCGAGGGTGGATGTCCGGGATAGTCAAGCTTGACCTTGACCCTGAAGCCGGCCACGGCCTTGTGTGCTTTATTGGTCCGGAATGGTTCTATTTCGGCGGCACGGAGGCGGAGGACTATGACAGGCCCAGCGACTATCTGACATGGATGTCGGAATCTGAGGTCATCAATGACATCATCCTCGCACTATCCGGCCCGGATCCTGACGGCTGGAAGAAAGCCTGCATCGGCTACATGGTGGAGCATTGTATCAACGATGACTGCTTCAACAAGTACGATCACCTCCAGAGGTATCTGGAGGAAAACTATAATTTCGGTCCCGACGCTCGCCGCATCATTGGCAACGCGGCGAAATGGGCCGAAAGGAATCTGACCCGGGAGATGTTCCTGGATTTCATGGCGGAAGGTCTTGACACCTCCATTCCGAGTGAAATCTGGGATGGGCTGGTCTACAGAAGGGAGGCTCGCGTATGAAAGTGAGACAGCTTTCCAGAGAACAGCTCATGGAACTGAAGCTGAATTATCTGGCTGAGCTCGTAAGCGAGGGCAAATTTGCCCAGGTTATCGGACGAGACTACGATGAACCGTCGTATGCTGATATGGCTGAGGCAGACGAAATCATCCCGGACAGGTTAGTGTTCAGACGCTACCGTGGGTACAATTTCACACAGGATGATTTTTTCTGTTCTGCAGCTTCTACCGATATCCAGCGGGTCTGTTGACCAATTAAAGAAAAGAGGCGAAACATGCAATTATCACTTAAAAATGGCATGGTGTATTGCACCAGAGCCGGCTTCACATTTGTTCTGAGCATTGAAGACGCCACGTTAATTTCGAATTTCGTCGATCGGGAAGTCTATTTTCGTGAAGACGTTATGAGTTATTTGAATAGTAAGGTCTCGGAAGGCCTTATTCATCGTGACGTTCTTGCTAATCAACAGGCAATCGATTCATTTTTGGATGATTACATTCAAATGCGGGCCGATTGTGGGACGAGCTCCGGCGCAGAGCACACTTTGAACTGGAAAGAATGCCTTGAAGAGGCGTTTTCAGAAAATGAAGATATGTGCAAATACCGAAGCCAGGTAAAAGAAAACGCTCAAAGCGCAAAATAGTAAGGAGGACAAGAAAGTGATTAAATTCAAGAAAGGCGATCTCATTATCGCCAAACCGGAAAACGATTCAAATCGGGATAGCGGGACAGCAGAATTTGACTCCTACGCCAGAGTGATCGGTATCGACCGGATGAACAACGTCCTGAAGATTGATCGATATCGCGCCATGGGGCGGATCCACCTTCACTCCGACGAAATTCCGGTAGATCTGAAGCGAGCCGAAGAAAAGATCTTTCGGCCAATGCAAGAGTCGGAAGTGAAGGAGTTCCAGGTCGGCCTCGCGGCTCTTTGCCGTTCCCCGCGGTTCCGTTCCATGGCGGAGCATGAACGGCAGCAGATCAACGCTACGTTTGAAGCAGCCAACAACGCACTCCGTAAGGATGTCATGGGAAGTTCTGTCAAAATCAAAATTTTCCCGGACATGGGAGATTCCTTCAGCATGATGTTTGATGTTCCGGAAGACCGTGACGTTGAAGAATACGTGGAAGAACAGCTCGACAGAATTCTGAGCAAGGACTTCCGGTATTCTTCCTGGGAATTCAGCGGCTAATGCAGGAGGGCGAACATGGTAAGATTAAACTATCAGGCGATGAAAGCGCTCTTCGCTGCTGTGGAGTCTGTTACGCAAGAAACCGTCCATGTCGAAGGACAAATCTGCTTTACTGAGGATTCCTTCGATAAAACACGAGACTTAGCGGCAAGGACCTACGTTGTCACGAGCAATAATGCGGGATATCAGGCCAACAAGAACGGCTCCGGCGTTTATGGCTCGTCCCTCGATCAATCCGACTTGAATATTCGCCTGGATCTGCTCATGTCTGACAGTGGGAAAACTTCCGGCTGGGAGATTGAAAGCTGCTATATGCGCGAAGAAGACTATGCAATCGCTTTTGAGGCGTATGCGCAGGAATCGCTGAACAGCACGCGGCTTGAGATCATGGACAGCCAGGACGAAAAGCGGATTTGCCCTCGTTGTGGAGGCAAGTTTACTGGTCACGGCGCCGTTTCCCGCCATGCTGAAAACGCTGTAATCTGTCCTGATTGCGGCACCGAGGAAGCCCTGCTGGATCTGATAGGGAAGCCGAAGAAAGCGTCCCACTGGTGGGTTCTGCGCACATCCAACCTGATGGATGCGGTCATTGCGAGGAAGTCAAGATGACGAAGCAGGATGCAATCAGATATCTGATGGGCAATTAGCTCTGAGGGGGGCGGCCTTGCCGCCCCTTTTCATAAATGAGAATGAACGTAAATGACAAGATCGCAAAACTGCTTGCACTTGCGGATAGTCCCAACGAAAACGAAGCAAGGGTAGTCAGCATAAAAGGAGTTGTTTGAAATGAAATACTGTGTCACAATCGTCAGAACAGGATGTATTTTCGTAGAGGCAGAGACAGCCGAAGAAGCAATGGATATCGCAGATCACCAGAAGACCGACACTGTGAATTGGTCTGATGACTGGGAGGCAACCGATGCCACGCAAGACGATGACATCTCGGATTTCGAGTGCGTGTGCGAAAAGGCTTTTGAATAAGTCACAGCTTGACAAAGAATACTGCTTACTTTGAGTATGAGTTGCTGGATGAACATGAGAATCATGATCGATCTCTCATTCGTCTACGCAACCTCAGACTGATAGCGTAATCAAGAAGAGTTGATTCTAACGCCCCCTCTTTTGAGGGGGCGTGAAAAACTGTTGACAAATAAGCGAAATCAGTATATACTATTCCTGTACTTTATGAAGGATTTTACTGCTGACTCCAGCGGCCGCATGAAGTATTTTTTTTGTAATTGAGAGATCTTTCCGGAAAGGGAAAGGTCTCTTTTTATATATATCAGGAAGAACCGCAACAGGACGCCCCAAATACGGGCAGAAAGGAAAACAAAATGAACGAACAGAAGAAAATCATGTACATCGGTGTGGAGCATATTCATCCACACCCCAAGAACCCCAGAAAGCAGCTCGGAGACCTCTCTGAGCTGGCGGCAAGCATCCTGATGAACGGGGTGCTGCAGAACCTTACCGTCGTCCCGGCGCCGGAACTCGGCGAAGGGGAGTACACGGCAATCATCGGCCACCGTCGCCATGCCGCTGCAAAGCAGGCAGGGCTGACTGAGCTTCCTTGCGTCGTTGTGGAGATGGACGAAGCGGCCCAGGTGCGAACCATGGTCTGCGAAAACGTCCAGAGAAGCGACCTGACGCCCTATGAGCAGGCGGAAGGCTTCCAGATGATGCTGGACCTCGGCGGTACCATTGAAGAAGTCTCAAAGCTGTCCGGTTTCTCCACCCAGACGATCCGGAACCGAACGGGTCTTCTGAAGTTGGATAAGGACGAATTCAAAAAGGCCGAAGCGCGAGGCGTTTCGCTTTTCGACTTTGCAGCAATCGCCGCTCTGGACTCCGCAGATGACCGGAAACGCTGCCTGCAGGCTGCCGGCACTAAAAACTTCGCCCGGGAGCTTATGGTATCCCAGGAGAAGCAGGAAAAGGCAATCGTAAAAGCTGCCAATTTCGCTTTTATCGAGAGCTTCGCTGAAAAGCTGGAGGAGGGTACGTCTACGTCTTCTTTCCGCCGTATTCTCACGGTGGCATACGGAGACAAGGAAAAACACGATCTTCCCAGTGACGCCAAACTACTCGGCGGTTCGGTCCCGTATTATTTCAAGGACAACGGCTATTATGCCTTCGAAGTCTTTCGTCCCCTGACGGAAGAAGAGCGGAACCAGGATACTGCCAGAACTGAGAAGGCAGCCAAAGAGCGTGAGCGCATCGCTTATCTGGAAGTAAAAGCCGCCGAACTCAGAAGCAGGCCCCGGAAGCTGCGGACCAATTTTATTGCTTCCGTTTCCGAGACCAAGGCAAAGAAGGCCCTGCCGGAAATCATGGCGATGATCTGGGAGAACCTGGTGGATGTCAACTCCTACAACGGTCTGCGGCACACTCTCTCCGGCGTAGGCGACTACGTTGGTGCCGATGATGAAGAGATTTATTTCGACGCTGCGGACACGGGCAGAAAGTACCCCGCAAAGTCGGCGCTCTATCTCGCGGGTGCGGTGACGGATCCCCCCTTTGGGAAGGGATACATCAAGAACCGTTGGGACAGTGACTCCAAGCAGTATGTTTGGGAGTACGAACCCAACGACGGCCTGGATGATCTCTATAAGATTCTTTCCGCCCTGGGATACGAGATGTCCGACGAGGAGCTCCAGCTTCAGAACGGAAATCATCCGTTCTTCAGTGAAGTACCCTCAAACACCGGCAGCATTGAAGGCGAGGCTGCTCCGACAAATCAAGAGCAATCTGAACCGGACGTATCCAATGATAATTCCGAAGAAATGACTCCTGCAGAAGATGATGGTGACAAGAATGTCCACATCACGCAGGACGACATGGACGAGGTATATCGAAGCTACGGGACAACCCGATTCGCGATTTACGAGCAGTTTCAGAAAGGTCTTTCCAACACCGAAAACGCTGCTTTTCTGAAGGGCTGTTTCGGGAACGGGGGAAACTATCCTGCGATTTCTGACAAGGATCTGGCTGAAGATCACGACAGCAGGGGAATCCGATTCCGCCTGGGTGGTCTGAGCAGCCCGATTGAGGACATCACGGTATCCTGGTCAAAGGTCGCCAAGCGGATTCGGGAGCTCTGTGACGCCGGCCGTTACCTGGCCGAAAACGAGATCGAGACCTACAAAGCCTGGCTGGAGAATCCGAAACAGGTTTTCCCCGATGAATACGATGACGACGAAGACGACGAAAAGACGGAAGAACCTGCCAACGGCACTACTTCCTGCTGCGAGCCCTGTGTCCCGGAATCCGAGCAGGATGCGGAGCTTATGGAAAACGCCGCCAATGACCCGGAAGACAGCATCCCCGCCGAGATGGTCGAACAGATCATTGAGGCCGGGCTGGTCAACGGTTTGGCCAATTCGGATGCGGAAAGCATCATTGCGGCGTCAGACCGGTTCTTGTTTGACGGTGACTTTGGCGATTTTCTGCGGAACGAGTTTGGGGATGCCTGCTTTGGCTTCGACGTCGGCGATCTCTCGATGTTCCTGGACTCCGGGGTAAAAGGCATCTGCATCCGGGAGTCCGGCGTGTACGAACCCGTTGCCGTCCTGAATTGGACCGAAGCGGCACAGACTGTCCGTTCCATGATCGAGGACGGACGGTATGGCGTCGGCGTCGCTGACAGCACATCCGATACGGATTGGTCTTACGGCGATTAAGTGTTGGGGGAGTCGGTTTATTCCGGCTCCCCCTCATGCAAGATGAACATGGAGGAAATAATCATGGATGATTTTTTTACGAAAAAGCGGTGTGACCGCTGCGGTCACGAATTCACGCCCGGCGAAGGCCGCATCATGTCGAAGTTCAATCTGGACTGCATCTGTGACGCTTGTAAGAGGGCGGAACAGAAGCATCCGGATTACGAGGATGCCTGCAAAGCCGAGGTAGAAGCAATCAATAGAGGTGAACACAATTTCCCTGGTATCGGAATGACCCCGGTGACGGTGAACGTGACTGTCGAGGTTACACACAGGAGAAGCTTCGACGTCGAGCTCACTCCCGCCCAATGGACTGCCCTGATCGAAAGGGAAGAGGTTCCTGGCCTGGACGCCATGTACGAAGAAACAGACCGGGAGCAGCCGGAGGAATGCAATCACGCTGTCTGCTTCGAGGATGGCGACGAAATCATCCCTTGGTAACGGAGAAGGTTTATGAGAAAAATCGTAAATCAATCTTTGTATAAGGCGCTTTTAGAACCGGGAGATACGGTCAATTTTTCGCACGGAGAAAATAGCCCGATCTATTCCGCTGTATTCTCCGGTTATAGAAGTGACGGCTTCTTGGGAATGGTAATGTCCAAGATCAACGGAAACGACGATCTGCGTATGTATGCCTACGATCCGGTTTTCTATGCCGAGTCGCAAAATGATCTTTTGCGTCAGCTCGTTCAGGAGCGAGGCGCAAAAGTTAATCAGGGGTATGTATCGTTCCTTTTAGGCGCTCAAAAAATCTTCGGTGAAGCAAAACACGATGAAAAGTTTCGTGACGCAGACACGGTTCTTGCCGACATCATATGCGACGTTAATCCATTTGTGTCTGAAAGCGCAACAGAACTTCTGGATATCTGGAAGCAGTCCAAAGATCAACGCTCCATAGAAGCTGCGTTTGAGTCCTTGCTTGGCGTCAGCTTTACAGAGTTTTTGGTCCGCAGCGCTGATGCAATTATCGAATCGTCACGAGCTTAATCATACCGGCCCCTATCAGCGGGGCCGGGTACAATGAAAGGAGATCCTTAAATTGGAAGACTGGAATCTGGCAGATCCGGACAGCAGCCAGCATCTCAGAAGACTTTCTTCAGGCGATGGTTGCTGGGAATGCATTGAAATGCGGGGCCCGTATCCCGAGCTTGATCGTATCAAGGGGCCTGTTCCTGCAATGTATGGCGTCGTCCATACGGTCATTGACCTCAATGACTACGAAGAAAACGAAATCCTAAACTATATCCAGGGATTCGGTTACGACAGCAGAGAATGTGTGGTATCGCAGTACGGCGATGCGGCGGAGCAGGTCATTGTCGAGTGCATCTTCGAATGCCTTGAGGATGATTTCGTGTTCACCGGCACCGAGCAGGAATGCGAAACCTACATCAAGTCCAAAGTAGCAAGTGAAGCATAAAAGTGCAGGCTGTTAATCTCAGCCGGAAAGGAAAGCGTATGATTACATGGAAAACGCTGGAGGGTGTAAACACCGCCGGCCTTCTTGATACACGGACGGATATTATGTCCGTAATTGACTGTGCGATGGAATCGTTCCAGGATGATATCGTTCCCGAGATGATCAGCCGTCAGGACCGTTTCACAATCGAGTACGAAATCGTTGACGAAACGATTTCATTCTCCTGGTCATGGGAAAGCCGCAAGCTCCAGCGTAAGCAGGAGTTCAGGTTTTCACCTATCACAGAGTCAACGGAAGCGTTCATTTCAAAGATCAAAGGTTACTTCTTTGACCTGTCTGTAATGATCGCAAACATCTGATTATGTCCCGCCCCCATTTTGGGGGCGGGATCAATACTGAAAGGATACAGCATGAACGAAGAATTACAAAAACTATTCCAAGACGTATCCGCAGACGGCAAGAAGACCCGAGATGCCCTGTATCTCATACGGGAAGCAGCCGGCTTATCCGTTCTGAAGATGCCAACCGACGAAACCGTCCTGGTACTAAGGGAATATGACGATAATACCGACGGATGGGAAGAGATCAGCCTGCTTGAGGCTGCGATTGACCTGAAAAACAAACCGGATGATTTGATTTTACTCAACGCCACAGTCAAGAATGTGCGTGACGTTCGCCGTTGTGCGTATGATCGATACCAGCTTGATTGGATGCGGCAACACAATCGTTCAATTTCGGACCTGTTCGATTCCGTTGTGGATTATGCTGAAAACGCGGACGACAACGAGGCCTTTTCCGGAAAACACGTTGTTTCGGATTTGTTTGCTAATTGGCTTATCGATTCCGGATTCAACGGGAGCCTCTGGGTCTGCTATGAGGAATTCATTGAATCAGAGTATCTGGATGTCTGCTATATGTACGATCTGCTTCCAGAGCGCTGGGATTCTTATCTGGAGGACTATAAGCGCATTACAGGCAATCAAGTCGGTATGCTCCACATCACGATGATGAACTACGCCGGCATATATCGCAGATGCATTCTAAATGTGGACAGCGGAGAAATATATTCCTTGCCGAGCACAACACCTGGCATTGGAAATGAGCTGCCGGATCAGACACTCTGGAGAAAGGCCGAATTCGAACTTGAAAATGGCGCAATAATCGAGCTGCACAAGGATAGTGCAGGGAAGTGGAGCGCCATTCCATTCTTACCGTCAAAAGACTGAGAGGAGAAAGCCCTATGACAATTTCAATTGCAGACCATTACCGCAACTGTCTTTGCGTCCAGTTTGGCGTGGCAATCGCTGAAAGGCCAGAACTGTGGGGGGCGTGGGATTTATCCGCGGAGAATATGGATGTTCAATTCGACGCATGGGTAAAAGAGTTTCTTTCGTCTGAAGAAGATGACTCCTATGCTTTCTTTGAAGGGAAGATCCACGCCTGGATAAAAGAACTGTCTTCCCTGGACGAGCCAGCTCATGCGCATGCTGTTCTGTCACAAACGAGCGTCAAACCGGGCGATACGGTTTATGCCATCGTCCAGGATAAGAAGCTCAACACTTTATACCGGTGGATCACGACAAAAAACCTTGTTGTGAAACCCCTCCGTGTACTCAGCATCACAGTTGAAGAGAACGCAGAAGAAACCGCCCTTTACGGATATGAAGAAAGCGTTCATGGCACCGTCTTTTACACGGTGCAGCTCGTAAACTGCTTCATTTCTGAAGCGGCAGCAAATGACGAGCTGAACGCTCGCACGCATAAGTAAAACACAATGAGCCGCCCTGGGAAACCAGGGCGGCCGCACATAGAAGATTGGAGAATTTTTCAAAAATTATTGACACCTGTTCAATAATAGTATATACTAATCCTGTACTTTATGAAGGTTTATCAATGCCAAAAAGGCATCTTCACGAAGTATTTTTTTGTAATCAGGAGATCTTTCCCACTTCGGGAGAGGTCTCTTTTTACATATAGCACGAAGATAGGACACAAGAACGGCTCACAGGGACAAGTGAGCAGAAAGGAAAAACTATGAGATACTATTTCAAAAACTACTGCGTTGAGGTAAATCAGTGCGATTTTGCCCCAAATCCAAGGAAGGAGTATTATAACCTCGGTGTTATGGCCTGCTTTCATCGGAAGTACAACCTGGGCGACGAAACCCCCAGTGGCGTGACTACGCCGGAGGAGTTCTGGCAAAGGCTTGTCATGGATAATATTTCCAATGATGCGTTCATCCAGGCGGTCAATACCGGGAAAGTTGAAGGCATCCGTTTCGAGGAAAGCCGCGACTGCCGCGGGAGTAAAGACATCTACGAGTCGTCATGTTCTTTTCCGCCCTTCGGGAGATCCGATGGTGAAGAACGCCTGGAGTACAAGGATGTTCCGCAGAAAGACGTCCTTGCGTGGTTGCTCGACGACCTGACTATCGGCCAGTGCCAGGCTCTTCTGGAACCATACATGGCATGGCTTCCGCTGTGGCTGTATGACCATAGCGGGATCACGATGTCTTGCGGCGCCGCAAATCCATTCTACTGCCCGTGGGATTCCGGTCAGGTTGGCTGGATCATCGCAGAAAAGAAAAAGATCATGGCCGAAACCTGCGAATACGTTCTGGACGAAAACGGCGAACGTATCAAGGTTGAGGTTGTTCACCCGAACGGGCTGGTGACGTATTCGTGGAAGACGCGGCCCCTGACCGAAGAAACCTGGAGAGCTCGTGCAATCGAGTATATGCAGGAGGAGGTGCAAACTTACGACAATTACCTGTGTGGTGAAGTGTACGAATACCGCACCTACGAGTATACCGGAAGCCCCGCTGAAATCGACATCTCAGAGGATCCGGAGAATTCGGACAACTGGGAGGAAGTAGATTCCTGCTGCGGCTTCTTCGGCTATGACCTCACGGAAAACGGCATTATCGACGCTGTTGGCTTTGGTTTCAAAGAGGTCTATGAAAACCACGAGTATCAGGAGGTGGCATAAGTAGATGTATCATATGGATTCAGACACCTATGTATGCGACATCTGCGGAACCCAGTTTCGCTGGGAAGAAGCGAAAGAAGACTATGGTGAAATCTGGGAATGTGAGAGATGTGCCAAGCACTTTTGCACAAGATGCTTTACTAAAGCACACGGAATAACCGCTTTCTCAGAAATGCTGCAAGGGGAGATGGTCTCCTGTCCTGAATGCTACCGAAAATCCATTGAAAAGTTAAGCGTATGGGTTCGTCTCGGCGCCACGCTCTCCATGTCCAAAGAAGAAGCTGACATCATTTTCGGTGAAGACCGGGTATTAGCAAAGAAATGCTTTGCTCGGCTCCTGAATGAGGGCGGCTTTATTTTGAACGGAAACTGTTACGCACCGGAAGAGTGCGTTGCAGAAATGAATCAGAAGCACGAAACAAACTATGATTTTCCCCGGCTTGATTTTGATATTTGAAAGGAGCGAACACAATGTTATGTGATTCCGAATTGTGCATTTTCGCCCAGGGCGGCGAATGCAAGTTACCAACGCTGACGGGAAAGCTCCCGATTCTCATAGAGGACAAAGGCTGCTTGGCCAGCATCCCCAGAGAAGACGGCTGGCTGGAAGCGACCCAGGAAACACCTGCCGAACGAGTTGCGTATCTGTTTTCCTGCATTTGCAGGATTCTGGTGTCTGCGCCCAAAGAAAGCGTCATTTGGAGTGCAAGCGATGCGCGCATTCACTGTAAGAGCGACATCATGGCCGAAGGACTGAGCTTCTTCTTCAATACGCTCGCAGGAGAGCAGGTCATTCAGACGTCTGTTGAAACAGCCTATCTGAATCCGATCTATGCTAATACGCTGTGGACGAATCCGCTGCGTCGAGATGTTGAAGGCAAAGACCAGAAGGATATTTGGTCTGAACTCTGCGACATCGCAAAGGCAGCCAAAGAACGGTACTACGAGGGCTACGCTCCGGTTTGGAGTGACGGCGATATGTTCTTTTTTAAGAACATTTTTGCTGATACGATCTCCGACGTAGCGGATTTTGGCAATTTCCCGGAGGATGTTGCCAACGCCTTCGCTGATCTGATGGATGCGCTTGGCCTCGGCCCCTGCACCACCGGATTTTACGACCCGAAAGACGACGCAGAATCCGGCGAAGTCTGTGAGACTACCGGGTGCTATTACGTCGATATTTAACTCAACGCGGCCTGTTCCAGAGAACGGGCCGCTTCCTCAGAACAGAAAGGAGAAATAATGACCTGGAAAGATTTGATAGAGGAGTTCGATCAAAAATTTGGCCCGGCAAGTCCTAATCCAGTCGAGATTAGGCACGACTATATTCCTATCGGATCCGGAATCTACGAGTTCCTGAAGGAAAGGCTTTGCACAAAAGATGTCGCACAAAAATTTGCGGATGCGCATTTTACGGCAGAGCTTCGGTTTTGGAAGCGGACGCTCTTTCTGAACGTGGAAATGACGAAGGATCATCCCCTTTGGGATCAAACTATTGCATATTCAAAAAACCGCAGCGAAGAATCAGTCCTTACCGTCATGCGGAAAAAACTTCAGAATGGCTCCTGGGGCTGTCGCTTGATACGTGAAGGAGATCCTGCCGATCTCGAAAAGGAAGCGGATCTGTTCGACCAATGTTGGTGCATTGGTCAGTTAGAGCGTGCGTTCGTCCAAAACTACGAAAAAGTAAAGACAATCGACGCTGCGCTCAAGAAGCTCACTCCGGAGGAACTTTTGAAACTTAACGACGCGTTATCTATTCTTTTGAAACCTGAATACGGGCGCCTGGACCTTAGCCTTTCGCCGCTGTCAAACACATGGTTTCCGGAAAAGAATCTTATTATTGATGAAACCAGAAAGAGACTGCTTGACAATCTGCAGAAATTTGAGGCGAATCAGATTCACAGCTAATCCAAATTCTACCGATAACAAATCCCGGTCTGCATTTGCAGGCCGGGATTTAGTTTTATCCGCTTTAGTCTACCCAAATAGCTTTCCCAAACTCAGTTTCACTGGCGCCGAGCACTGCTGATTTCATGCTGACGTCAATTTCAGTTCCGTCGCAGATGATAAACGCAGCAGGGGAGACCGGATCTATATTTTCAAAACTGCTGAAGACTTTCCCCGCAGTTTCCGCAATTTGCTGTTCTGTGAGAAAATCGCAAGACGCAAGCTCCTTTTCAATCACATCAGGCGACACGGGTGAACCAATATCCGCTTTACTGGGGATAAGCAGTACGACTCCATTCCAGACGAGATCCGAGTCCTTGTGTACCATGGCTGGGCAAGAATTGCAGCCGGCAGCGCGTTCAGTAGTGCGGAATACCACGACCGGGACAACGCATACACGGCAAGCGACGGAATCAATGATTTCATCGCTTGGCTTTGCCCCATTCTCCTCAAACATTACTTGCAAGGTCTCAAGATCAGAAATGCGTTTTTCGTAGAAGGAGTAATAGCCTGTACTGCGATTGAGTTCGTTAAGTATCACTTTTTTCCCTCCTAAGCATTAGTTTATTCGCAATAATATTTTTTACGACTGATATTATTATATAATGGCGTTTTCTATAAGTCAACCAGAAAATTGAAAATATATATGATAATCTGTAAAATTTAGATTTGATAATATCCATATCGCAAAGTTTAATTATTTGTAAATCCTGTGTTCGTTGACAAATAACGGTTTTGATGATAAAATATCCCGGAAGGGAGTGATTATCATGAGTCCCGGCGAACAAATCAAAACTCTAAGAAAAGCCTTAGGATTAACGCAGGCACTATTTGCTTCCAGAATCAATCTCAAAGCAAGCACAATTTCTGCATACGAAAGCGGTGTAACAACTCCAAGCAGTCACATCATCACACTAATTTCTCAAGTCTTTGGTGTACGAGATGAATGGCTGCAGTTTGGAACAGGAGAAATGTTTCGGATTGGAGTCGAAGCCAATTCGACAGAAAAAGAAAAACTCTACGCTACTTTCCCGCAGTTGTCTCAAACTGCAGTTGAACTGATGCTTAAAATCAAAACTCTTCCGGACGAAACCGTAGCGCTTATAAAAATAATCACCGAGCTTCCATTAGACAAACAGTTTGTTATCCTGGATATTATAAAAGACAGCGCCAAAGAAATAAAACGTGTCGAAAGGAAAAGTAAAAAGGCGCAAAATTCTACAAATAATTCAGATTAAGCAAAATAAAGTAAGAGTAATGGAGTGTTACGTGGGTCTCCGCGTAAGTGATAAATATGTTTTTGAATAGGAAAATGCAGAAATGAGCTCCCGCTTAAAACAATATTTTGAGCGGGAGTTTTATTTTCAGACGAGCGGAGTTGACAGAATAACAGATTTATTATATAGTTGCAATATAGAAACTTCTGGCATGGTTCGATCACAGTCTATTGCCAAAGCGAAGGAGGAGCGACTAAATGGCAACCGCCGGAAATCCGTATGAACGGTTTTGCAAAAAGGAACGGCTGAAATATCAAACGTGGTATGGAGATACCTATACCGCAAAAATCTCAGTCGATGGGACTCATACCGAAAACTGTGATATAACACACATCCAGATCCCCTTCGATAAAGAACGGGAGTCCGCCGTAGCAACAGCTCTGCTGCTCTCGGAAGCAGATATGCCCGGTTATTATTCCTGGCTCTGGGATCGCGTACAAAATCATGTAAAAACGATAGCTGAGCTGAACCGGAAAAAAGTAAGCTGCGTCACCGTGCTGATTAAAGCTGACACAATCAATGACGGAGAAACAAAGCATATCTACTTGATTACTCCGGCTTATACCAGATACTTTGACGTATTGCGGGGGAGCGATATTTCAGTATTTCAGGTCGGCGACCTCGCTATTAAGGTGGGAAATATGCTCCGAGACCTAAGCGAAGCCGGCTATGTCCACGGAGATATGGGACCGAACGCTCTGTACCAGGCGGGAGAAAAGATATTGTTTGGCGACTTTTTCTTTGCGTCAGAACTTACTGAAACCGCTGATCTTCCGTCGTTATATCAATACTACCTTCCGGCTCACGTACCGGACGGCGCAATAGCACGAGGTAATCGCAGCACATCATTTGATGTCTGCGCCGCCGTTTCAATGTTGTGGGCAATTCTTTCAAACGACCCGATCGATGCGAGAATAACGCAAAAGCGGCTACCCGGCAAAGCTCCGGATGTCTTCATGTCCGTTCTCCGTAATCTGCTTAATAATCCCGCTGAAGATGCGCTTCAGTTTTTTCGAAAGGGAATTGGCGGGGCCGTAAGGGATATCAAGAAGGACAATACGTTTGATAACTTGAAATTCAAAATATCGTCTTACTCGGAAAAGTATGTTCCTGCCCCGCCTGCAATCGAGGCGCATGTGTCGGAAGAAGATCTCTTCGCCGCTGTTGGCGCGAATTAAAAAAGGCAGACCCCGCAACTTCGGTTGATGGGTCTGCCTTTTTTCATTTTGTGAAAAATTGAATTGACAAAATAACATTTTTAGTATATACTAAACACGTACTTTATGAAGGATATTTATATGCTGTTTGTGGCGTATCTTCACGAAGTACCTTTTTTGTAATTGAGAGATCTTTTCCGCGGATTAGCGGAGAAGGTCTCTTTTTGCATATAGGCCGAAGAATTGCCACAGGGACGGCCCATTTGGACGAATGGGCGGAAAGGAACATTAAAATGATGGTAAATCAAATCGTACTCGCAGGAAGAATTGCCACCGATCCTGTTTTGCGCAGAACGCAGAATGGAAAGGCGGTAACATCGGTGCGGCTCGCGCATCACCGGGATACCGATGCTCAGGCTGACTTTTACGACATTGTCGCCTGGGACGTCTGGGCGGAGGTCCTCGCGGATTGCAAGAAGGGGCAGCTTATTACTGTGACCGGCGCTCTTGTCACGCGGTACTGGACGGACAGCTCCACGGGCAGGGAACGATCCCAAATCGAAGTCAAGGCTGACACGATCGCTGTAAGCCCGTGGAAGCCCAAGAAGAAGCCCACAGTCAATCCCATGGACTACGCCCCGCGTCTGGACGCCAGCTATTCCTTCGAAGAGGCTGGACAGGGGGCTGGTGATGACACTTGAACACGGAGTTTGAGTACATCTACCGGGACATCGACGGTGCAACCGTAAGAAATTCTGCGGTTGTGGAAGGGCAGATCTCTCCGATACAAGAGGTTATGATCCGACAGTCATTGGAAGCGCCGAACCGCTTCATCCCGGCGCAAGTCGGACTACCCGAACAGCGTTTCCCCAACTGGACAGAGGACGAAACAGCTTGGTTCGAGTTGGCGGCAATCAGAAGAACCAGGCGTCGGGCAAGCATAAGGGAATCGGTAAGCATAATTGCTTCCCTTTTTCTGAAAGCAGCCGATAACTGGGATCCGGCATACTACGAAGCTGCAGCTCGAAAAGGCTATCGAGCTGACTAAGAACTTGCTTATGTGCGTCCTATTAAAGGACGAGGAAGGAGAACGATATGATGACAAAAGAAGAGCGTGTGGAAGAATTCCGCTCGCTGAACAAAAGGTATAGCAGAGTAGACGGCTCAATGATTGAGGCCCTGATAGCGTCAGATTTTTTTGACGCCCCTGCATCCGTGAAGTATCACGGGAACTATGCCGGCGGCTTGTATGACCACTCCCGGCATGTGTATCGCAGGCTTGTAGGTCTTTCCAAGCTTCTTCCGGACGGAAGGATTCCAGAAGATTCCGCATTCGTTTGCGGAATGTACCACGACCTCTGCAAGACCTTCTTTTATAAGCCCTGCAAAAAGAACGTGAAAAATCCGGACACCGGCTTGTGGGAGCAGATTGATAGTTGGGAGTACGACGATCTGCTGCCCTTCGGTCATGGAGAAAAATCTCTCCATCTGCTGAGCGGCGTTTCGCTATCCACAGAAGAAGCTCTCGCAATTCGCTGGCACATGGGCGGATTCATGGTTGGGAGCCGCGGCGCCCAGGAAGTTGTTGATGTTTGGAAAAAGGACTACGAGAAGCAAATTCCGCCGCTGATTCTCTTTACGCACCTTGCTGACGGATTCGCTACCTATATTGACGAAAACGAAAAGGTCGAAATTCCTGCAGAATCGAGAGTTGACGGCGCAGAGTTCTGCCACACCCTCCGGGAGCAGCTCCCGCCGATCCCTGACGGTGCTTCTTCGAAAGAACATTACATTTTGCTCTTTCAGAAGTATTTGTGGACACGCCCCGGCGCGGATAAACTCCTTGGTTATATCTGCGGAAAACTGAGTGATTTCTTCACCGCCTACGCCTCCGCAAATAACCATGGCGCCTATGAAGGTGGGCTTGTAGATATGGCAATCAAGATGTTTTACAACTTGGTTGACCTGGTCGACTATACCCACTGGCCTGTATCCCTGGAAACCATTGCCGCCGTATCACTGCTTCATGGTCTTGGATGTATCAAGACCTTCAAGATTGAGACGAGCAAGCGAAAGAACCAGGACGGAGAATGGGTAGACCGGATATATGTATCCAAGGACGAAGAACTTCCTATGGGAAGTATGGGTGTCAAGAGCATGTACATCTCCCAGGGTTTTCTTCGCCCGACAAGGGAAGAGGCGATTGCGCTCCGCTGGATCGAGGGCGCCTTAAATGACGGAGACACCGCATGCAGCGCCGCGTTCGAGCGTTTTCCGTTCGCCTTCCTTGCTCACGCTGCATATCTCATGGCAGCGTATGCATTTTTGCTGTGAGGAGGTGATTGGAATGGCGCACAAGCGGAACAATCCATTTTTTGAGGCGGTTCTGGATTTCGCGTCAAGAGACAATGAGCCCATTACCCGTGAAATTCAGGGCTCTCTGACCCGGCGGGACTTCCCGGTGGTGTTTTTCCACGATTCCAATGGAATCCCGGTTATCCTGGACAAGGGCGGAGAGCACTTCGGTTTTCAGGAATCCTTCACAGGATTTCAGAACGGAAAACCCGTTGAGAATGGGGAAGATGCCGTTCATTTCGAACGATTGGTCGCAATCAAGTCTTTTCGTGAGAGCGTCTATCGCGGAAGAGATGCGGCAAGTTACCTGTATAATCTGGGCTTGATCACATCCGAACGCCAGAAAGAACTGCTTGACGAAAGCGAAAAAGCCGGTTAAAGAACAACAGCCCCGCATTTGCGGGGCTGTGCCCATCTTTCCGGCAAGGAAAGGAGAATGCTTTATGTCACAGCAAAATGTACCGGCAGCGATTCTCATGTTTCTCCATAAAGAGATTGACAACGAGTATTCACCTCAAACGACGCTCCGAGATGCAAAGGAACGCATTGCTGAGTACAGTAAAAACAACGACATAGACCGGCTCCTGGTTTTTATTAACCATGATTTGCCGGGAAATCAGAAAGAAGAGTTCTGGGCTTATGTACGTGAACATGGCGTATCCATGGTGTATTCGATCACGCCGTCCGTCATGTACGCGGCCCACATCTGAAGGAGAAATCAAAATGAATTGTGAAGAACTTAAAGAAAAGATCATGGCAGACCAGGTGGACAATATTGCCGAACAGGAGGTATTGTCATGAAGACATGTGGAGAACTGATTCAGGAAGCTCTGAACCGCCTCGCAGGACTCTATGCGGAAATGGGCTACACCGTCACTGAGATCGGTGTGGCGATCAAAGGCCATGAAACAGTATATCACGTCATGGCAGAAGGAGCGCCGCACGAGGGCAAAGCAGGAGGCGAGGTAAGCGATGCGTAAAATCGGAGTTACCGAACAAGGCGACGCTGCCCTTGATTTATCTTGGGGAGACAAACTCGGAACCGTGGCCGGTGCAATCGTGATAACGAAGGAACTGTCTCCGGCTTTCCGAGAAGTTCTCCTCGTAAATCAAGAGCGTTTGATGCTGCATCTGTCCTGCACCGGATACGGCGGAACGGTGATTGAACCAAACGTGCCGACTTTGAGCCAAACACTTGAGCAACTGGATCGCCTGCTGCAGAGCGGATTTCCGCTGGAACGCCTCGTGGTTCGCGTAGACCCAATTATTCCGACCGAAAAGGGGATTGCAACGGCAAAGAAAGTAATCGAGGCGATGTACCGTCTCGGTGTTCGCCGAATCCGCGTATCAGTGCTGGATATGTACAGACACGTCCAGGAACGATTTCAGCGAGCCGGATTGCCGCTGCCGTATGGAAACAACTTCCAGGCGTCAACGGAGCAGTTCAAGGCTTTGGATCAAACGCTACTTCTGATCGTGTGCGAACATCCTGGTCTGACAATCGAAAGCTGCAGTGAACCTGCATTGAAAATACCTGAAAAAGCCGGCTGCGTCGGAAAGTATGAATGTGATCTTTTCGGCGTTGACATGACTAACAGTGAGAACAAGCAAAGAAAAGCCTGCCTCTGCTGTGGGGAAAAGGTAGAACTGCTTTCTATTAAGCATCCGTGCGCACACGGATGTCTCTACTGCTATTGGCGGGACTGAAAAGGAGATTCACATGAGAAAGATATATGAAGACGAAAAAATCGTCATAAAAGAAACAGGGCAGGATTATGATTTCATTGCGACCGTTGAGAACAAAACGGGTGAAGACGTAACATTCTGCGCCAATGATGTCGTGGCTGCCGACGGCTCCTTTTATCAGTTCGTGATCCCTGCTAACGATTGGCTTGGGATCCTTGCGGACGAAGAGGGGAGAGCGCAACTAAAGGCTATTAAAGGCGTGCTGCAGTATGAGTAATCACGTTTGTCCCAAAATCGTTGCTGAAAAGAAAGAAGACTCAAAATGATGACGCTCATTGCTGCAATCGTTTTTAATATTCAATGGCCGGACCCTTTTAGCGGAGACAATACTCCCAAAGCAGCTTCGATACAAATGGCCGTTCAGGGAATGCTTGATCCGAATGCCATTGCGGAGAAAATCTCAAAGGGATTTGAAGCATCCACCGGATGTCAGCCATCAGAATTCACCTGGCTCATTTTGCGCAGCCAAAAACTCTGAAACAAAACAGCATATTTCTTAAAAAACAAAACGCAACCGGATTTTCTGGTTGCGTTTTGTTTTCATATCCGCTATATTATATCTGTCAACTCCAAAAACAGAAAAAGGGAGCTAAATCATGCATCAATACAAGAATCAGTTCATTGCCAAATATGCTCTTGCACGGAACAATCGAATTGTTTTTGCATATAATAACGACCTTCAGCAGCTTAATGAGGGGCTCGTTCTAACCGTTAACATTACCTCTAAGCTGATCGACGTACAACAAAAAAATGACGATTCTTCGAGCATCGTTAAGGATTTGAACCTGGCTGATATTACGCTCTTCACATCGGCCAACGACGATTACACAGATCCTCTTCAATATGAAAGATTTGATATCGGAAAACAAAGCCGTGTTCGGTTTGCGATCAGTAATGCTGCTAAGTTTGCAGACGGCCTTTCTGATGATGACCGCGAGGCCCTCGCTGCCTACTTGAACGATAATCCAGTAATGAAGCAGGCCTGGGCTGAAAACTATAACGGCAAAACACATAACCGTGCTACCAAGGACGAATATTTTCTTCGTATTGCGGAAGCCGTAAGCTCAAGATCGACCTGCCTTCGTAGACAGTACGGTGCCGTCATCGTCACTACCGATAACCGGATTATTGCGACCGGCTACAACGGGAGCGCAGCAGGCGAGCCGAACTGCTGCGATATTGGTGCGTGTCTTCGCAAGGCAAAGAACATCCCACATGGGGCAAATTACGAGCTGTGTGTTGCGATCCACGCCGAAGACAACGCTCTAACTCAGGCCGGCAGGGAAGCCCGGGGCGCAAAAATGTATCTCGCAGGATTTGAGAACGGCAAATCAATAAAAGCCGTCCCGTGCATGATGTGCGCTCGGAAAATCAAAAATTCCGGCATCGCAAGCATCATCACCTGGGACGACATCACAACTGAAAACTGATCCATATCATAAGCGGCGGCCGCAAGATTTGACCTGTGGCCGCCGTTTTTAGTGCGAATTTTCTATTGGGTAATTTACTCATACGTTGAGAAAATTTCACGTAGAATTTTAATGATTTCTCGGACATCTGTAATCTGCCAGGGATTATCCCAATCCCAATGTTTATCTTGCTTCACGCCGTCGCATTCATGCATAAATCGCTTATCTATTTGTAGCTTTGGACTTGTGCGGATTTTATACTGATATTTTGATTCCGAGTCCCAAGGGCCACGGTAATCCTTTCCGGAGTCTTTTCTTGTGAAAACTTTACTTACGAACCCGTCGTACTTCGAGGGATCATTAGCAATACTGAAAAGAGTATCCTTTTCATCCTCTTTCAGACGGAGTCCATCCGTTTTAATGATCTTTCGGATTATGTCGAGTTTGCTGTCACCCATGATGTTACCTCCGTTCTTTGTGTTTAATTTCTTAATCTACGATAACCATAGAACAGAATAAGTCGTTTTGTCAAGAGAAAAATCAAAAATATTCAAAAAATAGTCGATACGAAAAATCTAAATTGACAAATTGGCGAAAGTATTATATAATAACAACGTACTTTATGAAGGTTTTTAGTGCCGTGATAGGCACCTTCACGAAGTATTTTTTAGTAACTGAGAGATCTTTTCCGAAAAGTCGGGAAGGGTCTCTTTTTATATATACGAAGAATCGCTCCAGGCAATAGCCCGGGGTAGAAACAACGCCCTTTGCGTGAATGCAATTGGCACATTGTAAGTGGTTTGAACAGCCACAGAAAGGAGAACCAATGAAGCACAGATTTATCAAGGACTCTTACGAGGCAGACTTTTCCAATGAACAGGAGTTCATGGAAGAACTGAAAGAGATGGAAAGCGAGGGCACATGGGAAAGCCATAAAACGCACGAACTCGGCGTTGACTATTCCCTCGGCCCCCTTTTCGTCGATGAAGTCCAGCGGCGTACCCGCTTCGGTATTGAGGAGGAGATCGTAAGAGACACGCTGGAGCCTGCTGGATCCGGGCTCTTCCTGGATACGCCCACCGGCCTTGTCCCGCTTCGATCCTTTGCGGTCCGGCAGCTTATCGGAACTGCCCTCGCCATTTACGACGAGAAGCAGAACGAGGACGAAAAGCGGGATCCGGGATTCTTCAAGGACATCTTCACCGCCGCGAAAGATCACGACGCCAGAAAGAACCGTGACAATCAGGTCTGGGTGTGCAACGGCAAGGTTACTGCTGTCGGCAGCAACGAGTATTGCATCATGCCCATTGACCAGTTGTTCGAACAGACTGTCGCCACGCTGCGCAGTACGTTCCACGATCTTGCGTTCATGGATGGATTCAACAGCCTTGAATACACCCGTGCGAACTACGCGATCGGCGGAAACGACGCCGAAGTCCTCCGGAAGAAGTATGAAAGCGTGATGAAGCAGGGCTCCCGGCCTATTCCCGGCATGGCGTTCACCGTCAAGATTCAGACGTCGAACGCGAAAAACTCCGCTGCGACCATTACGCCGATCATCACGTCCTCTACCGGCGCACGCATCCCGATCGGATCGTGCATCCGCGTGGATCACAAGCACAAGCCCGGCCGTGAAGGGATTGACCTGCTCACGGACCTGGCCTCCGGCGTCTACGCAAAGTTCGGCGACGTGAACACGAAGATCACTGCAATGTCCGAGACGGTCATCAACCGTCCCAGAGATTGCCTGATCAACCTCTGCAAGAAGGCCGGACTTCGGAATAAGCTGATCGGTGAATGCGCCGATAATCTCAGTTTGTTCCTGGACGGCTGTGATCCTAACCGCGGCTGCACCATGTTCGACATCTACGTCTCGATCTGCGAGATGACTGTCTACGCGGAAGCCGCCGGCTTTAGCGACCGTGATATCCATGAGATTGAAGAGGGGATTGCCCGGATCGCCAACTACCGTTGGAAGGAGCTGGACAAGCCTATCGACACCTAAGGGGGCGGAAACGCCCCCTTGTCAAAAGATACAGGAGGAAACAGAAATGTCATACACATATACCGCGTTTCCCTGCGCTCTTCCCGCAAAAAAGCCGGGATATGCTGACAAAGCCCTGGCAGAAGCGTGGGCAGATATGTACGTTCGGGTTTCCGCCCGAATGGAAAAGCTGCGGCAGGTTGCCCTTCTTCTCCACGAAGACGAAGATAAGGTAGCATGGGCTCTGCAGCGTGTGTTCACAGATGATGAAGGCGTTCTTATTGCGAACGCAGACCACGAATTACTCCTGGATGTATTATCAGCAGAGGAGCTCTCGAATAAGATTCGCCCCTTGCTGGATATCATCAAATGGGAGCCTTTTGCGCGATTTCCAAACGCTGTTGCGGTGGTGAACTGCATGTTCATCACAAACAGCGAGTGGGTTCTTATTCGGTGCATGGGATTCGGCGGATCTGATTCCGCCGTCGCCATGGGAATTCACAAGTACGAAAGCTCCAGTGAGCGCACCATGGCACACAGCAAAATGACCCTGCCGAACACCGATCACGACGCTGGAAAGGCGTTCATCTTCGCCTACGGTCATCAGAAGGAGCCTCTGGTAATCAAGACCTTCTGCGAGCTGTCTAACAGCAAGCAGATTCCTTGCCCGTTCCTGTTTCGACACAAAAAATGGCAGTGGATGACCGCCAACATTGACGCTATCGTCCAGCTCTCAAACGGGAAACTGGCTATTTTCGAGGCAAAAACCAGCTCAACCTTCTCCGAGGATGAATGGAAGGGCGGCGTTCCCCAGCATTATCTCCGCCAGCCGATGCAGTACATGGCTGTTCTTGATGACGAGCGAATCGAATGCGCCTTCATCGGAATGGTCACGAGCAACAAGCTCGACGGATGGTATTGCCACCGCATCGACAGAGATATTGCAGCCGAAGAAGACCTTATCAAGCATGAACGGGAATTCTTTGACCGCTACATCGCTGCCGGCCGTCTCCCGGATTGGACCGGAGAATCCGAAAAAGACCTTTACGCCTTCTTTACCTACGAGAAGTCCAAAGAGGTTTTGACGGATGGGAAAAAGGAAGCACTTTCTACCGATACGCTGCCTCTGCTGAAGCAGTGGGCGTCGCTGGATCAGAAGCGGAAAGAAGCCGAGGCCGTATTGAATGGCCTGGAGGAGCAGATCTCGCTTCTCACGCTGCAGGTCTACGAAACCCTTGACGAAGACTCCAAGGAGGGTTTCTTGGTGGACGGCAACACCGGCTATCAGTGGACGATCGGATGCCAGGTCAGAAGCAAAACGTCCGTCGATAAGGATGTTTTGAAGCTGAAATATCCGGAGGCGTACAAAGAAGCCGTCAAAATCGGATCTACGATCTGTGCGCCGAAGATTGCGTACAAGCGTACGCCGAAGCAGAAGGGAGGCGCCGCGTAATGGGATATACGGGTGCTAAAAAAGTAATCGACGATATGGGATTCCCCGTGATAGGGGAGTACACATACCGCGGTTATTTCCTGAAGAATTACGGTGAAGATGGCTGGAAGGTCTTTGCCATGAAGAATGGTGAGGTCGATACCGAATGCCTTGCGGTACGGCATTTGAAATGTCTGGCCATTAAAGCCGTAGACGAGCTTCTCAACCATGGAAAATAAGGACGAAAAGGTTGTCCTTATTGCTAAGCGAACAAGAACAACCTACATCAATTCCGAAAACGGATTTACTGTTGCGCGGTATGAAACTGTGGAAGGGGATCCGATGGTTTTTAATGCCGTCGGGTTCTATCTTCCGGATACCGACGCCACCGTAATCCTAAAAGGAGCGTTTGAGGAAGCGAAATACGGAAAACAGTTTTCCGTATCTGAATTTGAGCTGAAACCGCCTGATACCAAAAAGGAGTTCATCAAATTCATTTCTTCCTTGGGCGTAGGATTTGGGGAGAAGCGAGCCACAAAACTGTACACCCTACTTGGAAAAGACGCCTGGAAGCGGCTGGAGGAGGATGACATTCCGCCTGCTGCCGCACGGATTGCCGGCACGGAAGCGCTTGAAAATCTGAAGCTCAAGCTGGCCGAAAGCTCCATTGAACGGGATTTGATCCGTTTAATTGGAAACCGTGTGTCAGTAGATCTCGCGGAAATGCGTCGTCACAACATCACCGCAAATTATGTTCGATTAGATCCCTACTGCCTGTGCCTGTTCGGAGGAACCTTTGACAGCGTTGACGAATTCGCCATTTCCACGCAACTTGCGGAGCTCGACAGTCCGAAACGTATCGAAAGCGCACTTCACACGGCTCTGCGAAACGCAAGCGTTCAGGGTTCGACGTGCCTTCCCAGCTCGATTCTGCTGCGGGGAGACCGTCGGCGAGGCATTGTCGGCGCTTTGCAGCTTCTAAACCGTCGTTCAAACGCAGTCAGCGAGGAACTCGCCCACGCGGTTCTCATGAATGCCTGCGACGGCAAACGAATCCGTCTCAACTCCGGGCTCTTCTACACCAACGAATCCTACATGGAAGAGGTGTTTGTCGCCAAGAAGCTCTTCGCCCTGGCACATAACGCTTCCGCTATGAAAAAGGAAGAGAAGGAATATGAAGATGCGATTACGGAATATGAGAACAGGGAAGACATCAAGTTTGGAGACGAGCAAAAAGCCGCGATTCTCGGCGCCGTCCGAAACGGTGTCTCCGTGATCACCGGATTTCCGGGCACGGGAAAAACAACCGTCATAAAAGGTCTCCTCTATGTACTCAAAAAAGTCGAACAAGTACCGGATCGTGAGATCCTGCTGCTGTCTCCCACAGGGCGTGCCGCCCGGCGCATGGAAGAAGCGACGGGAGCTCCTGCAAGCACGGTGCTTTCTGCTCTGGGTTATACCGGCAGAAACACAGAGGAGATTTTGAACTTTCCAAGCAACGGGGGAGGACTCCAAGAGGATTGGACGCTGGATGCAAAAGCGTTGGTTGTCGATGAAATATCAATGGCCGACCTCCTGCAAATGGCAATGTTTCTGAGGCATGTGGAAGAAGGAACCCGTGTTATCCTGATCGGAGATCCGGACCAGCTTCCGTCCGTCGGCGCCGGCAACGTCCTGCACGATATCATATCCAGCGGTGAAATCAAGGTCTTCCGGCTGAATAAGATTTTTCGACAGAAATCGGACAATCACATCAACCTGATTCCTTTGAACGCCGCTAAGATTCGTACCGGGCAGCCGGATTTGATTTGGAGTAAAAACCTGTGCTCCGCATTCATGATCGCTGAGCGAAAAGGGGACATCCAAATCTTCGATACTGCGTGCAACCTCTACAACACGCTGATCAGCAAATCCACCCTGACCGTGGACGACGTTGCGCTGCTTGTTCCTTACCGCAAGAAAAGCAAAACGACGTCGCTCACAGCAACCAGCTTTAATGAAGCGCTGCAGGCAAGGATCAATCCCATTCTCTCCGACCAGATGACAATTACTTCCCATGGCGTTACATTCCACGCAGGGGATAAGGTCATGCAACTGGTTAATACAGAAGGTCCCAAAAACGGAGAGATCGGATTCGTTGAACGAATCTCGTTGGAAAAGATCTCACAGGATAGCGACAAGATGGAAAAAGTTGCTACGATCAGATTCAACGACACGTTTGTTGCGTATGACTCAAAGATGATGGCAAACGTCGATCTCGCCTATGCGTCGAGCGTACACAAGATGCAGGGCTGCGAAACGGACACCGTCATCTTAGTCTTGTCAAACGTCCACAGCAATCTGCTTGCCCGAAATCTCGTCTATACGGCAATAACAAGAGCGACAAAGCACGTCATTGTCGTAGGAGAAACTGAGGCTCTTAGGACTGCGATTATGCGTGACAGCACCGCGGATCCAAGCATGAGCCGCATCACGCTTCTTGCCTCGCGCCTTCACCACGAAGGAGCAAAAGCAAGGCCCAAAAAACAATAATCATCCGTTATACCGGGGAACTGTCTTTATGGCAGTTTCCCGGTATTTTTTATGGGGTAAAATCCGCGAGCAGTTGACAACTAACAAATTATATTATATAATTTTTAGAGTATTAAGATAACCGAAAATAAACGATAAATCGCCATTTTTTCAGGAGGATAAATCTTGAATTGTTTGGTAATCGCCGAGAAACCTTCTTTGGCCAAAGACATCGCCTTCGCTCTTCCTGGTACAGCAAAAAAGGTTGGAAATGATTTCTTCAGCGTGGGGGAATACCGTGTAACCTGGCTGTTTGGACACCTTCTTGAGCTGAAAGAGCCGGAAGATTACGACCCGGCCATGGCCAACAAGAGCGATCTTTCAAAGCTGCCGATTTACTTTCCGGACTGGGGAATGCGGGTAAAGCAGCCTCGGGATCGATCGGGAGACAACGAGTATGCACGGCGGGTTTCCATGATTGGAGATCTGCTTCGCCAATCGGATACGGTCATTCATGCCGGGGACCCGGACAACGAGGGCCAACTGCTTGTTGACGAACTGCTGAGATGGCATCACTATTCCGGAAACGTCAAGCGACTCGATACGAGGAACACCACGCAGGAAGCGCTTGTAAAGGCCCTCAACAATCTGTTTGACAACAAAAAGTGGGAGCCAATGGGTTGGGCCGCTTATGCCCGGGCCGTTGCCGATATGGAGGTCGGAGTCAATCTTTCCAGATTCTTTTCTTCGCTGAACGGAATGTTTCTCCCGGTAGGCCGGGTGAAATGCCCCACGCTGGGCCTTGTAGTTGCCCGTGACGCGCTGATCGCAAACCACCAGCCGACGTACTACTACGAGGTGAAATGTTCCGTACAGGTCAATAATGGGCCTGCAGTAACAGCGAAGTATATTCCAGTCGAGGGCGATCCGAATCTTACTGACGGAATGATCCAGGATAAGTCCTACGCAGAAGAGAAACAGGACTTGGTCAATTTATTCCGAGGTCCCGGAAACGTAGAGAAAAAGTCGATCACGTCAAAGCCTCCGCTTCCGTTTAACTTCACAAAATTACAATCTTTTTGTTCATCAAGATTCGGTTATTCGCCGCAAGACACACTGGAAATCACCCAAACGCTTCGAGATAAGTACAAAGCAATTACCTATAACCGGACAGACTGCCAGTATCTATCGGAAGAGCACTACAATGAGGCGCCCAGGACAACCGTTGCCACCATGAACAGCCTGGGAATAAACCTGCCGCTGGATATGACGATCAAATCAAGGTGTTTTGATGATTCTAAAATAACAGCACACTTTGCGATCATTCCCTCCGGCAAAACGGTAGATGTCAATATTATGACCGCGCAGGAGCGCAACGTATATACCGCGATCGCAAATTATTATCTGGCGCAATTTTTGCCCAACGCGAAGAAGGAAAAAACAATTCTTGAAATACCGCTCCCGGACGGAGCCCAGCTTCGGGCTACCGCAACCGAAATCATATTGCCTGGCTTTCTTTCTCTGCTCGGGAAAGACGCTGAGGAGGAAGAAGAGGATCTCCCGTCCGATCTGTGCCGCATACCGGCTGGTGGATGTGCCGCTTTTGTTCAGGATTCTGAAGTAAAGGAATGCGCGACACGGCCAAAGCCCAAATACACGAAGGCGTCTCTGATTGAGGACATGACGAGAATCGCCCGATATGTGGACGATCCGTACATCAAGGAACTGCTGCTCCAGAAGGACGCGGAAAAAGAGGGTGCAAACGGCTCTATCGGAACGGACGCAACTCGCGTCCAGATCGTCGATGATCTTGTAACGGACGGATACTGCGCGATGGAAGGTAAAAATATCGTCTCAACCCCAAAGGGACGAGAATTTTACAGGATCCTTCCGGATGAATTCAAAAAAGCGGATCTGACAGCGCAATGGTGGGTATATCAGGAAGATATCATATCTGGGGAAAAAACGCCTGCGGATCTGACGGAATCGGTGCTTGAGTCGATTCGGGAAGTGCTCACTCAGGATTTCCCAAAGCTCGACGTTTCCCAGTTGAGTCCGAACAGCCACACCGTAGTAGGGAAGTGCCCCTGGTGCGGTGGGGATGTGATTGAAGGCAAAAGAGGTTATGGCTGCAGCAATTATAAAAACGGATGCAAATTCGTCATCTGGAAAGAAGCCGGAAAGGGCATCCTCTGCAGAACAAACATAACCCCAGCAATGGCTAAGAATCTGTTAAAAGGGAAGACCGTGTATGTAAAAACTCTGTGGTCTGAGGCAAAGGAAAGAATGTTTCCCGGCAGCATTACAATTAACCGGGACGCTTCATCCGGATTCTCCGTCGCCGTTTCTATGGAACGGGAAGTGATCGGGAAATGCCCTATGTGCGGTGGAGACATACTGGAAGGGAAGTCTGGATACGGATGTAAGAACTGGAACGCTGCATCCCCCTGTAAGTTCCTTATCCCGAAAATAGGATTCGAAAACACAATGCTTTGTCATTGCAAAATCACGAAGACCATGGCGAAGTCACTCCTTGCCGGAAAAACAATATCAGGCGTTACGCTCTATTCACGGGACAAAAACAAGGACTATCCCGGCTCTATAGCGCTGAAAAAGCTCGACGATGGCACGGTGCGAGTCATGCGAGCAGACGACGCCTTTTGTGAGAGCGTCGGAACCTGCTGGAGATGCGGCGGAAATGTCCGTGAAACAATGTACGCATATCGCTGCGACAATTACGCAGCCGGTTGTAAGTTCAGCATTCAGAAAAACGCAAAGGGCGGGATCATGCGTGCCACAACAGTCACGCCCCAGATGGCCCAAAAGCTTATCAATCATGAAAAAATCAAAGTAGCCACGCTGAGAAAAAAAGATACCGAAGAAAATGGAAAGATCAAGAAGGGAGCGAAGTTTACAGCAACCATTTTCCTGGACGACAGCCAGCAATCAGAATATGGGCCGAAATTTGAATTGTCGCAGCGAAAGGAATGAGAAGATTTGAAGTGGAAGACCCATATCGCCGGCGGCGCCGTTGCGGGGGGTGTTACCGTTGCGGCAGCACTGAGAAGCGACTTTGGATTACGGCCGTCACCGGAAATCCTGCTGCCGTTCGCGTTTGGCTTTGCGATACTCGGCAGCCTTTTCCCGGATGTAGACAACAGAAAATCAAAAGCCGGTCACGCGACCGGCTCAACCTCAACACTCATAAATTGCTTGTGGGGTCATCGGACGCTATTCCATAGTCCGATTTTATATCTCGGTTTGTTCCTGCTTCTTAATGGCAAAATCGGCGTGTTTTCAGTCCTGTTATTTGGATTTGTTTCCGGGGTGATCAGTCATATCGCTCTGGACCTTTTGAACGTGAAAGGAATCCCCCTATTTTACCCGTTGCCCGGCAATTTTCACGCTGCATCGATCAGGGAGGGTTCTATTGGTGAAATAGCAGTCGGAGCGATAATGGTGCTCCTCGCAGTTGGACTTGTTGCGAATACAGTATTGCGTTATGTATGCTGATGTAATATAATGCCAAAGAAAGGAGGTCCCATGCGGTTCAGACAACGGATCTGAATTCGCAAAACCCTCATGAAAAAGAACATTACCGATAGGCGGCTCATGAACCCCGGATGTATGTCCCGAGAAGTAAAAATCGACATTTGCACCAAGCGAATTGATGGAATGTCCATGGCTGAGATTGGCGAGCGATACGGTGTAACACGTCAGGCCGTCTCAAAGTTTTTCTCCCGTCTTACCGACAATCACCTTCCCGGGAACTGCCCTTATCCCGCGATTAGAAGATGGTTCAAGAAAACAACGTACTCCCTTGAAGAGCTCGCGGAGCTGATCGGGTGGACGCCAGAGGCCCTCGACAAAGCCCTTTTCGTTTCTGACGGAGTGCCTATGCCCGTCGAACTCGCAAATGCGCTGAGCGATGTTACGGGAATTCCCGTAGAAGTCCTCAGTGAATACCACGCTCCCAGAGCGCCACGGCACGAGAATACGCCGACGGAGCAAACTCTTGGAAGCATTCAGTTCCCAGACGTAATCAAAATCATGCGCTACAAGCATTACACCATGCGCAAACTTTCAGAAATCACCGGCATTCCGTATCAAAGGCTTCGAAAACGGCTCATTGAGATTCCGTCAAAATCCATAGACCATTACCCGGATTATGAGATTATTGCGAAAGCCCTTGATGCAGAATACCCTTCTTTGTTTGATTCACGGAGAAAGGCAGGCCGGACAAGGAGGTAGCCCGTATGAACGGGAAGACAAAGCTCATTCTTGCAATCCTCGCTTTCTTTATCGTAGTCGGACTCGTTCTTGTTATCATCGTTTCAAGCAGTAACGAACCAGGAGAAACGCAGCCGACGAGCCCTAATCTTTCACACATTACCGAGACATCCCCGGATTACTCCTCAGGTCATGTTGAGGATTCATCTTGCGATGACCTAAATATCTGCACGCCCAGTTACGTCGCTCCAAGCGGTACGGAAGAAACCGGCAGCCCCCTTTTCCCGCAGGGGGAGGATGAAGAATTCATTTATACCCCGGAGCAGATAAAAGCATATTATCAATGCTATCCGTACAACTACTTCGAAGTCGAAAAAATGGCTCGGAACGATAAGATCTGGAGCGTCGATCTGGAATACGAGGGAGAACCCTTCACGATTTCTGTTGGCGTCAAGACCAACTTTGACGGCGCCATTATTCTCAATCCGAGATGCAACTTGGCCGGAGCCGACGCCCCGCTTAAATCCAAACGAGCATTCGGGTACTACTTTACCTGCAGCCAAGGCACTATAATTTCTGATTTCAAAAACTATATCACGCACTATACGGCCCGTCAGGACGGCCCGTTTAATTGCATGGTTAACGAGACCTATGATCGGAGCTCCGACGCAGCTTTCCGGAACCCCGAAGAATACGGGTCTCTTTGGCTCTGCGAGTTACGGGACGCCGAAACATCTACTATCCAGATGCGCATTATTGATTTCCGGACCTGCAGACTGATCGGGGTGGTCGGAATCGATATTGCCAGGGAAGGGCAAACCTACTACATTTCAGACATCTATGATCTTCGCGTGACAGATGAAAAGCTAAACGAACTTCTGATCGACGTAGCTTATGAAGGAATTCGAAGCATTGATCGGCGCCTCACCATTCAACCTGATGCCTACGAAAACTGTGAACACATCATTGAACGCAGAACTGACGGACCTTACTTTAGTAAAATTGTCTCGGCAACAGAATATAGGATGATCGGCAGCGCATATGTCCCATCTGATGTTTATGCCGTTACGATCAACACAAATTCTCCTTCATTCGGAATTATTACCTGGTACATAAAAGTTTACAACGAGTCTTCAGCTACGCCAACAACCTCAATCATTGGCTACGATCCTATTACCGCACTAACCCAGCGAGACCGCATAACCTACGGAGATAACTGATTTTCGCATAACCCCATGTTCATCTCATTCCAGGAGGGAGGATACAGAACGGCAAAGGCTGTTTTGACATACTATGTTGAAGAACGATCCACGGCAAAGTATCAAAATCAACAACAGCATAAAAGAAACAAGCGAGCGCATTGCAAATGCCGCGACATACTTTGAACTCCACCCGGAAAGCAAAGACAACGCAAAATTCCGATCCGCATACAACGAGCTGATCTTGAGACGGCAGTATTTACTTAACGCCAAAGCGCTCCTGGAGCATGTGATGAAGCAGGCCACAAGCTCAGTTGACGCAAAAAAGTGCTGCCTGCAATTAAGCCGTTACAGCGTCTCTTCGTTTATGTATGAGGAAAACTCGCCCGAGGCGATGCAATACGTCGGGGCTGTCAAAGACCTTCAAACGCTTTACCCCGAATGGGAGGAGCGTCGGCTGGTATTCGCAGCCAGGAACATCAACGACGCAATGCAGCCAGGAGCACGGCTTGAAAGCTATCAGAGAGCCCTTCGCGTATACATCGAAACCTGTTGCGACTACTTTCTCTGGATCCGGGAAATGTACATGCCGATTGGTACAGCTCCCGAAAAACAAACTACATCAAGTTAAAAAAGGAGCGCCTGTCAATCAGGCGCTCCAAGTTTTTCCGGAGGATATATCTTGACGTACAAATCAAGCATTTTGAGAATATAGATCGGCGGCTGCTGGGGCCCGTCCTCCCACGCTTTCAGCGTTTCCAGCGAAATCTCATAGGCTTTGGAAAACTCTTCCTGGGTGAGGCCGACGCTCTCCCGAATGTTTCGTATGTGTTGCGCGGTATCCATTGCTTTTCTCCCTTTTTCAAAAGTTTTTCCAGGCAATCACTCGATGCGGCTGATTGTCATTTGTGTAAACAGCGTAAACGTACCCTTCTTTGAACGGACAAGATTTCCGATTGCGATAATAGAACTTGAATACGTCAACAGGCCCTTCTTTATCTGTCGTTTGCATTGTGACAGAAAAGCCCGGAAAACTGGAGTTTGCCGAAGTGCAAAGCAAAACCCGTTCGTGGATTTTTCCCGCACGGTAGTCACTCAGCATGGAAAGAGCCAGGTATGCCAGAAAAGCGGAGAAAATCAGAGGCACTGCATACGATATTTTCTTGGTCTGAATTGTGAGAACGACGCCCAATGCAAGCATACCAAAAGCCAAAGCCAGATCAATCAGAATGGTCTTCAGAAGCGGCTCCGGCATGGATGTTTCGTTTTCATCGTGAGACAGCACCCTTTTCGCTGCTTCTACTCTATCGCGCACAGCGGCATTCTCTGGCGGCTCGGGAGGTGGCTCTGAAGTCTGGTTCGGCCAGGTCTTTTCTTCACTCATTGTCGGCCTCCTGCTGAATTTCTTCGCTTCGCCGACAAATCAGCGATACGATGTAATCCGTCCTGGAGGAGAAGTTTTGGAAATACGGATTCTGAGACTCCTCCAGCATAACAGCGTCTACCGATGTGGCTTCCGGCGGCATCGTGCCAATCTCGGACAACTGGGCGTCTGTGACGACAAAACGATAATACTTCGGCACCAGATTGCCGATCGTTTCCGCATTGTACTCGTCCCGCAGAACAGCAGGCAGGAACCCGTCCGGCACAGTGAACAGTCGTGATATTGTAGCGTAAAAAGATGTTCCGTCCTGCAAAATAATATCTGCAACGCAAATACGGGCGAAACGATATGTATCGGTGGTCGTCGATGCGGAAACCGCAGAGGTATGCTCCATTCCGTCAGTATTGGACGCCGCTTCTTCAGAATCCTGGGAACGAGTCGTGTTTACGCTGATCGTTAAATCGACGTAATCGCCGGGGATTACAGCGGACAGATCCTTGAGCACCAGAGAAACGGGCACATCAAGGTAACTTTGTCCGGCAGGCAGCGACGACCACGGCGAAATCTGGAAGCTCGACTTGGCGGCGCAGGAGTCATATACTGCAACCGATCCGAACGGCATAAATCTCGTAAGTTCCATGCCAATCACAGCGTCCTTGCAGGCGAGGGTATAGGCGCCGCCGCAGACGGCGAATTCCGCTTTCGACATCTCAAAGGTGGCCAGGTCTTCCTCCGTAATAACGTCTCCCTGGAACATATTCCGGGTAAAGATCAATACGTTATATTTTTCTGCAGCAGCCAAGTCCTTGATATCAACCGCCGCCGGGTCTGCGGGAGTTGTTGGCTTAGGCTTGTTGCTTGCGGGACCGGAAGGGTTAAGTATTCCGAGGATCGACAGCAGGTAGAGAAGAAGGCCGATTCCAGCAAGGCCAAGCAATCCAAAGCCGAGCAGTTTCTTCTTTCTGGCATTTGCTTCCAGTTCCGCCTCCGGATCTGTTACATCCGGAGGATTTTTTTCTTTCTTGGCTGCCTTAACCGTACTGCGTTTTGGCTTTGGATCCTTGTCCTCTTTTTTGCTTTGCACAGACGGAGTTTGGGCTTCCGACTTCTGCATTAACGAACCTTTAATGTTGGAGGCCCGGCCAGTATATTTCATTTTAGAGTCCAGCAGATACGCGATCCCGCTTTCCTCGTCATACCGTACATACTGCTGAGTACCGCCGGATCCCGTTGTCAACTTTTTTATCGGGAGCCGTTCGAGCTCTTCGTCGGTAATTGTATACTTATTGTCTTCCATTATTCACCAGCGAAATATCGCTTTCCTCCTCTCTTTTGGTACGAAACGATTATATACTTTTTTTAATGGTCTGTCAACTCCACATAGAGCGCAAAAAAGAACCCTCCCCCATAGCGGGGGAGGGAAAGAGCTTTATTCCTCCAAGCGCTCACGCACAATTTTGGTAAGCGTACGGGGCAGCGTGGAGAGATCCGAAATATCCAGACATTTCGAACCATAGATCTCTTTTACTTGTTCCTTTGAATCACCGAACGCGCACGCGATTGTTTCAATCCCGTTTTTACGTTCGGCTCGCTTTAAGATATTACGGATATCTTCGGCGGCAGAATCCCCTCCATAGTAGTCGTCATTCGGACAACCATCTGAGAGAATGATAAGCAGCTTATCTTCTTCCGGACGTTTGGCCAGAAGTTCAGAGGCAATCAAAAACGCATAGCCGTCTCGATTGCATCCGGACGTGGTAGTATCTGCCAACGCAAACACCCGTTTGCTTCTTCTGGGAGCCTCAAAATCTCTGGATATATAGAAGTTGATTCCCCTTGCTGCCGTATTATGACCGCAGACCATTATGGGAATATCCAGATCTGAGGCAAATCCCTCAAGAAGAATTGCCGCTCTGCAGCAAAAATAGATTCTGCTGCATTCTTCGCCACAGGTCATGGAGCCGGATCGGTCTACGACAACACAGATTGCAAGATGCGGAACATCCTGCGGCGCCTTCTTTTTCATAAAGAACTTCTGATCTGTCGGGACGCGCTGGAAGTTCTTTGCATCGATGCGGCCGTAGGAACGCTTTCGCAAAGTCGCACCGTCTCTGAGTTCTTCGAACATTCGCCGCATTTCTTCCACCAGACGGCGGCGAACCGGATGAAGCTCGGATTCGAGCTGCTCATACCGCCTTTGGAGTTCGGGCGTTACATTTGATCGATGCGTGTACACAGGAAGATTCTTATGCGGAGAAGTTGCGTCAAGGGTTTTAATAACTCCCTTTATTGCCTTATCTGTTCCTTGATTTACTTCCTTATCCGCTAATTCTTCCGCTTTGCTTGCCGCATGCTGCTGAAGTACCTTCTCAAACGCTGAACGGCCCATTTCCTCGCCGCGGTCATCCTGCTCCTTCCCGCTGGAGTTGGAATCGACCTTGATTGATTTGCCAGCGGTCTTTTCCGGAGTCTTGGTCTCGAAGCTCTGTGCAATCTCTTTAATCTGCTTTACGATATCAGAAATTACATCAGGATCCGGAGTCCACTCGGGACGGCTCTGCAGTTCAGGTTTCGAGTTCTTCCCGTTTCCGGCCTTCTCAGCATTTGAGCCGGTCTCTTGCTGTCCGGCAGGACCGTTTTCCGCAGCGTTGCCATTCGCGTCAAATTCTCGCCCTTCGGAGCCATTTGAAGAATCTGAAGCATTGGAACCGGAGGATGAATCGGTTTTATCTGTTTTCCCGGAAGGATTTTGGGAACCAGCTTGATTCCTGTTCTCAGCGTTTGAATCGTTCTTTTTCGACTGGGATCCTCCCCAGTCTTCAGAAGGACTTTCTGCGCCGCTGCTCCCCGAGGAATCCTGTTTGCCTCCCTCTGAATTCGACTCCTGGCTGCCGGTCTGACTGCCCGCTTCAGATGCATTATCATTTTTCTGCCGGCTGTCGTTTTCAGCCGCACCGGAAGAATCCCGGGAAGGGGAGGGGCCAGAATCGCTGTTTCCTTTCCCGGAATTTGACGCATCTGGTTTTGAATCGCTTCCGTTCTGTCTCCGGGAAGAATCAGAATTATTGCTGCCATCGGAATCCTGCCCGTCTTCCGTTCCTTCACCGCATTGCGCTCCTGCGTCTGATGACGAAGGAGATTGCTGGGGCGGGGGAGAGGCTCTGTCCTGCATTTCCTGCAGAATCACAGGCCAAAGAGCGGCAAAAACCTCAAAGGCAGCAGCTCTTCGCGCATCGGCGTCGTCGGAAAATCTCAGGACATCTAACGGTGTCTTAACGCTCTGCACAAAAAGGTAGGCGGGATCGGACAATTTATCATCCGTATCCTCGACCAGCAAGCCTTCCTCGCCGCCAAAACGGATATACTCAAAAATCAGGGAATTTCGGATATCCATCTCGGAGCAGCCGGCAGCTCGCATTTGCTGCAGCGTGAGGTGCGTTGCCTTGTCGACACCAAGCGCCAACCGGAGGCAGCGTCCTACCATAGCTGAGTAGTTCACCGAAATAGCTTCCTCGTCATGGGCGTCCAGTCCAATGTTCATAATGGACTGGACGAGCGTAAAGACCAAGTCGGTGTAGCGCTTATCGGTAAGGACATTATACGCAGCCATAAGCTCTTTGCGGGGAATCGGAACAAATGGAACCGCAGCCTTGATATCGGCAAGCGTTTTCATGAAATCACCCAGGAGAGCAGGATCCAGAAGATGACCGACTTCATGAAAGAACGTGGCCATATTGTACATGAATCGCTGCTCCTGCTTTTTGTAATACGAGGCATACTTGTGCCCCGTATTGACAAAAACCTGCTGTCCGGTCGTGAAGCCGAGATTGTCATCATTGGGATCATGGACAAGATTCAGCGTGTAGCATTGATTCCCGGTCATGCTTTCCAATAATGTTTCCAGGTACTTTCGGAACTCTTCACTGGTAAATAATTCCCGGTCGGAGAATTCGTTGTTCAGGTGGAAGCGAGTCGTAATCATCTTGCCACCCCCTAATCAAAGAAATGCCCGACAGCCTGCGAAACCATAATGGCATCATTGATCTCTTTCTGCTCCTGATCGTCGCCGGAGGCGTGCGTAAGAACGGTCTGGGTGAACGCCACCGTGCGGTTCACACCGATCTTGAGCTTCATCGCCCACGCGATCAATTCCGTAAGCCCGACGTCGCCGGCACGAATATCCTTCTCTCGGCAGATCTTCGCTACTTCCTTTATGATTTTCCACATCTGCTTGAGCAGGGCACGATCATCAAACTCGGTTCGCTGGATCGCACGGGTTACGGCGTCGTCGTCAGAAAGAGAAGGAAGCCTTTCAATGTGGGAGAATCGGCGCCGAACGTCCGGGGAAATCGGTTTACAGCCGGAGTATCCGAAGTTATCCGTTGAGACAACGATCGATTTCGGATTTCGTTTGAACTGCTCCCCGGAGCCTTCCAGGTGGATCACGGAGTCTCGGTCAAACACCTCGTTTAAGCCGGACAGCACACCGGCCCGAGCTCTTGACATCTCCTGGATTTCCACGATGTACGGGCCTTGGAGACCCTGCATCAGGGGAGAAAGGATATGGCGGAATGCTTTACCCTGGTCGCCGCCGGCCATTGCCTTGTTGTAGGCCTCCTGGCATTCATCTACGGAAACACCAATCTTTTCAACGCCTGTAATGTCTTCGTAGGCGCTGACAGGGTCGTTGACGATATCCAGGAAAGAGGGCATCCGGATCGCAAATCCGCCGGACTTCGTGTTCGGCACGATCTGACTCTTCAATTCCGTTTTATCTGAGTCCGGATCCAGATTGAGTGTTTTCAGCGGCTTGCCCATGATTTCGGCCATGAGCCGAACACCAAAGGTTTTGCCACCGCCGGTTCCGGATTCAACACGGAAGTTATTGAAGGGCTCCAGGGTATTTTCGGTCGCGTAAAAGCTTTCGACCATATCCGTAACCCAGGATGGAACAACCGTGTTATCAGGAGAATGAGGAACCTCCGCAAGCTGTTCCGGACTGAGCGACGCAAGGCTTTCCTCACGGCGTTTTTTATTCGCAAGAAGTGCGTCATGAAGCAAGCAGCTACCTCTTAGCGAAACCTGCCTGCCCACCAGAATCCTCGGTACGCCCAGCAAAGGAATGCCGTCGTAGACGTGAGAATCCACGTCAGTTCTTTCCAGCTTGGTAATGTTTCCGTTCTGATCCATATTTGTGATTCTGACGTTATCCCGAACAATGCCGTGATAAAAAGCGTCACAGATACGGAAAAGAGCGTTTTTTGCGTCATCAGAAAACGTCACATCGCCGGCGCTGTTGACTCGATTGGGATACCACCGAACCAAAGTCTGAATATCCGCATCGAAAGCCGGGTTCAATTCCTGAAAAACAGGAATCAAACAAAACAGGATGCTTGCGGCAGACTCGGTTTTCGACTGGCCAAAGGAGCCGAGCTGAGTAAACCGCCCGGTCGCTCCAACTTTCGCCGCCAGGAGAAGTCCGTTCGTCTTATTAAACGCAACGACGTCCGTAGCGGCACTCGTTCTGTGTGCGTATTCCGCACTAATCAGGTCGTCGCTGACCCGCATGACAGCAACGTCACGAACGGGAGCGCCGACGCTTGCGGAAACCCAGGCTTCGACTGCCAGGACACCGTCTCTTAGCAGACGTGAGGCACGTAGAAAATTCATACCGGGACTGCTCACGTTCCAGTCAGAAATGGCATTGGCTGATGTTTCTGTCTCAGTAAACTCCTTGGCGAACGTGCTCGAAACATTACGAGCCCCGGTGACTTCAAAGAGCTTTTTGGAAATCTGGCCCAATTATTTTACCTCCTTCCTGTACACCGTTACGGTGACATCTTTCAATTCCTCCGAAACCGCTCGCCTAATAACAGGCCAGGGAAGCGAATCATCCCGTAAGGGAATCATCGCCAGGTGTTTAATCCCTTCCCGTTTACAGACGTCCGAGCAAATCTGCAGAGACTTTTGAAGCATGGGAAGCGCTATTGCGCTTTCCCTTCTCGGTTTTGTGATTACAGCCACCGCACCGCCAACAAGAAGCGCGTCAGGAAAGAGGTGGTAGCCTCTTTCCTGCAGGGCTCTCTGGACGCCAAACATGCGATCCAGGATGATGTTTGCGCCGGACAACTCGTAATCAGCGGAAATGGGCATAAAAAATGTCTCCCAAGGTTCCGAGTCATAGAAGATGTTTCCGATCTTTTCGTTGATCATCTTCGTCCTATGACCTCCCTCAGGTAGACAAATTCCTGCCTTTCATCCTTTGTCAGGTACTTGAGTGCCATATTATGCCGCTTGAAGACAACATATGATACTGTCTTCGCGCTGCGTTCATAGGCTCTCCTGACGAATCTTTCGAATGCCTGTCGTGAGCGAGCCTTGTTCAAGGCCGCGCATACCGCACATGCTGCGATCAGAAAAGGACTCTTTTTGATTGCTGCGCTCATACAGGCTGCGTCAAGGTCTGCGATCATCATCAGTATGATCATCAGCATAACCGCGATCACGATTCCCTCCAAAATAGAGATTTTCCGTGTTCTCATGTTTTCTCCTTTCTGCTTGTGCGTCCAACACAAGCACATAAAAAAGTTTATATAATAAAAAGAGACACCTCGCCCACAAGTAGGGAAGTGTCTCCGAATTACAAAAAAATACTTCGTGAAGCTGCTGATAACAGCAGTAAAATCTCCATAAAGTACACACATAGTATATACTAAAACATATTGACTGTCAATAGGGAAGATTGAAAAGAGACTATCTTCAGTATAGATTTTATCTCGATTTTACTGGAATAATAGCGTATCGGCGTTGCTTATTATGTCTCGTTTACTTGACAAAATGTAAAAAAACTATATAATATATCTGACAATAAAAAAATGAAATTGTTGTCAACTATAAACGTCCATAATACCTTTGAAAGGAGGAAGCGAAGAATTTAGATTTTTCTATTTTTTTCGTTCAAAGAACATGCGAGCGTTTAATGGAACTTATGTCCCACCGAAGGGAAAATGCATGGAATTTCTTAGCCAGGCAATCATCGCCAATGGACTCCAGGAGCAGCTTGCAGAAAAGACGCAAAGCGTTACGGCCAGCCGCGCAATCGAGGATACAAAACGCCAGATTGTCCGGATCCAATACGCTGACCTCCCCATTGCGGTTAACACGATCGGCCTTTCCAGCATTATCGATCTGTATCACGCCGTAGGTATCGTTGTTAAGCAGTCAGACGAAGAAAAAGAATTTACTGCTCTATGCGAAGCTGTAAGTGACAAGCAACTCGAAAAAATCATCCGCCTTTGCGATCAGGGCGCCTTCTGCGAACCCTGGTGGATCGATACAGAAGACCCGACAAATAGAGTCAGAGAGTTTACTTTCCGTCAATATCCCCCAGGAAAGCGTCACCAGCTCAACTTTCCGGACGATATCCGTCCGGAGCTGCAAAGAGTCATTACGCATAGCTTTACAGCGATCGGCCTTGATGATCTGCCGCGAACCGCCGAAGTATTGGGTGTCTCACTGCGTTGGCTGCTCTGTATTCCTGACGATCTCCCACTGTTTGAAAAAAGGCCAGTAGTGGAGCGTCTTTACGCACGAATGAAGCTGATGCCCCAGTCAAGGCAGAAAATCATCTGGGAGACTGTCAAAGGGGGAGAAGAACAATGAGTAAAAACGATAGCACTCATTCTATTTGCGCAGATCGAAACCTGCCGACCAGGGAAGCAGTTCTCGAACTGAGTAAAGAAAAAGGCGATCCGATTTCCCAACTTTACGAAACAGATCTTTTACAGCTCAAGAAAAACTTCAGGGCATGTCTGGAAAACCTCGGTATTTTACAGGCTCACTTCGCAAAAATGCTGGAGGTCGATAAGTCGATCGTTTTGTATTGGCTTGATACGGAAAATAACAGAACCGTTGGCGTTGCGAATGTTGCCGATGTCTGCCGAATCATAGGATGTACCTGCTCAGAATTTCTTCTTGCTCAATCACGGGCTATAAAAGCGCCGAAACGTATTGAATTTCTCTATGAAGCGATCCAGAACAGCACAAATCTGAGCTTTGTTGAAAAATGGATAAACTCAAAAGAACCTGCTCCGATTTCTACCGGCCTTCTCATTCGGGATCGTCTGTTGGAGAGAGCTGAAGACGCGTCTATGCATCCGAACGAGTATTATGAGGACCTTATGCCCCGTCTTGGCATTATGCTTCGCAAAATTCTCGGAGGAAAAGAGTTCCAGGGAAGACTCGCTTCTATTTTCATGATTTGCTTGCTCTCCGGGGAAAGCGCCGACTATCTCTTGACCCAAGATTATTCCAATTGTGAAATCACGATAAAAGGGAAGCCGGTTCAGGACAAATATCGTAAGACAATCGGAAAGTTCCTCGGAATGTCGGAAAACGACCAGAATGCTCTGCTTGGAGCGCTTGTAAAAAAGCAAACTGCCATCAGATAGCGGTAGGTTTCTATACCGGAAAGAAAATGCGAGACTTATATCGCATTTTCTTTGCTTTTATGGTTGACTTATTGCAAATATAAGTATATAATACTTTTGAACGATACGAAGATTATTACGCCACTAACCAGCCATTCGGACGATGGCATAAACGGCGTTTACGAAGTCTTTGTATCGTAATTTTTTATATTTGGAGGAATAGAACATGGCAAATGATTCTAAGAGCACGTTTCTGCGCTACATCGGCACCACGAGTTATGTCCAGGGTAAGGACGGGCAACCCGAGCTGCACGTAGGCTTTTCCGCACTCGCAACCGCAAAGGATCTGCATACGACGCCGAACAATAAGAAAGCGCTGGATCTTTCCGTATACCTGAACGGAATCGGCCAAACGCTGTGCCAGTTTTTTGGGCCGGCTGCCGAACCCAATGATAAGGGCAACGTGGTCGTCAAGGTTTCGCTCTGGACCTACGATGCGGAGAGAGTTGACGAGGAAGCCAGCAAGCACCCGGACCGCCTCGTCCAGGTTTCTTTGGCCGGCGCATTGACGCCGCGTTACTGGAACGATAAGAATACCGGCAACCAGCGCTGCGGCCTGGAGCTGACCAGCGTGTTTCTCGGTGCCGCGAGAGCGGTTACGCCGAAGCAGCAAGATAACGGCGCTCCCCAGGGCTACGGTTACGGCGCACCCCCTCAGGGCGGCTATGGCGCTCCTCCCCAGGGTGGCTATGGCGCTCCTCCTCAAGGCGGTTATGGCGCTCCTCCTCAAGGCGGTTATGGCGCTCCTCCTCAGGGCGGTTATGGCGCACCTCCCCAGGGCGGCTACGGCGCTCCTCCTCAGGGCGGCTACGGCGCACCTCCCCAGGGCGGCTACGGCGCACCTCCCCAGGGCGGCTATGGCGCTCCTCCCCAGGGCAGCTACGGCGCACCTCCCCAGGGCAGCTACGGCACACCGCAGCAGGGTGCTTACGGTGCTGCGCCCCAAGGCACATACGGTACTCCTCCTCAGGGTTCTGCGAATGCAGCATCCCAGCAGAGAAAAAATACTCCGGCGCCCCAGGGCGGATATCCGCAGCAGAACGCCAAAGCTCCCGCTCCAGCCGCAAACGGCTACGGCTCGCAGGCCGGACAGTATCAGGATTTCGCCCAGATCGACGATGACGGCGAATTGCCCTTCTGATACATCGAAAAGAAGATCCCCTCTCCATATCGGAGAGGGGATTTTTTATGCGTCGCAGAGTTGACACGAAACAATATTTATTATATAATAAACCGGGGCAAAAAAAATGAAAGGAAAAGGATTCAGGCTTGAAACGCCCCACAGTAAAAAGCTCGAATTCCGTAAATGTGAATGTCCGAAAGCAAATCCTTAAAGTATTTTTTAACGATCACAGCCGGAGTTGCTGCCGGCATCCTTGCGAGCGACGCAATTTGCACTATCGTTGATAAGTATCTGTCAAATAGGGGAGTGGCGAACCTTGAGGACGACCGCTCCAATGACGGAAATATGGAAACGATTGAAAGCAGCGACTCCAATACCGATCGTACCGTCAGTACGCCCGGCGACTCTAAGCCAACTATCAACTACGGCGCACTTCAGACCATTAAATCCAAGGCATATTCTGACGGCTTCGGTGCCGGTTACGCAAGCGGTTATAGCCATGGCTACAATTCCGGCCGGGCTGAACTGAGACCTTGCCATGAAGCACCCGAAGAAGACGAAGGATATATTCCGCCTGTCGATGACCCTGAAGATGTAAATCTGATGCCCGAAAAAGAACCCGTTCCCGCTCCTGCTGCCCCGCTGCCCTGCGACGTCAGCAGGGAAGAGCGTCTCGCCAAACTTTTCATCCACGATGAAGAGACCGACAATGACGCTTTGTGCAACAGCGAGATTCGCCTGGCCTCCGCGGTCCTTGCGACCATCGACGGTGAAGATTCAATCCCTGTGATCCGTGAGCTGATTGACGTTCTCGGTGCGGCGCTGAAGCAGGATGCAAGCGCTTGCGATGCTCTCGAAAAGAGATGCGCCGACACGCCGGAAGCTGCGAAGAATTTCGCTGTCTTTAAGCTCGTTGCCGTTAATCAGCGGATTCGCGTGATTTCAGATGTTCGCAAGAAGGCAAAGGCTTATATCAAGAAATACTCTGCGCCGGCCACGAATGATTCTGCTGAGCCCGAGGCAACCAGCGAAAAAAATTGACAATCTCATTCTTACCGAATCATCGACAGTACGAAATATTTACTGTCGATGATTCGGATATGAAAAGTCTTTATATCACATTTCATAGTTTCAAAATTTAGTTCTCATAACGAAAGTTTCCAGATTTTTACGAAAAATTCAGGTAGGGAAGAGAACAAAGTTCGTTTCCCTATATATATAAACTTGTTCGCTAAATACCAATTTAGCGAACAAGTTAGCCCCGAAAGGCCCGGAAAGTGACTATTTTTCTATTATACCAGGACATCATCTGATTTTTCAGAAATAAGATATAATCCTCACTATTAACCTGCCTTATACTCCGAACAATAAGCTAAGCGCAAACAAAAACACCTTTTTCATTACATATAACCTTTCATGTGTTCATAATTGCATGAATCGCTTATATCCTGCGTAAAGCGAAAACGAACGCGCTAACCTCGACATTTCACCTGGGTCCGCTTATTGCTAAAACCAGGAAGATCATATATATCGGCATCTTTTCTCTTTCATTATCTTTTCGCACAAAAAAGCAGCCCGATCATGATTTAGCGAACAAGTTGTGTCATTGCTGCTGTTGTCAAGAATCCTTTGATAACTGAAATCTCCATCACAGATCATTTCTGACACATATTCCAGGTTTCCGCAAACTCTATCCGAAAGGAGTGCGGTACGATTGAGTACATATATCAACCCGAACAATCCTAAGCCCTTGAAGTACGAAGACTGCCCTCCCCTGTTGGGAAGATTTGTCCGTCATATGTTGACCATGAGAAACCTTGCTCCTCGCTCTGTCAACTCTTACTATATCGATATTTGGCTTTTTTTGAGATTTTACGCAAGGCTAAGCGGATTCGTACAGGAAAACACACCTCTGGATGAAATATTCGTCGAAAATATGTCGGACGAGATCATCTGCAATGTTACCAGCGAAGATATCACCGCTTTTCTGTTTTTCCTTGCCGACGACAGGCAGAACTCAGCCAGGACGCGGGCACATAAACTGTCGAGCCTCAACGCCTTTTATAAATACATCTTAAATACAGAACAATTGATCGAAGAAAATCCCTGTAACGGCATAGACGCCTTTATAGGCAGAAGATCACAGCAGCCTATCTACCTTACGGTCGATCAGTCCAAACAGCTTTTGGAATCAGTTTCAGGCGAGTTCCCCGAGCGCGACTTCTGTATTATCGTCCTTTTTCTCTCCTGCGGGATGCGGCTCTCTGAGCTCACCGGAATTAACCTGGACGATATTTCAGAATCCAGGATAAAGCTCAGGGGCAAAGGCCGTAAAGAGCGCACTGCTTTCCTAAACGAGCTCTGTATGCGAGCTCTTCGGAATTACCTGGCTGTACGGAATGAAATTCCGGACATTATAGACGAGAAAGCACTTTTTATCTCAAAACGCACACTGAGGCGCATGGGCGCAAGAGGTATTGAAAAAATGCTGGCCAAGCAGCTTGCCAAGGCGGATCTCACCTATACCGGCTGCACACCACATAAACTGCGTCATTCGGCTGCCACGCAGCTCCTTCAGGGCGGCGCCAGCGTTCTGGAACTCGCTGCAATTCTCGGCCACGAATCAATGGCAACCACACAGATTTACACCCATCTCCAGCCGCAAACACTACAAGATGCTGTCAACAACGCTCCGCTTAACAGCGACTTTTCAGATACCAATAAACAATAAACTGATCTTTACGGAAAAACGCAATACATAACGCTTGGTGTTTCCGCCTATATCTTTTCAGAGGAGATTTCCGAACGGCAACAAAAACGTCGATAGGTCCTCTCCCCCCACCTGAACCACCAACATAAAAGGAGTCTCTTATGGCGATTGTGAAAACCATCAAGACAAAACGTGCTGTTGTCAGCATTGATGATTCTGCGTTTATAAATAAAAGTGAATCTGAGATCGCACGAGCCCAGGAAACTGCACGGAGGATTGCTGCAAACATTCTCCAGGCGGCCATGCTGCGTGGTGAAGTTGAAGGCGTTGAGATTTCGGGATAAGTACGTTCCATTTGCCCCTACACAACAAAGTCCAAAATACCGTGCCTTACGGCTCGGTATTTTTTGTTGCTATTTTACAGCTCATGTGGTTTAATAATATATGCAGTCTTACGGAAGGAGAATGCGATGTGAAAGAGAATAATCAATTTTATAATCGAGTCGCTATGTACCTGAGAAAATCAAGACAAGATATAGAATTGGAAAACAACGGAGCTGAAGACACGCTCTCGCGTCATCGCCGGAGGTTGTTGGACGTTGCTCAGAAAATGAACCTTACTATTCTGAAAATCTACGAAGAAGTAGTAAGCGGAGATACAATCGCCGGCAGACCGCAGATGCAGCAGCTCCTCAGGGACGTTGAAGCCGGTAAGTACGATGCAGTTTTATGCCACGACATTGACAGACTCGGACGAGGTGGCATGAAAGATCAGGGCACTATCCTGGATACGTTTAAGTGGGCCGGAGTCGCAATTATCACACCGGATAAAGTCTGGGATCTTTCCTTTGAGTTAGACGAAGAAGGGCTCGAATTCAGAACACTTGGGGCGCGGTTTGAATATAGAATGATTCGCAAGCGCATGAACCAAGGGCGTCAACAAAGTGTCCAGTCCGGTTTATTTATCGGGCATACGCCGCCATACGGATACGAAAGAATTAAAAGACAAGGCGCAAAGGGCTGGATTCTATCCCCTATTGAGCCGGAGGCCACTGTTGTCAAGGATATTTACCGCTGGTACATCGGAGATGGCTGCCCGCCAATAGGCACATCACTGATTGTGCGGAAGCTAAATGAGCGTGGCATTCCAAGCCCGGGTCAAGGAAAGGACTGGACGCCATGTGCGGTCCGACGGATTCTATCGAATCAAGAGTATTGTGGTTATATCTGTTCCGGAGTTCGAAAAGTAGTCAAAACTGTAAAAGACGGTGTCGTTACTGTCTCCCGCCCCAGAGGTGTTCCCGTACTGTATAAGGGATTACATGAACCGATTATAACCGAAGAGCAGTCTCAAATGGCAATTGCCAAGCTCTCAAAAAACAAGAGTCGTCCCGGGCCCAAAAATGTTGAAATGACAAATCCGTTAAGCGGCCTTGTTTACTGCCATTTCTGTGGAAGGTCCATGATCCGCCGCACATACTCAAACGGTAGACCGCCATCAATCATGTGCATTTACACATCATGTCCCTGCGTGAGCTCAGATTTTTCAATAGTAGAAGATGCTATCCTGGATGGTCTCAGGGAATGGCTAAAGGATTTCGAAAACAACTTTACAATAACCCAAGAAAACAATGTTGCTGAAATTGAATCTCTGAAAAGCGCTATTACAGCAGCCTATGCGGAATTGCAAAAACTCGACCAGCAGAAACAGAGAATTTACACTTTGGTAGAACAGGGTGTGTACACAACAGATGTTTTTACGGAACGCATGCAGGCACTATCAGAGGAGCTGAACAAGACAACTGTTCGAATATCCGATTTACAGAATGAGCTCCAGTCAGCACAGACGGCGCTGGATCACAAACTGCAACTAATACCAAACGTCAAACATGTATTGTCTGCGTACAGGCATTGTCAAACAGCGCAAGAGAAAAATGATCTTCTTAGAGCTGTCCTGGACCACGTAGAATACTTCAAATCAAACCGCGAGCGCTGGGGCGATGGCAGCGACTTAAAAATCACATTGTTCCCCGCATTTCCTGATAAAAACTGAAAAAGTAGTCATATTACCTCCAGGTTATTTCATTGCTAATTGCATGGTACGGATTCCTCGGTGCCGATGTCCGTCAGCAGGCCCCGGAGCTCCGGGTAAGGCATGGAATAGCGCTGGCTCAGATAGCGCAGAGAAGCGCCCAGCTCCCCGTCGGGACCGCCGTACTGACTGATGATGACGGAGGCCAGCTTCGGATTGGTGGCGGCGATTTTTACCGGGTATTGCAGCTTCTTTTCATAGACAAACATATTCAGCCCTCCTGATTGGCCCGATATTCCCAGGGCCAGGGTGTTTCGTTCCAGCTGTATCTGCCGTTTTGGTATGCCTGCTTCTGGAACATGGGGCCGTTGTCCTGGGCGTATTGCCGGATCCCGGCCTCATAGAGCTCTGCGTACTGACGGAAGAGCTCCGCCGCCTCGGCGTCGTCCCCGTGGGTGTCCAGGTAGAGGCCCAGCTCCTGCACGGCGAAACCCAGGGCCTGGAGCTGATGCATCATGGTGTCGGACTTTTCCTCCGTGTTGACCATGCCCAGGAAGGGCAGGTCCAGGCAGGGGAACAGGGTGCCCCGGATCAGGCCAGTTTTGGCCACGTACCGATCCTGGTCCTCGGGCTGCCAGGGAACGTAGGGGTTTGCCAGGGGGGCCATCGCGGGCAGTTTGCCGCAGCAGCCCCGGGATTTGTTTTCGTCCATGTGGAATTCCTCCCGGTTTCGAGAATTGATCCCGTCAATTTTTGACGTTTTCAAACTTATTCTATGCAAATCCGGGATTATGTGATATACTTCTTTTTGAGCAATCGGCACCAGGAATCTGGCATTCGGCAGCAGGAGCGTGTAGCTGCGGCGGGCTCGAAGCGCTTGTGCACATAGTTTTTTCCTACCGCGCATACCTTTTCCAGAGGTGATTTCATGCGCGCTGTAAGGAAAATGCTCCCGCTTTACGCCCTTGTAATCTGTCTTGCCCTGTACTGCACAGGGCCCATTACCGACGCCGTCACGGCCTTTTCTGAGACCCAGGCGGGCCCCGGCCTGTCCACAGTGGTCCTGGACCCCGGCCACGGTGGAGAGGACGGGGGCGCGGTCTCCCCGGGCGGCGTCCGGGAAAGCAGTCTGAATCTGTCCGTCGCCCTGCGGACTCGGGATCTGCTGCGCTTTTTGGGGGTCCCGGTGGTGATGACCCGGGAAACAGAGATTTCCCTTCACAGCCCGGAGGCGGCGACGTTTTCAGAGAAAAAAGTCTCCGACCTGAAAAACCGGGTGGCCTTTGTCTCCCAAATTCCGAATTCCCTGCTGGTGAGCATCCATCAAAATATGTTCTCCCAGTCCAAATACCACGGCGCCCAGGTGTTTTACGCCAAAACTGCGGGCAGTCAGGCCCTGGCAGAGGCGCTTCAGGCGCAGTTTTCCGCCTGCCTCGATCCCTCCAACCACCGACAGGCCAAGCCCAGCGAGAGGATCTACCTGCTGGAAAAAGCATCTTGTCCCGGCGTCCTGGCGGAATGTGGCTTCCTGTCCAACCCCCGGGAGGAGGCCCTCCTGCAAACAGCAGCCTATCAGAAAAAGCTGGCGGCCGTCCTGGCCGGAACAGTTTATAGTTTTCAGTTGACCGGCAACAGCTGATCAGGGATCCGAATTCGCAGGGGACGGGTCTCCCATCCTTCGACGCCCCATCAAAGGGATGCAGGGCTTCGTGAGCGCCGCCCCCTACACTTTTTTAACGTTTTCAAATGGCAATTTGCAAACACCGTAATTTTTCATTACCATCGGTATATCGGCCCGCTTCCCGACACTGGGGACCGGCACAGGGGAGAAACACATGAGAACCAAAACCATCTACTACTGCACCAACTGCGGCAACGAGACCCCCCAATGGATGGGTAAATGCCCTGCCTGTGGGGCCTGGAACACTTTGACCGAGCACGCGGAGGCTCCTGAAAAACCCCGGCGGCAGACCGTCCCCCAAGGGCGGATGGACCGGCGGCCCAAGCCCCTGTCTCAGATCGTCAGCGGGGCCGAACAGCGCTTTTTTACCGGTCTGGGGGAGTTCGACCGGGTTCTGGGCGGCGGCGCCGTGAAGGGCTCTCTCGTCCTTGTGGGCGGCGCTCCCGGCATCGGCAAGTCCACTCTGCTGCTGCAAATCTGTCGGGTGCTGTGCCGGGATCAAAAGGTTCTCTATGTCTCTGGCGAGGAGAGCGAAAGCCAGCTGAAAATGCGGGCGGAGCGCCTGGGAGTGGATGAAGAGGCCCTGCTGATCTACGCGGAAACCGAGATGGACGAGATTCTCCGGGCCGTCAACGAGACGCAGCCGGACGTTCTGATCGTGGACTCCATCCAGACCATGTACGCCGCCGAAAATACCACAACCCCCGGGGGCATTTCCCAGGTGAAGGACTGCACCATGGCCCTTTTGCAGCTCTCCAAACAAACCGGCGTCACGGTCTTCGTGGTGGGCCATGTGAACAAGGAGGGCTCCATCGCCGGGCCCAAGGTCCTGGAACACATGGTGGACTGCGTTCTGTACTTTGAGGGAGAACGAAGCGGCCCTTACCGGCTGCTGCGTGCGGCCAAGAACCGCTTCGGCTCCACCAACGAGATCGGCGTCTTTGAGATGATCGACACCGGCCTGCGGGAGATTCCCAACCCCTCGGAGGTCCTGCTGGCAGGCCGTCCCAAGGGGGCAGCCGGAACCTGCGTGGCCTGCGCCATGGAGGGCAGCCGTCCGGTACTGGCGGAGGTTCAGGCCTTGGTCACCCGGAGCTTTCTGAACGTGCCAAGGCGGACCACCGACGGCTTCGACTACAACCGGGCCGCCCTGCTGGTGGCAGTGCTGGAGAAGCGGGGAGGCCTGCGGCTTTCGGACTGCGACCTGTTTCTCAACGTGATCGGGGGCCTGCGGATCGACGAGCCCGGTTCCGATCTGCCCGTAGCCATCGCCGTCGCTTCCAGCTTCCGGGACGTGCCCGTATCGGACGAGCTCACCGCCATTGGAGAACTGGGCCTGACAGGGGAGACCCGGGTGGTCTCCAACCTGGAACTGCGGCTGGCGGAGATCGCCCGCTTGGGCTTTACCAAATGCGTCATCCCCCGCAACGGCACGGAAAGCCTGACGGCCCCCAAGGGGCTCCAGCTCCTTCGGGTTCGCAACATCCGTGAGGCCATTGAAATTGCGCTGGGATAGCTGCTAACCGCCGGACAAGTTTTCCGCACACACCCATCTGTAGCGCCGGCAATCTGCCGGCCCGCACCGCCTTTAGAATTGACAATTTGCGGTGTTTTCAATTGGCCATTTGAAAACATTGAAAAAACATAGGGCGGCGCATCCTTGCGGATCAAGCCGCCTCTACGAACTCTGAACTTTGTACTCTGAACGTAACTGTTCAGTAGGGTCGTAGTGGCCGCGCAGGTGCGCGGCAACTACGGAGCAGGGACGATTGAATCTTTCCTTTTTGCAGATGGCAATCTGCAAAACACCGATCATTCTCAATTCTCAACGCTCAATTCTCAATCAAAACAACATAGGAGGAACCACAAATGGAACACACGTTTACCTTTGAATCCCTGCCCGGGTCCGTATCCGAGCTTCAGGCTCTGCCCGAGTACGCCATGACCGATCCCTTTATGACGGCGGCTCTGACCGTCGCCATCCTCTGCAAATACGAATCCGATCCCCAGGCCACCGCAGATATGCTGAACGCGATTAAAGGCCCCCGGCCCCTGACGCCCTACGAGATCCAGTTTCTGCGGGACCGGCTGGCAGGGAAGGGGTACAAGCCCTTTTCCTACTTCATGGGCGCGACGCCTGCCAACAACTACACCCCGGACAAGCCCTACGTCATCACCGTCCGGGACGACCCCTACAGCTATCAGAACGAGGGCTATGCCCGGCTGCAGATGCACTCCTTCGGCGCCGACACCGACCGGCCCATCACCCTGCGCCAAAAGGGCAGCCAGTGGATGCTCTGGGAGCAGATGCTCCTGTCGGACATCCGCACCCCTGTCAAGGACGACGAATGGGCGTAGGTTCAGTTGAGAATTGAGAATTAAGAATTAAGAATTTCGGTGTTTTCAAATTGCCATTTGAAAACGTTAAAAAAGCGTCCGCCGCCTGCAGCGCCGGCAATCTGCCGGCCCGCACCGCCTGCGGTGCGATTTGCCGCCAGGTAAATCCAACCCTGTATCAGTTTTGCACGCGGCCAAATCGCCCTGCCGTGCGATTGTTCCCTGCGGGAACCTGGTGGCTCATCCTTGCGGATAAGAGCCGCCCCTACAGGGAACGGTGGAGGGGGCTAAACCCCTGCCTGCGCCTGCCTGCAGCGCCGGCAATCTGCCGGCCGCTCCTACGCCCACCTGGTGACTGGAGACTGAAATAATTAAATACACAGGAGAAACATCTACGAAAATCCGTCTTGAATCCCTTGCGCTCTGCCTGGCCCTTGTCTGCGCGCTTTTTGCCGGCTGCGTCACAGATCCTGGAGGGGAGATTCGGTCGTCACAGCCGGATTCCTCCGCCACAGAGCCCGTTATTGCGACTACGGAAAATCCAGCCCTGCCCAGCATCACCTGGCAGAAGGCCTTTCGGGATAATGACCTGCCTGAGGGCGAGGTTGACGCAGAGCACATCGCGTTTCTGAAGGTTGGCGCGGAGCACTCCATGTCAGTGTTCAACGTTTCCGGGGAGGAGGTCTACGGCAACCGGCTGGCGCGTCTGCCCCGTACCCGTTTCTTTGAACAGTACCTTTCCCCGGAACTGGTTGACGAGCTTTTACCTGCTTTGGATTATGCCATGGCCCACGGCTACAGCCGCCTGAGCATCCCAACCACCTGTCTCTCCTACGGCTTAATCGAAGGTGCCTCCAAGTATTTGACACAGACTTATCGGATTAACGACAAATAAATCGGCTCTCTGGGGATCAAAGAAGTGGGAGCTGCCGGACGGCCCCAGACATTGACCTTCCTGCTTGTCACCATTGGCGGCATGGAGAACCTGGGCCTGATCGAAAAATACAGGGAGGGCATTGCAGCAGCGGAGGCCATTTTGATGGCCTCAATGAAGAAATGACTGAACTGATAAAAGCATAAAAAAACATTGAAAGGAAATGACCGAGAAATTAGAATTGACGATTGAGAATTGAAAACTGGGAATTGTTGGTGTTTTCAAATTGCCATTTGAAAACCTTTTGATCCGTATGGAGACTACCCCCCTGGCAAGCGGATGGGGACCACCCACAAGGGCGGCGGAGTGGTCTGCTCCCCACCCGCACCCTGCCGTAGTGGCCGCGCAGGTGCGCGGCCATAAGTTCTTGCAGAAATCGCTTTGCGCTATGGCCGCCGAGGTCGGCGGCCACTACGGGCTCTTTATTTCCGACCCGGTACGCTGGGCAGGCAGCTCTTATGCGCCAGGATGAGCCGCCCGGTTCCCGGAGGGAACAATCGCCCGACAGGGCGATTGGGTCGGGTTCGATGCCGATACCAGGCTGGATTTGCCTGGCGGCAAATTGCCCTTGTGCCGAAGGCCGGGACGCTCCCCCCTGCGGGAAAAGAGCGTCCCCTACGGGGTGGCCGGCAGATCGCCGGCGCTACGCAATTTGCAATCCCTAGGGGCACTGGGCCCGTGGCACTACCTAAGTGCGCTGATACCGAAGCCGGAACTGGCGGGGCGTCGTGGGCTCCGCCGCCTACAGGCGGGAGCAAGCTTGGAGCAAGCGGACAAGCATTGCTTGTTCCTGCGGGCGGATTCAGGCGCTTTTTCAACGATTTCAATTGCCAATTTGAAAACACCGCAAATTCTCAATTGTCAATTCTCAACGGGTGGGTGCGCGCAGGAAAAGGGGCCGGCAGATTGCCGGCCCCACAGCCCTCGGGTTGGAACGGATGCTTGGTCTTATTCCGCTTCCTTGGTCATTTCTTCTTCGATGGACTGTACGCTTTTTTTTAAGTCAGTCATGTCTTTTTTGACGCATTCCATATCGTATCTCCGTCCGCTGACGTCCTCGATGAGGGAGCCTATGCCGGAGAGCAACAGGCAGCGGATGTAGTTGACAATAATCCCGCCAATGAGAACCAGAATAAATCGCCAAGCAACAAATTCTTTCCTCCCGTAGGGGGTTATGTCCCATCCAAAATAGAACGCCAAAACCAGTGCCTCGATAATGCCTACAACAAACAAAAACTTTGCCGCCGCCTTAATCTTTCGACCTTCAAAAACAAAAATACCCCAATCCATTTTTTCTCCTTATTAGTAATCAATAAGATTTATTACATGTTGCCTGCTGCCAGTTGCTTGATAAAGTTTTGCGTAAATCGAATAAACTCTTCCTCATTCTCACCTCTCAATTTTAACCTGATTCTGCTGCCGGCCCTCCATCCATGCCCGGAGGTTATCGAAGACAGTCTCCGCCCGGAGGGACATGGATTCCCGGGTAGCGAAAGCCACGTGGGGGGTGAGCAGGGTATTGGGGGCCGTCAGGGCAGGGGAGAGGGGGTCCAGGGGCGGCTCCTGGGAAAATACGTCCAGACATGCACCGGCAATGGTTCCGACCTGCAAGGCCGCTGTGAGCGCCTTCTCGTCCACCACAGGGCCTCTTGCCACGTTTATCAGCAGGGAAGTGGGCTTCATCAGCGCGAGCCGCGACTCGTTGATTAGATTCCGGGTGGAATCGTTCAGTGGACAGTGGAGCACAACAACGTCCGAACGACGGAGCAGATCTTCCAAATCCGTCTGCTCCACGTAATCCGGCGCGTCGGGGTGAATCGTGCGGCTGCTGGCCAGGAGCTTTGCGCCGAAGGCGTGGAAGAGCTCCGCGGATCTGGTTCCGATCTTGCCCAAGCCCACAATGCCCACGGTCTTGCCCTTGATCTCCCAGCCCACCAGGCCGTCCTTGGTGCCTCCGGCCCGGCAGCGATCTTCCACTGCCCGGAGATTCCGGGCCATGGACAGCACCATGCCCAGCACCAGCTCCGCCACAGCCTCGTTGGAATAGCCGGAGGCGTTGCTGACGGCGATATTTCGCTCCCGGGCGGCCTCCAGGCCCACGTGATCCACGCCGGTAAAGGCTACGTCGATAAAGCGCAGCTTGGGACAGGCCCGAATCACTTCGGCGGGCATGGGCATATTGGCCAGGATGATGGCGTCCGCGTCCTGGGCCTGCCGGATCAGCTTCGCGGTGTCCGTGGTGCGGGGGTAGTCAGCAAAGACCACGCCCTTGGCCTCAAAGGGTGCCTTTCGGGCGGCCAATTCTTCCGGACTGATGCCGAGAGCTTCCATGATGACAACTTTCATTGCGGTTCCTCCTGTTATTCGTCAAGTTTTAGTTTGGAAATCGGATTTGCCTCCGAGGCGATTTTTAATTCCGTATTCTCGATATGGGTATAAATTTGGGTGGTGTTGAGGTTTTCGTGGCCCAAAACCTCCTGAACCGTCTTCACGTCCACACCGTTTTGCAGCATCAGGGTAGCTGCAGTGTGCCGGAGCTTATGGGCGGAAAGCTTGCTGGGGTCCAGCCCGGCCTCCAGAACGTGCTTTTTCACCAGCCGATGGACCGCGGAAACGGAGATGCGGTTGTGATCCCGGGAGCCGAACAGGGCCCGGTTGTCCGATAAAACAATTTGATTGCGCTCAATTAAATAGGCGTCAATGGCTGCCTTGCAGCTGGAGCCCATGTATACGATCCGTTCCTTGTTGCCCTTGCCGATGACCCGGATCCTGTCCTCAGAAACGTCGCTGAGATTCAGATTCACCAGCTCGGAGCGCCGAATGCCGCAGTTCAGGAAGATCATCAAAATGGCGAAATCCCGGGTCTTATTGGGGCCGTCTACGGAGCGCAGCAGCGCCGTGGATTGCTCCAAGGTGAGATATTTGGGCAGGGATTTCCGAAGCTTGGGATATTCCATGCTTTCCACCGGATTGCTGTCCAACTGCTTGGTGCGAACGGTGAGATATTTATAGAAGGATTTGATGGCGGAGAGCTTCCGGGCTCTGCTGGCTGAGGAAATGCCCTTGGTCTCAGAAAAAGAATCCTCGTTTACAATCCGGTCGTTGGCCAGATAGGAAAGGAAATCAAAAATATCCGTGACGGTAATAGACCGGAGGAATTTCAGGTCCACGTCTTTGATGGGAATCGTTTCCAAATCTGTATCGTAGGGCATTTCAAGTTTCATCAGCTTCATGAAGCGCAGAAACATTCGCAGGTCCAGATAATACTCGGAAATGGTCCGGGCAGACTGACCCTTGATGGTTTCATGGTAAGAGAGAAATTCCCGCAGGATCAGCGGGCAGTCAAAATACCGTTCCATAGGCCCTCCAAAAACGATTATTGCCATCCAGCGGTATTGTAGCACAATCCGGCACAAGTTTCAAGTATGAACGCAACAAAATTTTTATTTTGTTGCGTTCGTTGAGGAGAGGTGTTCCGGGAAACAGCAGCCTCCCCCCTCCGTCTTCGTCGTTGGATCCGGTCATAAAGTCGGATCGTGCAGCGCCGGAAATCTGCTAGCCCGCACCGCTTGCGGTGCAATTTGCCGTCAGGCAAATCCATCCCGGTCTCGGCATCGCCCCCGGTTGGATCGCCCTACCGGGCGATTGTTCACCTCCGGCAAACCGGGCCGGATAAGAGCTGCCCCTACGGACTACGAAAATCGGAGCCCGCAGGGCGTCGATGACGCCGCCCCCTACCAACTCTGAACTTTGATGTCTGAACTGTGGCGCTGCCTAAATGCGCCGCTGCCGAAATTTTTACCGTGTCGCAACAGATTCCTGAAATAAAAAAACCGCCCCCAGCACCGGCCGAAAGCGGTAAATATGGTAATTGCCTTTCAGCAATTACAGACATATTCTACTCCATTATTTCCAAATTGCAAGCAGTTTTTGAACAAATTATGAATTTTTGTCAATTGTGAACGAATTTGAGGCAATGACACGATTAATATTCTGTATATTTTGCGCATTCCTTTCGGTTTCTCCATGAATTTTTAATCTTCTTGTTTACATTATTTCTCTTTCGGTGTAAAATATGGCCGAGGTGATTGATATGATTTCCGCAGTTAAACGCATTGCTGTGCTTACTTCCGGCGGTGACGCGCCGGGTATGAACGCCGCCGTCCGGGCGGTCTATCGGGCCTGCGTGACCTTTGGCATTGAATGCCTGGGCATCTATCGGGGCTGGAACGGCCTGATTAACAGCGAGGTCAAGCGTCTGGACCGTCACGATGTCAGCCACATCATCAACCGGGGCGGCACCATCCTCTATTCCGCCCGCAGCAAAGAGTTTATGACCGAGGAAGGCCAGCAAAAGGCCGTGGCCACCTGCAAGCTCTTCGGCATTGACGGCATCGTGGCCATCGGCGGCGACGGAACATTCCGGGGCGCTCTGGCCCTTTCCAAGTATGGGATCCCTGTGATCGGCATTCCCGGCACCATCGACAACGACATTTCCTCCACCGGCTACACCATCGGCTTCGATACCGCCGCCAACACCGCCATCGAGTGCATCGACAAGCTCCGGGACACCATGCAATCCCACGAGCGCTGCTCCGTGGTGGAGGTCATGGGCCGGAACGCCGGATACCTGGCTATGTACGTGGGCATCGCCGTGGGCGCCACGGCCGTTCTTGTCCCGGAGGAAAGCATCGACTTTGATCGGGACGTCATCGAAAAGATCCGCAATGCCCGTCTCAACGGCTTCACCCACTACATGATCGTGGTGGCCGAGGGCGCGGCCAACGGCGCTTATGAGGTCGCCCAGAAGATTCGGGACAGCCTGGGACTGGATCCCCGGGTCACCATTCTGGGCCACATTCAGCGGGGCGGCTCCCCCACCGCCCGGGACCGGGTCACCGCCACCCGCATGGGCTACTACGCGGTGAAGGCCCTGGTGGATGGCAAATCCAACCGGGTGGTCTGCGTCCGCAGCGGTGACATGATGGACATCGACATCGAAGAGGCCCTGGGCATGACCAAGACCCTCTATCCCCTGGATTCCGAGACCCTGCACGCCATGACCTGCAGCTCAACCTGATACAAATCTTTAAGGAAATTGTTCGATTCGTTCCGGCAGAAATCGCGCCATACTTCTGCGCTCTTCCCTGCCCCTCTTCCCTGCCCCGTTTGAGTCCGAAAAACGCTGCCCGATCCCACAGACCGGACAGCGTTTTTATTTTCCTTATCCTTCAACCTTGACGATCTCAGCGTCCGGCGCGTTGCGCTTGATGCTGTCAATGCCGTTCAGGCAGCTGGCCTTTTTCTTGTAGCCCTCGCCGGTGGCGATGATCTCGCCGTTTCTGGCCTTCAGGCGGAAGCGGTACTCCCCTGCCTTGTCCTGATAGACCTCATACTTCGGGTGCTTCTGCACCTCGATTGGCTCCACAGTCTGATCCTCCACGGCGGAAAGGGCATTGTTCTTCACGCTCTCAATGCCCTTGCGGCAGGCAGCCTCGGTGGTGTAGACTTCGCTGCTGGCAATCACTTCCCCGTTGGTAGCCTTCAGGTCGAACTTGATGCCGGATTTGACGGTCTTGATTTCAAACTTACCCATAATGGAACCTCCTGATATCATCTGTTGATTTTTTCGGAATACTGGGTTCTGTACTTCGCCTAAGTGAATAATAACACAATTCCGGACAAATATCAATCCCTTTATCATGCATTCGATGTATTTCGATCGGGTAAATTCTGTTTGATCGGGCGTTCCTGCCGAAAAGCAAGTTTGAAAAAAAAGAGGATGCAACGTAAATCCGTTACATCCTCTTGACATGGTTGCGGGAGAGGGATTTGAACCCCCGACCTCCGGGTTATGAGCCCGACGAGCTACCGAACTGCTCTATCCCGCGATATGTTTCGCTTGACTGCTCAAATATGATAGCATAGATATACCCGTTTGTCAATATAAAATTTTGTGAATTTAACATTAAGGACGGATTTTCATGCTGGAGCGCAGGAGCTCTTATACGAAGCCCGGTCACTCCTTTCGGGGCCCCCATCGAAGCGTGCTTCGATGGGGAAAAGGAGGAGCCCCGGAGCACAGCCGAAGGAGGGCCGGCTCTTACGAAACCGGCACTCCTGAGCCGTGCAGAGGGTGCTCCGACGTGGTGGAGCTGAGGGGAGTTGAACCCCTGTCCGAAAATAACTTGACAGGAACTTCTCCGGGCGCAGTTTGTTATTTACATTCCCTCGGCGGCACGGGAACAAACACCCTTACCGTCTTGGTAGCTTCATGATGCATGGTGCGGGCAAAGCTTACCGCACGCACGGTCACCACTCAAATCACACCCGAGCCCGGCTCGTGGTCCTTCCGGGGCGGATGGGCCGCTAATTAAGCAGCAGCCAGAACGAGATTATCGTT
>JAEEGU010000050.1 GCA_016280485.1 Bacillota bacterium | reverse complement strand
CCAACTCAGCTACAACTATTTCAAAATCGTTATATCTTCACCAAACCATTTGGTCGAAATCTTTGCAAGTGTGCCATCGGCATCCATTTCGTACATGATTTCCTGGATTCTGTCGCGCAGAGAAAAATCGCCCTTGCGGAACCCTATTGCAAGCTTTTCCTCCTCCAGACCTTCCGGCAGAACATAGATTGCATAATCGCTTTTTGCTATGTAGTAATAAGCAACAACCGAGTCCACCAAAATCGCGTCAAGATTGCCTGCATTAAGCTGTTCAAACATATCAAGCAAATCATCCATCACCACGATATTGATGTTTTCATACAAATCGCAGTTTTCGAGAGCCTCCTTTGTCGAGGATCCGGACTGCACGGCCACCGAACAGCCCTCCAGATCCAGGAAGGTTCTGACCTTACTCTTTGCAGGAACCATGAAGATAAGTTCGTCCTTCATATAAGGCTGCGACAGGGTCATTCTCTCCTCGCGTTCCGGTGTCACGGACATGCCGTTCCAGATGCAGTCTATCTCGCCGGAGTTTAGGATTTCCTCTTTTTCGCTCCAGTTAATCGGCTGCGTTTTAAGCTCTATGCCCATGCGGAAGCAGACCTCTTTCGCCACATCGATATCAAAGCCCTGGATATTGCCGTTTTCGTCCGTATATCCCATCGGCGGATAGTTAGCGTCGAGGCCTAATATAAGCTGCCCTTTTCCGAGGACATTCCAAAGGGATTTGTCCTTTGCCTTATCATCAACCGGCGCTGCGGGTTCTGTTCCGCAGGCCGCGGTCATAAGCAGCATTAAAATCGCTATAGTAAGCGCGATTAGTTTTTTCATTCGTTTCACCGTGTCTCTTTTAATTGCGTTAAACTCTCTAACTATGAATTTTAACACAGCAGCGGCTATAATGCAATAATTTGCTGATTTTCATACGCCTGCTAATTCAACTTTATATAGGGCACTGCAAAGAAAATCCCGCCTGCATTTGCAAACGGGGTTATTTTTAATTTATTGTATTTTCTATTCTTTTCCTACGATTTGACTGATTTCTATCAGTGCCGCCATTACTTCATTCGCGCTCTCGTCGAGGATGATTTCGCCCTTTTCGGCCGTCGCACCGCTTGGGTCGCCGCCGATTCCTATAGGCTTGCCGTCCTCGGTGATAAAGTCCTCGCCCATCCAAGGGAGTGCCACACTCCCACCAAAGCCGAGTCTCCCGCCCGGGTGCGAGTAAGCATGATGCCCCGCCTCAGAGGTTTCAAGGTCCACCAGCCCGGCATCTATCGCCATAACCATGGCCGTTTCCATTTCACCGCCGTGGAAGTCCTTTTCGTTTCCCGGCGTAATAGTCGCCTTTACGCGAGGGCTGCCAAAGGCACCGGTTGCAACCAGGAATACCTTAACTCCAAGATCGCGGCGAATCTGGCGGCTGACGATTTCTGCCGTCGCTCTGTTTCCACCGTGGCAGATCAGCAGCACGATATTCTTAAAGCTGTGCCCGCCAAGCCCTGCGCAGATGTCGTAGAGCACATTATAGTAGGTCTCCGGCCTAAAGGTTACGGAGCCGCAAAAGCTGCGGTGCTCCACGCTGTAGCCCACCGGTATGGTCGGGAAGAAAAGTATGTCGCCCTTTAGCTCCGTGCCGCCTGCTTCAGCGAGCGCCTTGAGCTTGTCCATCGTGCGCGTGACGGTTTCGTCCGCAATCATCGTGTCGGTGCCAAGCGGCGCCTGGTTTCCGTGCTGCTCCACTGAGCCGAGCGGAACGACCACCAATGCGTGCTCCCTGTCTATTTTCTCCATCGCAAGCCTTGACAGCTTGTAGTATTCTTTAAGCATTTTCTTTATCCCCGTTGTCAGGCATTCTGCGGGGCATTCGCACCCGCCTCCGGTACTGCGGCCTCACGGTCGTGTCTCAGCTTTCTGGCCGCAGGGAACGCCGCCGCAACGCGGTCGTAAATCATATATCCGATGAAGCTGTTTATCGAGAGCTTTAATACATTGAACGGAATCGTAGCGTAGATGATGAAGCTCTGCAGGTCCTGAATCTTTGCGTTCACACCGCCGACCATGCGAACCACGTCGTCAAGCGGAATGCCCATTGCAGCCGCGTACATAGGGAGCGACACATATGCGTTCAGGAAGCATGCCGCGCCGGTGCGGATGATTACGCTCACAAGGAGTGCCGCAGCCGCAGCCTTTCTGGTTTTGCCCATTGCCTTGTAAACAAGCCATGTAGGGATAATGAACAGGATGATGGACATCAGGTTTACAAATTCGCCGACAAACATAGAGTTTGTGCCGCTAAGGATGAGCTTTACAACGAGCTTTATGATTTCGATCAGCGCACCCTCTGCCGGGCCCATCAGGAACAGCCCGATGATTGCAGGCACGTCACTGAAATCGAACTTGTAGAAAGGTGGCATGAGCGGCACCGAGATTTCAAGCGCCATGAGCACGCCCGCGAGTGCGGACAGCATGCCGACCATAACAATTTGCTGGGTTGTCAGCTTCTTTTTTGAGGACTTTCTGTCCGAAAGTCTCTCCGGTGTTGTGTTTGTGTTGAACATTTTGGGTTCCTCCGTTTTGTGTAAAAAATTATTGAAATGAGGATTCCCGAGGTTTTGGAGGTTTTGACGGGTAAGGCTCTGCATCGGCCCGGCCGTGTACCGCAGAACACTAAAAAAGCAGGCGCCTTCAATTCGAGGCACCTGCGCAGTTCAATACACGTCAAAAATCTGCTGCAACCAAATAAACAGGCTGCAAACGTTTCTTCTCTCATCCAGACTATACTGTCGGTTTGGGGATTTCACCCAATCAGTCGCTTTCGCGAGTCGCGGACTGTCACCGCCGGTAGGGAATTTCACCCTGCCCCGAAGAATTATTCAATTTCCGTTAATATATTATCAAAGATTGTGCGGGAATGCAAGGGGTTTTTGCACACTTTTAGGGCTATCCCTTAAGCAGCTTGCCGGCCTCGTCCCATTCGAAGCTGTCAATATTCTTTCGAATCTCGCTTATGCGCTTTGAATCCTCTTCCGGCAGGCTGTAGCCGGCCAGGAAATCTAAGATGTATTTGGCGTCCTTCGCGCTCATGTTTTCGATTGCCGCGCCAAGCGCTTCGTAGGCATCGGCAAGCTCCTCCGGTGCGACAGGAGGGAGGTCCTCCGCGCCTGATGTCTGCTTGTCGTCTGCGCAAAGAGGTGCAAGCTTTTCGCAAAGCGCGCGAATTCTGTCTGTAAGCGTGCCGACTTCAGCACCGACAGTCTCCGCATTGCCCGCCTTTCCCGCAAGCTCGAGCTTCTCGGCAAGGCTGCCTATTCCTTCCGCACCGATTGCTCGGGAGAGGCTCTTTACCGCGTGAACCTTTACTGTCGTGTTCGCAAGATCGCCGCTTGCCCAGAGGCTGTCGATTTCGTTTGCCGAGGCGGTCGCGTTGCTCCCATATATTTTGAGCGTGTCAAGATAAGCGTCCTCCGCACCGCAATGCGAAAGGCCTTTTTCGGCATCGATTTCCTCTATATCAAAGAGCCATGCAGGAAGCGCTGCGGAGCCTTCCTTTGAGTCGCTCGCGTTATTTGCATTTGCGGCACCGCCTTCACCCGCAGGCTTTATCTTTTCCGGCGGAAGGTATTTTATCATCATCTCTTCGAGCATTTCGGCATCGATAGGCTTTGTGAGATAGTCGTCAAAGCCCTGCGCGAGATAGTTTTCGCGCGCGCCCGAAATAGCGTTTGCCGTGAGGCACACAACCGGTGTCTTGAGATTCTTATTTGTTTTGTCGGCCTTGAGCTCGTGCAGCGTCTCCACACCGTCCTTTTTCGGCATCATGTGGTCGAGGAATATGATATCGTAAGTGCTTGTCTGTGTGAGGCTCAGGCACTCATCGCCACTTTCGGCGGTTTCTATCTGCACATCGGTGCACTTCAAAAGACTTGCAAAGACCGCAAGGTTCATCTGAACATCGTCAACCACCAGCACCTTTGCATCAGGCGCAACGAATTTCTCTTTGTACTTTTTCTTTGATACGACCGATGCCTTGTAGGCCTCTTCGTAGCTGCCGATCGGATCCCACTCTACGACATCCTGACGCAGCTTGAACGAGAAGGTCGACCCCTCGCCATAAACGCTCTCGACCTTCAGGCGGCTGCCCATCAGCGTCAGAAGATCCTTTGTTATGGTAAGTCCGAGTCCCGTTCCCTCGATATTTCTGTTTCGTTTTTCCTCTATTCGTTCAAACTCGGAGAAGAGTTTTTTAACATCCTCCGGCTTTATGCCGATTCCGGTGTCGCTTACGGCAACATTTAAGAATATTGCCTCCGAATCGTCCGGCGTAACCTCGTAGCCTACGCGGAAGGTAACCTTTCCCTTTTCAGTGTATTTTACTGCATTTGTCAGGAGGTTTGTGATTACCTGCTTTATGCGGACTTCATCGCCGTAGAGGAAGTTTGGCGTCTTTTCGTCGATATTTACTTCGACAATAATGTCTTTTTTCTCCGCCCTCAGTTCCACCATATTGACAAGGTCGTTTACGACAGAAGCGAGGTCGTATTCGACATCTATTATTTCAAGCTTGCCCTCTTCAATTTTTGAGAAATCGAGGATGTCATTTATAAGTCCGAGCAGCGTATGCCCCGCCAGCCTGATGTTTTCGGCATAGCTCAGCACCGCCTGATCGTCGCTCTCCCTCAGAATCATTTCATTCATGCCGAGCACTGCGTTTATAGGCGTTCTGATTTCGTGCGACATGTTGGCAAGGAAGTGCGATTTTGCGTTGCTCGCACGCTCTGCCTCCTGTGTGAGGATTGCGAAATGCTTGCGGACTCTGTTTGTTATAACAAGCGCGATAAGGAGGCCCACAATCAGGTAAAATGCGCCTACTGCGATTGTTGTGAAGCGTTGCTGGGCAATCTTGTCTTCAAACCATTCGGCGGCAAAATCGACACCTATGATGTCAGAAACATTCCCTTCGGAGTCGAAGATTGGGCTGTAGGCACTGTAAAACCTGCCCCACCTGTCTTCGTAAGGTTCCTCGTCAACGCTTGCTATACCCTCGCTTGCGTTTATGAGCGCATCTGTTATCTTAACCTCTTCACCGAACACGGCGGAGTCTGAAAAAGCAGGGTCTATCGTAAACGTGAAGGTCCCATCGTCCCCCACGCGTATGCCGTAGATAAATTCGAGTTCAACGCTGCTTTGGAACTCGCGCAGGATTTTGTAGATGCTTTTGTATTCATCCGTGGCATAATCCTCCGCGTCAAGTGTTTTCATCACATCACCGTCAATCATTGCGGCCGCAGTTTTCGATACGTCAAGCATATGCTCCCTGATTTGCTCTTTCAGGGCATCTGACGACTGCTTGGTAAGAAGTATGCCCAAAAGCACGCTTCCGAGCAGCATGAAAACTACTGTTCCAACGATGAAATATGTGCTAACATGATATTTCTCAACATTATTCGACGCATCATTTCTCATAGTCTTTGCCTCTTTATACCGACCTCTCGGTCAACTATGTGCTGGCTCTGGGCCAACTCTGTAAAGATATCGATGTTCTCGCTTATCTATATAATAGCACAAAGCAGGGCCGTTGCAAGCATTGTATCGAAAAGAGAACATAAAACCCCGCCTGCGATTTCAAGCGGGGTTGCGCCGCCTCTAGAGACTGCCGCCGCCTTCGCGTCCGACCTCGAAGTGGTATTTCACGATTCCCAGATCGATCTGGCTGAGCACTCCGCCCTTGTCGATAAACTCGACGGACTCGTCGGCATTCAGCTTGATCAGAAACTTTTGCTGGTTGATGGCAGTAGGTGCAAGCGGCGCCATTTCAACGCCTCTCTCGAACCAGTCAGGTCTTTCGCCCGCTGCCTCGCTTACCTGCTCTGCAGTCTTTGACTTGTGCGGTCTGCCCTGATCTGCGCCATAGCCGATCGCGATTGCAATTACCAGTCTTTCGTCATCAAGAACCTCCGCTCCGATATTTTCCTTGTTGAAGGTTCCCGCCCAGCATGTATTAAGCCCGATGCTCTGAGCATAGAGCACCAGCTGCTCGCCGAAATAGCCCACTCTCTGGTCCAGATTGTCGATATCCTTTCCGACGCATGCGATTACGCTCGGTGCCGAGCCCAGCCCCATAAACTTGTTAAGGAGCTTGTTAAATGTCTTTCCCGCATCCTCGATAAACTGCATATTGAGATTGCCGCGTCTGTTAAGCTCTCTGATCTTTTCCTTCAGCAAAGCCACCTTTTCCTCTTCGATTTTCTCAGGCCTATAGTTGCGGACCGAATGTCTCGCTCTGATTGCTTCAACACTGTTCATTTATATCTTTCCTCCCTTTGCGCAAAAGAGCCTCTACCTGCTCGCGCTTTTCGTATAGTACGCACCCTCCGTCGTGGTCATCCAGCAAGACGCCTTCGCTCTGAAGCGCCGTAAACAGCGGCGAATGGATGGCCTCACGCAGCGAGGTGTTTTTAATGTTCACATCAGAATATGGTGAAAACGGGCAAGGCTCCGCACCACCGTGCGAATTGATATGGAAGAATCCCCTGCCCGCAGCTACGCAGCCGCCCGAGCTTTTCTCATCACCCGGGAATGATATATATACCATTTCCGGCCTTTCATTTCTAAGCCGCGCAATCGCTTTCGTCAGATATTCACGCTCCTCATCCCCCGGAGCAAGCTCATCGCTCTCCTCGGTTACCGGCACGAACTCCACAAATATCACCGCTTTGCAGCCTCT
>JAEEGU010000049.1 GCA_016280485.1 Bacillota bacterium | reverse complement strand
GGTTCGCCCGGTCTCAGCTTTTTGTATATTTCCTTTAAGCCTTCTTCTCTGTTGTGAGTCGTGTCCTTGTTGAGTGTATTCTGGAGACGCTGATCGTCACCGAGAAGGTCGATGATTTCCTGGTCTGTAGCATAGCCGAGGGCTCTTAAGAGAGTGGTTGCAGTCTGCTTACGTGTACGGTCAACTCTTACGGAGATAACCTCGTTCGCATCTGTTTCGTACTCAAGCCAAGCACCACGGTTTGGTATGATTTGTGCTGAATATAATTTACGATTGGACTTGTCTGTTTGTACATCGTAGTAAGGTCCCGGTGAACGCACGAGCTGAGTTACCACAACTCTTTCCGCACCGTTGTAGATAAAGGTGCCCTTTTCTGTCATGAGAGGGAAATCCCCCATGAATACTTCCTGTTCCTTTATTTCGCCGGTTTCCTTGTTTTCGAGTCTTACCGCCACCTTGAGAGGCGCCGCATAAGTCACATCGCGCTCTTTACATTCCTCCTGTTCGTACTTTGGAGGATCGCTAAGAGAATAATCTACAAGTTCCAATACTAAATTACCTGTGTAGTCCTTTATTGGCGAGATATCCTCGAATACTTCCCGAAGTCCCTCCTCGATGAAATTCTGATAAGATTTCGTCTGGATGTCGATAAGGTTCGGCATTGGAGCTACTTCGTTAATCTTTGAGAAGCTCATTCTGGTTTTTCTGCCAAAAGGCTCAGCATGTGGCATATTCATCACTCCTTTATTATCTGTGGAAATGCTTAAATTCCCTGCTTTGTAGGCATTTTTGGGCGCAAGAAAGCGCGCCCGAAAATACATTGCATGGCAGTCTAATATGTTATCACAGTTTTGTCAAAGAGTCAAGGGTTTTGAGTTTATTTTTCCGAAAATTTTTCACACAAATGAAAATGGCGGCCCCGATTGGGACCGCCTGATTATCGCATACTAAGCTGTGCCTAATTACTTTAATGTAACCTTTGCGCCAACTTCTTCGAGCTGAGCCTTCATCTGCTCTGCTTCTGCCTTTTCTACGCCTTCCTTGAGTGGCTTTGGAGCTCCGTCTACGAGTTCCTTTGCTTCCTTAAGACCGAGGCCTGTGATTTCTCTTACAACCTTGATAACCTTGATCTTTTCAGCGCCAACTTCTGTAAGCTCTACAGTGAATTCGCTCTGCTCTTCACCACCTGCAGCGCCAGGAGCACCTGCAGCACCAACTACTGCAACAGGAGCAGCAGCGGAAACGCCAAACTCTTCTTCACAAGCCTTTACGAGCTCGTTTAACTCTAAAACGGTCATAGCCTTTATAGCTTCGATAATCTGATTCTTATCCATTTTTATTTTCTCCTTTTTTAAGATTTCAAAATTAATTTTAACTTACTCTGCCTTTGCGTCGGCAATTGCCTGGAAAGTACGAACAGCCTTGGAAATAGGGGACTGAATGCTTCCCATGAACTTTGCGATGAGCACTTCTCTTGACGGAATGTTTGCGATCTTCTTGATACCGTCCGCATCGTAGTATTCACCTTCAACTACGGCTGCCTTAAATGCCATCTTTTTGTAATCGTTGATAACTTCGTTGAGAACTCTAGCCGGAGCTGTTGCATCGTCATAGCTGAATGCGAAAGCGGATGGTCCGTCAAGAACCTCTCCGATCTTTTCATATTCTGTACCTGCGATAGCTCTCTTGAAAAGAGTGTTCTTGTAAACTGTGTAGTCTACGTTTGCCTCACGAAGCTTTTTTCTCATAGCGTCAGCCTCTGCAACTGTAGTTCCGATGTAATCGATTACTACGAGGGACTGAGCCTTTTCTAACTTTTCTTTAATCTCGTCAATAACGACTTGCTTTTGAGCCTGAGCTTCTACTGACATGTGTTCTCCTTTCTGAGGGTGCGGGCTGTATAGTTGCCTGCATCTTCAAATAATGGGGGTACTCCATAAAAAAACCTCGGTTTGTCTGCTGCAGTGCAGCTCGCAGTCCGAGGTCAATATTTTATATTGTACCTCGGCGGGGTTACATTAAGCCTTGCGGCCCCCGCTGTCTACGGTTAAATTTCTATTTTCTTTTACGCTCTTAAGACTAGAAAGTAATCTTTGTAGGGTTTACCTTTATTCCGGGGCCCATTGTTGTGGAAACAACAACGCTCTTTAAGTACTGGCCCTTTGCCGAAGCAGGCTTTGCCTTTACGATTGCTTCCATCAGTGCTACGAAGTTAGCCTGAAGCTTTTCTGCACCGAAGGACTTCTTTCCAATCGGAGTGTGAATGATGTTTGTCTTGTCAAGTCTGTACTCAACTTTACCGGCTTTGATATCTTCAAGAGCCTTGGCAACGTCCATAGTAACTGTACCTGACTTTGGATTTGGCATGAGGCCCTTAGGTCCGAGGATCTTACCGAGTCTACCTACAACGCCCATCATATCAGGTGTTGCGATAACAACATCGAAATCAAACCAGTTTTCCTTTTGGATCTTTTCAGCCATTTCCTCTGCACCAACGTAATCTGCGCCGGCATCCTGAGCTTCCTGAGCCTTTGGTCCCTTTGCGAATACGAGTGCCTTAACAGTTTTACCTGTTCCGTTAGGGAGTACGATTGCACCTCTAACCTGCTGGTCAGCGTGTCTACCGTCTACACCCAGTCTGATGTGAGCTTCAACAGTCTCATCAAACTTTGCAGAACCTGTCTTTGTGAGCAGGTCCATTGCTTCAGGAATGTCATACTGTTCCTGCTTGTCGTAAAGCTTAACAGCGTCCTGATACTTCTTGCCTCTCTTTGGCATTTTCCATTCTCCTTTCCGGTTCTAACGACTCCACGGCTTTTCTGTCGCCGCTTCCCAGTCTCCCGCTAAACTATTTGTCTTCAATAACGATTCCCATAGATCTTGCAGTACCCTTGATCATTTCTGTTGCAGCCTCAAGTGTTGCAGCATTAAGATCAGGCATCTTTGTCTTTGCAATCTCTTCAGCCTGTGCGTAAGTAAGTGTCGCAACCTTCTTCTTGTTTGGCTCGCCGGATGCTGTTTCGAGACCGGCTGCTTTCTTGAGAAGAACTGCTGCAGGCGGAGTCTTGCATACAAATGAGAACGATCTGTCTGCATAGACTGTGATTACTACCGGAATAATCATACCGGCCTGGCTTTGAGTCTTTGCGTTGAACTGCTTGCAGAAGTCCATGATGTTAACACCCTTCTGACCAAGAGCAGGACCAACAGGTGGTGCCGGATTAGCATTTCCTGCAGGAATCTGAAGCTTGATATAGCCTTCAACCTTCTTTGCCATTTTGCTCCTCCTTTCTCGCTAGTTTATTTTATCAATCTGGGCGAATTCGAGTTCAACCAGCGTATCTCTGCCGCCAAACATGGAGATCAGCACCTTTACAAGCTGCTTTTCCATATTGACTTCCTCGACTGTCGCGAGCATTCCTTCGAATGGTCCGTTGATTACCTTAACTGTTTCGCCCTTGGCAATATCGAGATCAATCCAGATCTTTTCAATTCCCATTCTGCGAACTTCTTCGTCGGAAAGAGGAATTGGGTCCGAGCCGTGTCCCACAAATCCGGTAACACCCTGAGTGTTACGAACCAGGTACCAGGTCTCGTTGTCTACGACCATCTTTACGATGACGTATCCCGGGAACATCTTTCTCTCTTTTGCCTTTGGCTGACCGTCTTTGTATTCTACTACTTTTTCAGTCGGTACAACGATCTTGAGAATACGGTCTTGCATTCCTCTGTTTTCGACCATCTTTTCAATATTAACTTTTACCTTGTTTTCATGACCCGAATATGTGTGAACCACATACCATCTTGCATTCGGATTTTCATCTGCCTCTGCAAACGGATTTTCTTCGGTCACTTCAAGCGTCTTTTCGTTTTCAGACATATTGTACCTTCTTCACTCTAAACTGAAAATTACATTGTTATACCGAGAACTTCTCTGAGCGTAGCGAGAACTGCGGAGTCCACAGCCCAAAATCCCAGTGCGAAAAATGCGCATACTGCGATTACTACTACGGAAAAGTTAACGAGCTCTTTCTTTGTAGGCCAGATAACCTTTCTCATCTCGAGTCTAACGCCCTTCATATATTCTTTCAGGCTACGTTTTTCCTTTTTTGGAGCGGCAGGTGCTTTCTTTGTGTTATCAGTTGCCATGTCTTTCTCCTTGAATAATTAACTTTGAATTACTTTGTTTCCTTATGAAGTGTGTGCTTCTTGCAGAACTTGCAATACTTGTTCATTTCGATACGCTCTGTATCGTTCTTTTTGTTCTTCATAGTGTTGTAGTTTCTCTGCTTGCATTCTGTGCATGCGAGGATAACCTTAACTCTTGAACCGGTTGCCATGTCTCCACCTCCTGTAAATATGGCTGGCTATGTAATGTGTCATGTCCCGTGAGCCCTCACCACAAGCGCCTCCGAGCACCTAGAGTTGATGACCGGGATTGCTTTTTGAACACACGAAAAATAAACGACGTACACAGCATCGCTATATTAGTGTATTACAAACCACCGCCTGAGTCAAGCACTATTTTTGCTTAGGCGGTGGTTTTTTCATCATTTTTTCACCTTTTTTATTTTTTTGACGCTTTACCCGCTTTTTCGCTCGCGAAGCGGTCCTTTTCCGCAAGTCCGTCAGGAAGCTCTATCTCCGCCGGGTCGCGTTCCTCAGCCCCGAGGTGGAACCAGTCGGGGCTGCCCTCAGTGGCGTCAATGCCCGCTTCCTCAGGACCCATCTTCCAGTACTTGCCCCAAGCTGAGACAAGCACCGTGCCGTCGGGGCCTATGACTTCGCCTGTGCCTTCGAAGAGCCTGCGGTTGTTCTTTGTGATGCGGCCGACGCATTTAAGCTGCTCGCCGATAGGCACCGGCACAAGGTAGCGCACGTCAAGCTCGACCGTCACACCCCAGGTCTCGGGCTCGTCTATCCAGATGGCACGGCCGATGGTCTCATCGAGCATGGCCGTGATTACGCCGCCGTGGACTCTGCCGGGATAGCTCTGCTGCATTTCCTTTGTTTCGAATATGCCCACGCATTCGTGAGTGTCGGTTTCATAGTACCTGCCCTCGAAACCGAACGGGTTCTTTACACCGCAGGCAACGCAGTAACGGCTGTTGCCCTGCTTTTTCAGTACTTTGGTTTTCATTTATATCCTTTATTTATCCTTTCATGCAGATTCGTGCATAAACAAATCACTAATCACACCGAAGATTATAACGCAGAAAAGAGAAAATCTCAACACTGCTCTCCGGCGGACATTTTTTCAGCTACCGCCCTTGCCGCAGGGCAGGTCGCAAGCCCGCCAAGACTGGTTTCTTTGAGGCTTTCCGACATCATGTTGCCTACTCTGCGCATCGCATCAACCACCTGGTCCGGCGGTATCGCGCTCCTAAGTCCCGCAAGTGCCATATGAGCGCTGCCCACAGCAACCATCACGCCCGATGCATTACGCTTGATGCACGGCACCTCGACAAGCCCCGCTACCGGGTCACATGTAAGCCCCATGAGGCTCTTCATTGCAAGCGCCGCTGCATGCACGATGCACTCGGCATCTCCGCCCTCAAGATAAGCAAGTGCCCCGGCAGACATCGATGCCGCAACACCGATTTCGGCCTGGCAGCCGCCTGCCGCACCCGCAATGCTTGCGCTGTTTGCGTAGACCTCGCCGATGCCGCCTGCCACAAACAGTGCCTCAACAAGCCTATCCTCCGAAGCATCACGATACTCGCCGTAAGCAAGAAGGCTTGCCGGAATAATGCCGCATGACCCCGCTGTAGGCGCCGCAACAATGCACTTCATGCAAGCGTTGGACTCTGCCATCTTCACCGCCTTTTCTGTGGCCTTCTCAAGAAATGCGCCAAGGAGCGAATCTTTGCTTCCACCGTAGGAGGCAAGTTTTTCACCCATGCCGCCGGCCATCCCGCTTACAGAGCGTGTGCCACCGTCGTAGTTTTCGTCAGCGTGCCGCATCGCAGTAAGAAGTCCCTTCATTTGTTCGTAGCATTCGCTTTCGGACATCGCCTGCTCGTTGCAG
>JAEEGU010000004.1 GCA_016280485.1 Bacillota bacterium | reverse complement strand
GATCGAGACTCGTACACACAGGATATACGTACCGATTCAAGCACCTGCCCAATGTTTATAATGCGAAATCGCGGAGAGGTTCACATGTACGGGGGGCAGCTCCAGCGTAAGCACACAGAGGTAAGCAGCGACCTAACAGGAATCTCAAAGCTTTCGCAGGGACTTTCAATCATATTCGGATCGACTATATACGGTGACGGCGCACCTATGCAGACCACAGAATATGCGATTAGCGTAAACGATAGTACAAAGTATGCATTGAAATGTCAATACGATACAGAAGATGGCAGCATTTCGGGTGAGTACCAAGACAGCCAAGGCAGTACGTTATACGCGGGATATCTGTGGATAACAGAGGAAAACTACGCTATTGAGTATGCATCGGGCGCTGAGGTACGCGGCACAGCATATCTGACATTCCCAACGAATAATGTCTATCTGGCACAGGAAATTTAACAAAACCCTTGACATTTCAACGAAGCTGGGATACAATAATGTAGGCGAATATGGTAAGACTAAAGAGTGGGCGTCAGTCCACTCTTTCAATTTGAAAAGGAGGAAACAATGGCGAAAGCAGATATCGCAGAGCTGATTGCAAATATTCTAAAGGACTTTCTGCCGGCAAACGGACTCGAGCTTTACAAGGTCGAATACGTAAAGGAGGACGGCGAGCGCTACCTCAGAGTCTACATAGAAAAACCGGAGCCTGCTCCGGGCGAGCCGGAAACTTACATCGGCAGCGACGACTGCGTGCTCGTAAGCGAGTACTTAAGTGCCGAGCTTGACAGAACTGACCCGATCGACGAAAACTACGTGCTCGAGGTCAGCTCACCCGGCATGGACCGTGAGCTCATTCGCGACGATGACTATCGGCGCTTCGCAGGCAGACAGATAGACATCACCCTGAAAGAAGCCTTTGAGGGTCGCAAAGCCTTCGCGGAAGTCACACTTATAGGACTTGACGGCAAAGGCGGCGAAGTATCCGCAAAGACTTTGGTGATCGAGGAGACGCCTGTCATTCCGCCGCCAAAGAAAGGCATGAAGCCAAAGTTTGGGGAGACCAAGCGCTACGAAATCCCATTCAGCCTGGTTTCCAAGGTAACACTTTCGGTAATCTTTTAACCGGCCGAAAGCTTTAAAACAGTTGAGAATGCGCTTTTGCGCGATCACATAAAAAAAAGCAGTATATTTCCCGAAAGGAGCGAAAAATGAACAAGGAATTTATCGAGGCTCTTGAAGATCTCGAAAAAGAAAAGCAGATATCAAAGGAATTACTCATTGATGCGATTGAGTCGGCACTTGTTTCTGCATACAAGAAAAACTACGGCACACAACAGAACGTGCGTGTAAGCATCGACCGCGAGAGCGGCGACATCGACATCTTCACCGGCCGCGACATTGTAGAGGTTGTCGAGGACGACCAGTGCCAGATTTCTCTCGAGGACGCAAGAGAGTTTGACCCACGCTACGAGGTGGGAGACATCATCGAGTGGCAGGTAACGCCAAAGGACTTCGGCCGCATCGCCGCACAGACCGCAAAGCAGGTTGTAGTGCAGCGTATCCGCGAAACCGAAAGAGACATGGTATTTGACGACTACAGCCAGCGTCAGGGCGAGCTTGTCACAGGTACCGTACAGAGAATCTCCGGCAACACAATTTTCGTAAACATGGGCCGCACAGAGGGTATCCTCTCGGCTTCCGAGCAGGTGCCGGGCGAGCACTACCAGGTTAACCAGCGCATCAAGGTTTACATCATGGACGTGCGCCGCACAAACAAGGGACCGCAGGTGTTTCTCTCCCGCAGCCATCCGAGCCTCGTGCGCAGACTGTTTGAACTCGAGGTTCCTGAAATTGAGGACGGCGTTGTTGAAATCAAGAACGTTGCTCGTGAAGCAGGTTCCAGAACCAAGATTGCAGTTTACACCGAGGACGAGAACGTCGATCCTGTAGGCAGCTGCGTAGGTCCGAGAGGCACCAGAGTTCAGGCAATCGTAGACGAGCTCGGCGGCGAAAAAATCGATATCATCGTTTGGTCAAACGACCCTGCGGAGTTGATTGCTTCCGTGCTTTCACCTGCAAAGGTAGAGCAGGTAATCGTAAGCGACACCGAAAAGGCTGCAACCGTTGTTGTGCCTGACTATCAGCTTTCACTTGCGATCGGTAAAGAGGGTCAGAACGTTCGCCTCGCGGCAAAGCTCTGCGGCTGGAAGATAGACATCAAGTCTCACACCCAGTACTATGACAGCGAGGTCGAGGAAGATATTACAGAGATTGAAGAGACAGAAGTTTCCGAAGCTCCTGAGGCTGCAGAAACTGCCGAGGCCCCTGAAATCACCGAAATCCCTGAAAACGAAGAAAAGTAAAGGAATACCTCAAACGAGGAGTATTTATAAATGGAAAAAGTAACAAATGCACCTATGCGAAGATGCTGCGGCTGCGGCGAGAGCTTCCCGAAATCGGAGCTCATCAGAATCGCCGGCCGTGACGGCAAGGCCGCAATAGATATGCAGGACAGAGCCCCGGGCAGAGGCATCTACCTTTGCAAGAGCTTAGACTGCATCGCAAAAGCGGAGAAGCGAAAAGCGCTTGGCAGAGGCCTGCACACCGAGCTAACCGGCGAGGTAGTGGCGAAGGTCCTCTCCGAGGCACGGGCTATAGCGGAGGGCAAAAGCCCTGCGACAAAGCCTGCCGGCGGTACCGAAAAGCCTGCCGGTGCCCACAGCTTACTCGGGTTTGCGGCGCGAGCGCGCAAAATCGTGAGCGGAGCCGACACATGCAGCATCAACATGAAAAAAGGGAGCGCAAAGCTCCTGATCATAGCGAAAGACGCAGCGGAGAACACAAAGGACAAGCTGACCTACGAGGCAGCGCGTTACGGTGTTCCGTGCAAAGTCTACGGCGATAGCGACAGACTGTCACAGATGACGGGGAAATCCGGTCGCACCGTTTTCGCGGTAATCGATGACCACTTTGCGCAGTGCATTTTGTCTGAAATTGAAAAGGAGGTATTCTAGTAAACATGAAAATACACGAATTAGCAAAAGAACTTAATATAACCAGCAAAGAGCTGCTTGAAAAGGCAGGCTCGCTGGGAATCGAGGCAAAGGCTGCGCAGAGCAATGTGAGCGACGCCGATGCGGAAAAGCTCAGAGGCAGCTTCGGAGCCGGCAAGGCAGAGGGCGGCACTGAGACAAAAATCGTAAAGGTTACGCCTAAAAAGAACGACCCTGCAGAGCAGGAGCCAAAGGTTGTGGTAAAGGCCGCAAACATCAAGATGCCTACAGCTGCGCCTACTACGGCAAGCGGCAAAAAGCTTCCAATCGGAAGGCCGGTATCCTACGAGCAGAACAAAGCGACAAAGGCAGCGGCGCCTATCGGAAAGCCGGTGGCTTATCAGGAAAACAAGGCAAAGCCGGCGATTCCTGTTGGCAAGCCTGTAGCTTACAAATCAAACGAAGAACGAGAAAAGGAGGCTGCGGCACTTAAGGCTGCAGAGGCAGCAAAGAAGGCTGCCGAGGAAAAGGCAGCGGCAGAAGCAGCAAAGAAGGCGGCAGAGGAAAAGGCTTCTCACAGATCTCCGCTTGACGACGAGCCTATGACGCTCAAAATTATCAAGAAGGCTTCCGACGAGCCAAAGGCTGCACCAAAGGCGGCAGCAAAGCCTGCACAGGCCAGACCTGAAGCTCGCGACAGCTCACGCGGTGATGCCGAAAAGCGTCCGGAGCCTCGTCCTAACAGAGAAAGAAAGGCTGCACCTGAGGCGCCTCACAGCGCTGCACCTGAGGGTGGCCAGCGCACAAACGGCGGTTCACGCGGCGGCAAGCGCGACGACCACGGCCACGGCAAGGAGAGAGAGCACGACAAGTTCTCAAAGCTCGAAGGCGGCGGCAAGGGCAAAGGCAAGGGCAGACCACAGGACAAGCAGTCGCTTGAAAAGGTCGACAAGCCAAAGAAGCACATAAAGAAAGAAAAGAAGGTTGTTGAAGAACCGACTATCAATATGGAAGAATTACCAACCGGTACCGTTGTAATCACTGTACCTATCACGGTTGCGGGCTTCTGCGAGCAGACAAAGTGCTCCACTGCGACAGCGATTATGGCTCTGATGAAGATGGGTATCATGGCAAATATCAACCAGAACCTCGACGAGGATACTGTCCAGATTCTGGCTGATGAAATCGGCGTTTCCATCGTTGTCGGCAAGGTCGAAGAGGACGATATCGAGGAAGGCATCGAACACTTCGAGGACAAGGAAGAAGATCTGAAGGCAAGACCGCCTATCGTTACTGTTATGGGTCACGTTGACCACGGTAAGACTTCTCTTCTCGATGCCATCAGAAAGACAAACGTTACTGCGGGCGAGTCCGGCGGTATCACTCAGCACATCGGTGCTTCCGAGGTTACAATCAACGGCAAGAAGATTGTATTCCTCGATACACCGGGCCACGAAGCGTTCACCGCTATGCGTGCGCGTGGTGCTCACTCCACAGATATCGCAGTCCTCGTAGTTGCAGCTGACGACGGCGTAATGCCGCAGACAATCGAGTCCATCTCCCACGCAAAGGCTGCGGGAGTGCCGATTATCGTTGCAATCAACAAAATGGATAAACCGGGTGCAAACCCTGACAGAGTAAAGCAGGAACTCACAGACCACGGCATTCTGGTCGAGGACTGGGGCGGCGACACTATCTCCGTACCTGTTTCGGCTAAGAGAGGTGACGGAATCACCGACCTTCTGGAGATGATTCTTCTCCAGGCCGAGGTGCTTGAATTAAAGGCAAATCCTAACCGTCTGGCTATGGGTACTGTCATCGAAGCACGTCTTGACAAGGCAAAGGGCCCTGTTGCGACACTTCTTGTAATGAACGGTACATTAAAGGCCGGCATGTCGGTAGTTGCAGGTACCTGCGCCGGCAAGATTCGTGCGATGACCAACTTTAAGGGTGACAGCATCGGCAAGGCAGGCCCTGCGACTGCAGTCGAAATCTTAGGTCTTGACGACGTCCCTGAAGCAGGTGATGAGTTCAACGCAGTGAAGGATGCTTCCGTGGCTCGTGAGATTGCGGAGAAGAGACGTACCAAGCTCAGAGAAGAGGTGCTGGCGAGAAATGCTTCCACCACGCTCGAGCAGCTGTTTAGCCAGATTCAGGAGGGCGAGGTCAAGGAGCTCAACCTCATCATCAAGGGCGACGTACAGGGCTCTGTCGGAGCTATCGAAGCATCGCTTGAAAAGCTGCACAACGAAAACGTGCGCGTAAAGATTATCCACACAGGCGTTGGTACCGTAAACGAATCAGACGTTATGCTTGCCGGTACTGCGGGTGCGGTTATCATCGGATTTAACGTTCG
>JAEEGU010000048.1 GCA_016280485.1 Bacillota bacterium | reverse complement strand
TTGTATATTGCTTTATTTCAGGCCTTCGTTTATGTTTCCCTTCGCAAATCTCTTTATCTTGCGAGTGGTCGTCTTTTCAAACTCCGTAGAACGGATGGTGATGCGCTTTACGCGTTTATAAAGCGGCATTTCCTCGTTCACGTGATCCACAATACCCTTAAAGAATTTCTGCAGCTCTTCCTCGCTGACGCTGCCCATCTCTCTTTCGATGAGGCTGTAGTTCGGATAGATGCTGGCCTTTATTACGGTGTCGCCGGACTTCGGGTCCTCTACTCCCATTACCAGAACCTCTTCGATATAGTCGCTCTTTAGGAGATAGTATTCCACATCCTCAGGGAAGACGTTCTTGCCGTTTTTGGTAACGATTACGTTTTTCTTTCGGCCGCAGATGTACAGATACCCTTCGTCATCGAGCCTGCCGTAATCGCCGGTGTAGAGCCAGCCGTCCCTAAGAACCGCTGCGGTTTCCTCCGGATTTCCGTAATAACCCATCATCACGGATGGTCCTCTGCATATAACCTCGCCGACGCCGTTTTCGTCCGAATCCACGATGCGAACCTCAGTGCCCTGCATAGGGAAGCCCGCCGCATCGGCCTTTGAGCATCTGTCACGGTTTACCGCAATAATCGGCGCATTCTCCGTCATGCCATAGCCCTGAATCATCGCAACGCCCATAGCTTCGAAATCCTCGATTACCTGTGGGTCGATAGCAGCGCCGCCCGATATGAAGAGCCTCATCCTGCCGCCTGTTGCGGTGTGAAGCGCCGAGAACATGCGCTTTGTGACCTCCGGGTGATTGTAGAGGTGATTCCTGTGCGAAAACCTTATGGCCTTGCGAAGCTTTGTGCCCGCGCCCTTCTGCTCTGCCTGCTTCATTATCTTTTTGTGCATTTGCTCGAAAATGAGCGGCACTGCGAGCATGTGGGTGCATTTCGCTTCAGCCATGTTTTTCATGATATATTTAAGTCCCTCGCAGATGCATACCGTGAGTCCCTGGTAGATTGAGGTCATGATGTGGCAGGTCATCTCGAAGGTATGGTGCATCGGAAGCACCGACAGCCCGATGCCGTCGATTCCGATGTCCACGTATTTTGACATGTTTACAACATTTTGCACGATGTTGCTGTGGGACAGCATTACGCCCTTTGCCAGGCCCGTCGTGCCGGAGGTGAAGAGCAGGGAGCACATCGCATAAGGGTCAATCTTCACGTCGATGAACTCGCGATTTCCCTCTGCCATAAGCTTGCGTCCCTCGGCGATCATGTCGTCAAAGTAGATTATCTGCGGACCCTTGCCGGCCTTTTTCGGCTTTTCTGTAGCGGCATCCTCCGCAAGCTTTGACATGCAGATGATGTATTCTATGCCCTTAAGGCTCCCCTCCATCTCTGCCAGCTTCTTCATAAGCTTCGCGGAAGTGAAGATCGCGCGGACTTCGGCCCTTTCGACAAGCCCCGCCATTTCGTTTGTAGGCAGCTCCTTGTCAAGAGGCACCACTACGCCGGTGCCGTTTGTGACCGAGAGGTAGGAAACGACCCACTTGTAGCTGTTTTCGCCAACCACCGCTATGCGGGCGTCCTTAAGGCCCTTTGCAATCAATGCGGTGCCGAGATAATCTATGTCTCTGCCGAAATCGTCATAGCTGATTCCACGGTATTCTCCGCCCGGCACATCCTTTGTAAGATACGCATCCTTCGGTCCGTAGAGCTCAACGCTCTGGCGCACCATATCCCTAAGATCCGTGAGCGGACGCGTTTTGTATATTAGGTTTTTATACTTCTTTTTATTCATAATTCACCGAGATAATTTTGATTTTTCCTAATAGTTCATTTTATCACATTTTCGGTTCATTTTACAAGAATTAAAAGTCAACAGTTTCAAACTCGCAGCCCGGCAGCTTTCTGTCAAATTTGCAAATACTCCTGTAATCGCAATACTCGCAGCCTGTTTTAGGTTCACCCGAGCCCGATTTCTTTTGTTTTTTCGGTCTCGCCTCGACATCGCCCTCTGTGAGTCTTTCGCACAGGCGCTTTATCATGTTGTCGAATTCCTCGGCCATGTCGTCGAACTCTTCCTTGGTCTTCAGGGCCTTTCCGCTAAAGGCTCCGGCACTTTTGGTCCATTTGCAGCCGTTTAAGACCTTCATCTGCGAGCTCTGCTCGCCCATAACTCCGCGCAAAACCTCATCGTCATCAACGATAAGGCCCTCCATCGCATACTGGTCGCGGTATCTTATGTTGAAGCTTTCAACCTCATCCTTTAAGCTGTTTCGTATGGCTTCAAGCGATTCCTCGGAGCCGTGCTTTTTGCCGGAAAGATTTGTTCTTATTGTGTAGTAGAACACCCCGGCAGGCTTTGCTCCTCTTCCGGCCGCCTTTAAGTAGAGCATCAGCTGGATTTTCCAGCCCGCGCGAATTTCCTCTTCGCTGATGGTGTAGTTGCCCGATTTATAGTCGATTATCTTTATTTCGCCGCCCTTTAGCTCGTCCACGCGGTCAATCTTTCCTATAACGCGCACCTTCCTGCCGCTGTCTGTCTCTATGATGACGGAAGGATAAGGCGAGCCCGCCCGTCCGGAGAAGCTTTGCTCGAGCTTCACGCTCTTTACTTCTCCCTGCCTTACCTGGCAGATCAGCGCCAGAGCATTCTCCGTGAGCACCTCTTTCATTCGGCTTGTTATGTAGGACTCAAGCGGGCCTTCGCTTGTAAGCCCACCGCGGTAGCCACGTGCCACTTCGTCAAAAATCCTGCCGGAAAGCGACCTTATCTGCTCTGCGGTATATGTCTGCCAGCGGGAAGCCGGCTCGCATACATCGGCCCCGTCAGCTGAAAGCTCCGTCATTATGCGGTCCAGACATTCGTGATAGATGTCGCCTATTTCGCGATTCGCCATTTCGTAAACCCTGCGCTCCTCCGGCGAAAGGCCGGAGCTCACAAAGAATCTAAACGGGCAGTGCGAATAGTTTTCAAAGGTCGAAGGGCTGATTCTAATGTCCCCTTCCTCTTTTTTATATATATCGTAGGCGGTCTTGGGGTCAATTTTCGCCCGGTCGTGCCTGTAGGCAAGACCCGACATAAAGGCTTTGGTCTCCTCCGGGGAGTTTTCCCTGCACCACGAATAAACCTCGCGCCATTTCGGGTCGAGCTTTTCTCCCGCACGTGCCGCGCGAAGCGTTTCCTCCGCCAGGTGCCTTAAAGATGCTTGCGGCGTTTCTATTCCCGCAAGGTCATCCTTTGTGTCCACTGCTGTGCCGGCCTCCGGCTTTATATCGTAATACTTTGCTATGTCGTTAAATATTTCTGCAGAGCGCAGCTTTTCGCCTGTCGCACTTGCAGAAGAGAAGCTCATGTAGAGCCTTTCCTTCGGCTGTGACAGAACGCGGTACATTGCAATTCGTTCTTCTTTTAGCCTGATTTCGGCGAGCTTTCCGGCTCCCGCCTCGAGCAGTTGCTTGTCCGTGTCGCTAAGTAGCCCCGGTGCCGCTCCGCCCTTTGGCAGAACGCCCTCGTTTGCGCCTAAAATCACAAGTGCGCGTATATCTCCGAGGCGCGATCTTTGCATCGTATCCATCGTAATGCCATCAGCACTCGGCGGGAGAATTCCCACCTCTACCGCGGAAAGACCTGCACTCAAAAGATTACGGTAGCTTTCGAGGCTGACCTTTGCGGTGCCCATAACGGTTTTAAGCTGTGCCATAACCTCGAGCATGCTCTTCCAAATCTGTGCAAGCTCTGCGGCTTCTTCGAGCTTACCCTCGCCCTCGAGCTCGCGTATCTCAACCTGAAGCTTTTCGGGCAGCTCCACTCTCTCGCGCAGGAAGGTGTAAATCGCCTCAGTGCGGGAATCCGCCCCGCGGTCCTTTTTGTATACCTCCTCAAAGCTGCTCGTGAAATCGTAAACCTTTTTCCTGAGTTCCTCAAGGCCCTCAAGCTCTTCACGTTCCTTCGCGCTTCCGGCCTTTGTGAATTCCTTTTTCCAGCGCGTGCCGTTTATTTTGTAGCAGAGCGCGTAGTTTTCGAGGCGCTCCGTTTCATCGGCAGTTATCGGGCCATAGCCGGTTTTGAGCATCGCGAAGACGTCCTCAGCTCTGTAACCGCAAGTCACAACGTCTATTAACGATATTAAAAATCCGACCGCCGGATGGCGCAAAATGCTCCTGCGTGTGTCCACGAAAAGGCTGATGCCATATTCGGAATAGACCTGCCGTACGATTTCGCTGCGCTCCTCCTGATCGTTACAAATGAGCGCAATGTCCCGATAGCGATAGCCTTCATCGCGCACAAGCGACATAATGTAAGCGGCCGAAGCCTCTGCCTCCGCATGGAAGCTCGGGGCTGCCACCAGCTTCACCGATTTCTTTGCCGCCTCTTTTACTTTTTCGTCAGGCTGTGGAATCGGCACAGCGAAGATGTCTCGCTCAAGGCCTGCCAGGGCCGGATTGCTTTCCTTTAGCCATTCATCGCCTATTTGCGTTAGACAATACTTCACGCCCGCAGCATCTGCCATGCCGCGAAATTTCGATATCATATCTCCGGTGATGGTGAAGAGCGGCTTGTCCGCCCTCGCATCATCGTAGGTAAAAATTATATTCATTTCCGGTGCGATTTTGATAAGCTCGTCCATGACGCAAAGGTCCTTTGGCGCGAACCAGTCAAAGCCGCTTATCCAGATTTCTTTGCCCTTTATCTCGCTCGACTCCGCGAGGTGCTTTATGAAGATGTCGGTCCTGTCCTCGGTGTCGATGTAACTGCCCGCGATGCGCTTCTCGTACTCTTCGTAGATGCGGGCGATGTCGGTGAGCTTGGACTTTAAGAGAGTCCCGCCCTTGTCAAGGCCGCTTATGATATCCGAAAGGCCCTGCGGTGTCACGCCAAAACGCTTAAACTCGGAAATCTGGTTGTTCACAAGCTCGAGGAACGCCGTGCGGTGTCCCTGGCGGCCGTAAACCCTGAGCTCGCCGCCGAGTCTGCTCATTATGTCCGAAAGGATAATGTGCCTGCCGTAGCGGTCGATGTAGTCTCGTCCGCCGGTGCCGTACTCCTGCAGAATTTTGTTCCCAATTCTGCGGATGCCGGTGATTTCAACGCCCATGAGGCCCGGCATGTCCATGTATCTGATGGCCTGTCTTTCGGTCTCGAGCTTGTACTGGTCGGGCACTATCACGAGGATTTCCCGGTCGCACGCTTTGAGCTTTTTCGCGATTTCGCCGAAAGCGAAGGCTTCTTTATTTAAATTTTCTCTGCCATAATAGATATTCAGCATGTTTCCTCCGATAATCCCGGCGCGGCGTCTGCGCAAATATACGCCCGCGCGCCTTTGTGCCTGCGCACCCACCTATAATTATAGTTTATTCCGCGGAAGTGTCAAAATCAAGTTGCCTTTTGCGGCGAAAATTTTCGATTTTTTTCAGAAAACCTTTGCCCGCCGCACCCGCGTATGGTAAAATTATCTTCGATTATATTCGTTATATGCGGAAAGGTGAAAAAATGGGCAAATACAAAGCCGTTCTGTTTGATTTTGACGGAACCTTAATGAATACGAACAACCTCATCATGGGCTCGTGGCAGCATCTTTTCAAGACGCTGACAGGCCACGAGGGTGACAGGGAAAAGATACTCAAAAGCTTCGGCGAGACGCTCGCCTACAGCATGACGCACATGTTTCCGAACGAGGATCCGCAAAAGTGTATCGATATCTACCGCCAGTGGCAAAAGACGCGCTATGCCGAGGAAATCGAAGTCTTCCCGGGCATGGCGGAGCTTGTGGCAGAGCTTGACAAGCGGGGCTACAAGCTGGCGATGGTTTCTTCTCGCACACATGGCAGCATGAAGGATGGTCTGAGTCAGTTCGGCTTACTCGACCACTTCGATGCAGTGCTCGGCTGTGACGACGGTCTCGAGGCAAAGCCAAGCCCACAGCCTGCGCTCTTCACGCTCGAGCAGCTCGGCGTGAGCCCTGCGGAAGCGGTCTTCATCGGCGACACAAAATTCGACATAGGCTGCGCAAAGAATGCGGGCGTCACCTCCGTACTGGTTGGCTGGTCACAGTTCTGTGAGTCCTGCGCAGAATCTGAGTTCCCGCCGGACTACATCATAGAGAAGGCTGAGGATCTTTTGGATATACTGGAGGACTAGGTCAATGTAATAAGATATGAAAAAGCACGCTTTTTGGATTTTCCGAATGGGTTTTCCAAACAGCGTGCTCGTTTTTATGCTTTTTTGATTTTAGAAACCGCCGAACATCGACAGCATTACGGATGCGGCAACAGCCGAACCGATTACGCCTGCAACGTTAGGCCCCATAGCGTGCATCAGAAGGAAGTTTGCCGGGTCTTCCTGCTGGCCGACCTTCTGGGAAACGCGGGCTGCCATAGGTACTGCGGATACACCCGCCGAACCCATGAGTGGGTTGATTGCGTTACCGCCGCAGCAAGCATTCATAATCTTTGCGAGGACTACACCGCCTGCTGTACCGAAGCCGAATGCAACGATTCCGAGGATAACAATCTTGATAGTATCCCAAACCAGGAAAGTAGGGCCCTGTGCGGATGCACCTACTGCGAGGCCGAGGAGAATAGTTACGATATTGCAAAGTGCATTGGATGCTGTATCCGAAAGTCTCGCTGTGCGGCCGGATTCCTTTAAGAGGTTACCGAGCATCAGCATACCGACAAGCGGTGCCGCCGATGGCAGGAGCAGTACTACGAGTACTGTGCAAACGATCGGGAACAGAATCTTTTCTGTCTGAGTTACCGGGCGGAGCTGAGTCATGCGAATCTTGCGCTCTCTTTCGGTAGTCAGAGCCTTCATGATAGGCGGCTGGATTACCGGCACAAGGGCCATGTACGAATAAGCCGCAACCGCTATGGCGCCGAGCAAGTGCGGAGCCAGTCGCTGAGTGGTGTAGATTGCCGTCGGGCCGTCTGCACCGCCGATGATTCCGATGGAGGCTGCTTCCTGCGCGTCAAAGCCCATCATTACCGCGAGGAAGAGGGCTGTGAAGATGCCGAACTGTGCGGCTGCACCCATAAGCAGTGATTTCGGGTTGGCGATGAGCGGGCCGAAGTCCGTCATTGCGCCGACGCCGAGGAATATAAGTGAAGGGAGAACCGGCTTTAACGCGTAGAAAATCGTAAAGATACCGGCTTCTGCCATCATATCTGAATCGGTAAGTGTGAGGTGCTGGAAAATGCCGCCCAGTGGCATATTGGAAAGCAGCATACCAAAAGCGATAGGCACCAGGAGGAGCGGTTCGAAGCCCTTCTTTATGGCAAGCCACAGGAAGAACAGCGACACGCAAATCATGATTGCGCTACGGAAATCAAGGTTGACGATTCCCATGTCACTCACAAACTTTGTCAAAGTTTCTAAAATCATTTCGTTGTCTCCTTTTCAGAGTGGGTACGGAGCGATTTTTGTGCATAAAAGACAGCACTATAAAATTCGCACCATAAGAATCATAACACAACAGAATTGCCCGCACAACAAAAAAGCATGCCCAAACTGTTCATTATTTGCATTTTTAACAAAGTTATATGTTATAATATTCTCGAAGAGAGGTGAAATAGTATGGAAATACTTGCAAAAAGAGGCATCAGCACATTTCTTATTAAGGTTGAAGACGATCTTTATTGCCGTCTCAAGCTATATCCGAAGAATCTTATGGTCAGGCCGCAAGAAGCCAGCAACCCGAAGGTTTTTTTGGACGAAAAATACTACGAAACCTTTGACGGAAACGAGGCCGAGACAAAAGAAATCTTCAGAATCATGAAGCTTTGGGGCTATATCCGCGACGAGGAGGGGCCTCCCGAAGGATACGACCCAAGCAAAGATTATGTGGAATCGCTTAAGCGCGCTAAATAAGCCCGTACTCTATCGTCATTCCGACGGTTTTGTCCTTTACTCCTACGATTACGTCCTTTGCGATGCTTGCAACAATTGACTTTTCAAGCTCGTCCCAAGCCTGGCCTACGGCAGCATCATCTTCCAGCTGGTCGAGTCTGTCTCTGTAGCTTCCGAGTGACCACATTGCGCCGTAAGGTGCCATAGGATTTGCCATTGCGCCGGCATACATGTAGCTGCCCATTGCGCCGTAAGCTACGCTACCGGCATCAAATTCCTGGTTCAGTGTGGCTATATTTCCGCTGTTCATAATTCCGGTAAGGACGATGTCCGCGATTTTTTTCATGAATCCGGAAGAAGCGGCGTTCTTTTTATCAGTCGAAACATTTATGAAATCCACGCGCTTGCCGAGGTCCATCTCAGTGGAAAGTCTCAGCTGGATTGCGCAGTCTTTGTCGTACTTTTCTACCCAGATGACTGCGGAGAACTCTCCTGCCAGAGCCTTTACCATTCCGATTGACTCCTCGCAGAGCAGATTTACGCGAAGCGCATCCTTTTTTCCCAGATTAAGTGCGCCCAAAACATCCGAAACCTTTGCGAGCGCGCCCTCTATTTCCTTTTCATTACTGCCGAAGCTAATCTTTTCGGTTGTCACGGTAGGCTCACCTGTAATTCCGCCTTTTAACTTTAATTCTTCCATATTTTCGTGCCCTGTTTGCATTTACATTCTCCTTTCACAGCTATTCGTAGTTTGCCTATTGCACTACCTGCTGCAAGTATTATATCATAACACAGGGGAATTGAGCGGAAAGAGATGTATAATTTTTTAGTTGATATGTTGATATGAAAAAGAAAGTTTATTTGTCGGCAGATGCTGCGGACGATTTAAGAGAATATTTAGATTCGCGCGGGTTTGAAATTGCGGAGTTTGGCCCGATTGCAGGGCTGCCTGAGGGAATCGCCTGCCACCCGGACCTTGTGTATTGCAGACTGACAGAGGATATGCTCTTTTGCGGAGATTCTGCACGGCTTTCCGCAAAGTACCCCGGCGACATTATATATAATGCCTGCTCAACGGGGAAGTATTTTATACATAACCTGAAATACACCGCATCGGAGCTTATCGCTGCGGCGCGAGAGGCAGAGCTTACGCTGATCGATGTGCCCCAAGGTTATGCGAAGTGCAGCATCGCAGTGGTGAGCGAAAATGCAGTCATAACCTATGACCGAGGCATCGCTGCCGCTTTATCGCACTACACTGCCGGTGCCACTGGGCTTGAACCGACCGGCATCTCTCAATGCACTGAACGCAGCGCTTCCGCCGCAGCCTCCAATAAAACAGTGGGGTCCTGCAATTCTACGAAACATCATGGATTAGAGGTTCTCCTTGTGGAACCCGGACATATAAACTTGCCCGGCTACAGCACCGGGTTTATCGGTGGCTGCACCGGGCTTGATACCGTGCATAATGAGCTTGTCTTTAACGGGGACCTGTTGACACATCCCGACGGAGACCGCATCCGCGAATTTGCAGCCGTCCACGGCGTCGCAGTCCGCGATTTCCCGGGGCGCCCTCTCACCGACATCGGATCTATAATATTCTAGCCATGCTTCTAGCCTGTCTTAACCTTTCAACACCATTTGTGCCTTTAAAAACAAGGGTCTATGACTAAGGAACGAGTCACTGCTCTCCTAGTCATAGACTCTCTTGAATTCGATATGCTTTTGCCTTAGGGCTTTATTACTAACCCTATAGGAACAGTTCGGGTTTTTTGAGTGGGGAGGCGAAGTTTGCCTCGAGCATCGCTACGTGCGAGAGGAAATCCGGGTCGTCGAAATAAAGTGCGCCATTTTTACAGTGCTGAATGCATGCCTGGCACTTAATACAGATACCCGGGAATATTGGCGAATGGGCGATTATTTCGGAGGATCTTTGAATTTCTTTATCTACTGAAATACCCGTATTATCGTCGCCGGAGCGTGCTTTTGAATCGGCAAAGGTGATACTGCCCATTGGGCATACCGCTGCGCAGGTTCCGCAGCCTGTGCATTTTTCACGGTCAAGCTGCGGCTTTGCCTTTAGGAAAACTGCGGGTTCGCCGTCTAGGCGCTTTGGAACGTAGTATTTTTCAGGCTCCTCCTCTCCCGGGAACGCCACAGGGGCCACACACATATCTAGGATTTTGTCCCTGATTCTTACACAGAAATCATCAAGAATCTCGAAATCCGCGGCGTTCGGCCTGCCGGCCCCAAGGGTTTTTGAAAAGGTGTGTCTTGTTGGCATTGCAATGCCTGCAATCGGCAAATGTCCACCCTTTTTCATCAGGCCGCCAAGCTCCGCAAGGCAGTTATCAAAGCTGCGGTTACCGTAAACGGCGATAGGAATCATCAGATTTCTAAAAACGGATTTATCGCTTTCGGAATTTACTGCTGTACTGATTTCTTTGACTACTTTGTCGACACTATCGGCCAAAGCTTCCGATTTTGCCCGAGTCGTCAGGATCTCGCGGACAAAATCCAGGGTCTTGTTAGGGATGCGGCCTGCATAGGTCGGAGTCCCCCAGACTACGAGCTCGCCGGGCGCAAAAACTTCCGGGACATTTTGCAGTGCCGACTGCGGCACTCTTTGCAACTGCGGCACACTTTGCATCTGCGACTCGCTATCTTCTCGATGCGATAATCCCATCGATGCAAGCGCTCGTTCTCTCTCACCGGGGAGCGTGTAGGAGGTGCTCTTCATTGGGACGCCTAAAAGCTCTGCAAGCCCTTTTGCAACATATTCAGTTATGGTCTTCGTGGAGCCGGTGGGGCTGAACCACACGGCGCGCACAGCAGAAAATTCTAGCATAGAACACCTCATCCGGCGCTAATCGCGCCACCTTCCCCTCAAGGGGAAGGCTTTTTCAAAATAGCCGTCTCTGGCGCTTTCGAAATAGCCGTCTCTGGCGCTTTCGAAACAGCCGGCTATTTAACGCCCTTCATCGACAGCGAAACCTTGCCCTTGGCAGGGTCGATACCGATGATGCGAACCTTTACATTGTCGCCGACGGAAACCACATCCATCGGATGCTTTATATAGCGGTCGGACATCTCGGATATGTGCACGAGTCCGTCGTTCTTGACGCCGATATCGATGAACGCGCCAAAGTCAACAACATTGCGCACGGTGCCCTCGAGCACCATGTCCACCTTTAAGTCTTCGAACTTCTTTACATCGTTTCTGAATATTACTGCCGGAGCGTCCTCACGCGGGTCGCGCGCCGGCTTTTTAATTTCGCTGACGATATCCTTTAATGTCATTTCGCCGACATTAAGCTCCTCCGCCATCTTGGCAATCGACTTGTCGAGCCCCGGATTAACCGCCGGCTTTGCCGCTGCCTTCGCCGCTTCTTTTGCTTCTCTTTCCTGCTTGTGAAGCTCGTTGTTGAGCGCAATCAGCGCGTCCATTCCGCGGCCGCGACCGGACAGGTCCGGCTTTTCAAAGCTCTGCGCCTTTTTCTCCTTACGCGAGCCCTCAACCTTGAACTCCTTGCAGATCAAATCGTCAATATTCGATACACCGCCGCTGGTGATGGCGTCCTTGCTTAATCCGAGGCGCGAAAGCATTTCCTCCGCAACGCCATAGGATTCAGGGTGCACCGATGTCGCATCAAGCGGGTTCTCACCGTCCGCAATACGCATAAAGCCCGCGCACTGCTTGTACGTCTTTTCACCGAGCTTTGCAACCTTTAAGAGCTGCTTACGGTTTGTGAATCTGCCGTTTTCTTCGCGGAAGGCAACGATATTCTTTGCGATGCCCATGTTAATGCCCGCGATGTAAGACAGCAGCGAAGGAGAAGCCGTATTCAGGTCAACACCCACACGGTTTACGCAGTCCTCAACGACGTTTCCGAGTGCGCCCGCCAGGAGATTCTGGTCGATGTCATGCTGGTACTGGCCTACGCCAATCGACTTCGGGTCGATCTTTACAAGCTCCGCGAGCGGGTCCTGCAGCCTGCGGCCGAGAGACATCGCGCCCCTTGTGGTAACATCGAGGTCCGGATATTCTTCGCTTGCCAGCTTGCTCGCCGAATAAACCGATGCCCCCGCCTCGTTGACGATGGTGTAGCGCACGTCGCTGTAGCCTTCCTTTTGCAGGAAGTTAGCCACAACCTCCTCGGTCTCGCGCGAAGCCGTGCCGTTTCCGATAACGATTGTGTTGATGCGATACTTGTCAATCAGCTTTTTAAGCACCGCTTCCGTGCCGCGAACGTCGTTCTTTGGCTCGGTCGGGTAGATGGTGGTATAAGCCACGAGCTTGCCGGTTTCGGTCAGCACTGCCACCTTGCAGCCTGTTCTGTAGCCCGGGTCTATGGAAATGATGCGTGCGCCCTTTACCGGCGGCACCATCAGAAGCTTTTCGGTGTTCTTTGCGAAAACCTTTACCGCGTCAAGCTCTGCGCGCTCAGTCAGCATGCTCCTCATTTCACGCTCAATGCTCGGTGCCATCAGACGCTTGTAGGCATCCGTGATGGTCTCGCGGATTGTCTCCTCAAAAATAGAGTGAGTATTTGTAATAACCATACCTGCGATGAGATTTTCCATGTCCTCTACCTCGCAGACAACCTTTACTTTAAGCTTTTTCTCCTTTTCGCCGCGGTTTATTGCAAGCACGCGGTGGTTCGGAATCTTCGCGATTCCCTCGCTGTGGTCGTAGTACATATCGTAAACGGTCTGCTCTTCAGGGTCCACGGCCTCGGTCGCAATAACGCCAAAGCCTTTCGTCTTTTCACGCACTGCGGCTGTAATTTCCGGATCGTCGGCGATACGTTCTGCGATGATGTCGCATGCACCCTGGATTGCGGCCGCCGCATCCGGCACGCCCTTGTCCTTGTCGTCGCTGCCGTTTACGTAAGGTGCGGCGATTTCATTTATGTCGCCTGTCTCAAGCTCCTGCGCCCAGAAAATCTCTGCGAGCGGCTCGAGTCCGCGCTCCTTCGCCTTTGAGGCACGCGTCGCCTTTTTCTGCTTGAACGGCTTGTAGAGGTCTTCCACTCTCTGTAGAACCTCCGCCTTTTCGATTTCTTCGCGAAGCTCGTCGGTCAGCTTGCCCTGCTCGTCGATGAGACGAACAACCTCCGCCTTGCGCTCCTCGAGGTTTCTTAAATATGTCAGGCGCTCGTCAAGCTCGCGCAAAACCTCGTCCGAGAGGCCGCCGGTCACTTCCTTTCTGTATCTTGCGATGAACGGGATGGTGTTTCCCTCGTCGATCAGGGCGATTGTGTCCTCTACCTGCTTTTCGCGGATGTTAAGCTCGGCCGCGAGCTTTTTTGCTATGTCCATTTGTGTTTCTCCTTTTATTTTGCCTGCTCCTTTGAGTTCTGCCTCAGCATGGCGTTTATGAATTGATCGAGGTCGCCGTCGAGGACGCTCTGAACCGCCGGAGTTTCAACCCCTGTGCGCACGTCCTTTGCAAGTGTGTACGGCTGCAATACATAGTTTCGAATCTGGCTGCCCCAGGTGTTTTCCGAAAAGTCGCCCTGAAGGTCCTTTAGATTCTGCTTGTGCTCGCGCTCCGCAAGCTCGGTCAGCTTTCCAATGAGGACGCGCATCGCCATATCCTTGTTCTGGAACTGGCTGCGCTCGTTCTGGCACGTTACCACGATGCCCGTCGGGATGTGCGTGATTCGAATCGCCGAGTCGGTCTTGTTGATGTGCTGACCGCCCGCGCCGCTGCTGCGATAAGTGTCTATCCTCAGATCGTTCGGGTCTATTTCCACATTCACGCTTTCGTCGATTTCAGGCGCCACCTCCACCTTTGCGAAGCTGGTCTGGCGCTTGTTCTGCGCGTTGAACGGCGAAATGCGCACCAGTCTGTGCACGCCGCGCTCGCAGCGCAGGTACCCGTAAGCGTTCTCGCCCTCCACCAGCATGGTGCAGTTCCTGATGCCCGCCTCTTCTTCGCGCTGAAGGTCGAGGATGCTGACCGCAAAGCCTCGCGACTCGCACCAGCGCATGTACATGCGCATCAGCATTTCTGCCCAGTCGTTGGCGTCGACACCGCCCGTGCCCGCATGAATCGAAAGGATGGCGTTGTTTTTGTCGTACTCACCGGTGAGCAGTGTGCGCAGGGTCAGGGCTTCGAGCTTTTCGGTCGCCTCGCGGTTCATTTCCGCTATTTCGTCCTCCATGCTCTCATCGCCGCTTTCCTCCGCAAGCTCGCACATCACCTCTATGTCATCGAGCCGGCTGCTTATGTCATCAAGCTCTCCGAGTTTGTTTTCGATTGATTTTTTCTCTTTGAGTGTCTTCTGTGCCCGCTCGGGATCGTCCCAGAAGCCCGGGATCGTGCACTCCGTCTCGAGGTCCTCAAGCTTTGCCTTAAGGTCGGTCGCTCTCAGCGCATCCCCGGCCTCTTCAAGCTGCTTCCTGAGCCCCGCAAGTCCACTCTTAATTTCTTCAGTTAACAAATTTCCACCTCATCCGGCACTGTCGTGCCACCTTCCCCTCAAGGGGAAGGCTTTTTCAAAATAGCGGCGCTGTCCTAGTTGGCGTCTCTGCCGCAGCAATTCTTGTACTTCTTGCCGCTGCCGCAAGGACATGGGTCATTGCGGCCCACCTTCGGCGCTTCGCGCCTGAAGGTGACCGGCTTTTGCCGGCGCGGCGGAATCTGCTGTGCCTGTGGCATACCACCCTGCATGCCGCCCATCGGCGCAGCCATGCCCACCGGGCCCTGAACCGGCAGCCCGCTTCCTGTCTGGCCGCCTCTGTCTACAAAGTCATCCTTGCGACCTTCGCCCGAGCCGATGATTTCCTTACGCTCGGTGCCTGTTGTTACGGTCACGTTGTAGCAGAACTTAACGGTATCCTCCTTGATATCTCCGACCATTTCCTCGAACATATCAAAGCCTTCCTTTGCGTAAGCCTGTGCCGGGTCAATCTGGCCCATTGCACGGAGACCGATACCGGCCTTTAACTGATCCATCGCATCGATGTGATCCATCCACTTGTTATCTACAACACGGAGGAGGATCATGCGCTCGATTTCACGCATTCTTTCCGCTCCGATTTCTGCTTCCTTTGCCTCATAGAGCTTTCCGAAGTCTTCGAGCATGTCCTCTGTGAGCTGCTCAGGTGTGAGCTCCTGCATAGCATCTTCACTGTAAACCCTCGGCACATAGTTTGCGCAGAGGCGCATCGCGGCATTATTCATGTGGTCAAAGTCCCACTCCTCCGCATATTTGTAGCCTGCAGTACCGGAGGCAACTATATTCTCGACAAGCTCCGACATCATATTGTGGATGTAATCGTGCAGGTCCTCGCCAAAGAGAACCATTCTGCGCTCGTCGTATATGATTTCGCGCTGCTTGTTCATTACATTGTCGTACTGGAGTACATATTTACGAATGGAGAAGTTACGCCCCTCCACCTTCTTTTGTGCATTTTCAACGGTACGTGAAAGTATGCCCGTCTCAAGCGCATCGCTTTCGCCCATACCGAGCTTTGTCGCAACGTTCTGCACGCGCTCACCGCCGAAGAGACGCAGCAAATCGTCCTCAAGCGAGAGATAGAACTGTGTATAGCCCGGGTCTCCCTGACGGCCGGCACGTCCGCGCAGCTGATTGTCGATACGTCTTGATTCGTGGCGCTCCGTACCGAGGATGCAAAGTCCGCCGAGTGCGCGAACTTTCTCCTGCTCCGGCGCACGCTCAGCTTTAAACTGCGCAAGCAGCTCCTGATACTTTTCGCGCGCTGTAAGAAGCTCCGCATCGTCGGTCGCTGCAAAGCCTGTGGCAAAGCTTATCTGCTCGTCGGTGAAGCCCTGATGCTTCATCTCGCGCTTTGCTTCGAAATCCGGGTTACCACCCAGGATGATGTCAGTACCACGGCCTGCCATGTTGGTTGCAATGGTAACGGCGCCCTCGCGGCCTGCTTCCGCAACGATTTCAGCTTCGCGCTCGTGCTGCTTTGCATTCAAGACATTGTGCTTTACACCGCGCTTTTTAAGAAGCTCCGACACGTATTCGGACTTTTCAACGGAAATGGTGCCCACCAGAACAGGCTGGCCCGTTTCGTGAACCGCCTTAATCTTGTCCGCCAGAGCCTTGAACTTGCCGGCCTCGGTGGAATAGATGGAGTCGTCGGCGTCAACACGCGCGATTGGACGGTTGGTCGGAATGACCAGAACTTCCATATTGTAAATCTCGCGGAATTCCTCTTCCTCTGTCTTTGCGGTACCTGTCATACCCGCGAGCTTGTTGTACATGCGGAAATAGTTCTGCAGCGTGATTGTGGCGAGAGTCTTTGACTCTGAGCGAACGAGCACGCCTTCCTTTGCCTCGATGGCCTGGTGAAGTCCGTTTGAGTAGCGACGGCCGAACATGAAACGACCGGTGAACTCGTCGACGATTACAATCTCGCCGTCCTTTACGATATAGTCGACATCGCGCTTCATGATATGGCGCGCCTTTAATGCCTGAATTACGTGATGATTGATTTCCATGTTTTCCGGGTCGGAGAAGTTTTCAACGCCGAAGAACTTTTCGCAGGCCTTTACACCGTCCTCGGTGAGCGCGATTGTCTTTTCCTTTTCGTCCATTTCAAAGTCTACCGCAGGCTTTAAGGACATGACGAATCTGTCCGCCGTCTGGTAGAGATCGGTGGATTTTGCGCCCGGGCCGGAAATGATAAGCGGGGTTCTTGCCTCATCGATAAGGATGGAGTCCACCTCGTCGACGATGGCGAAATTGAGCTCGCGCTGCATCAGGTCCTTGCTGTAAATGACCATATTGTCGCGCAGATAGTCAAAACCGAACTCATTGTTCGTGCCGTAGGTTATGTCTGCCGCATAAGCAGCTTTTCTTTGCTCATTTGTTATGCCGTGCACCACGCAGCCGACTGTGAGGCCGAGGAAGCTATAGAGCTTTCCCATCCACTCCGCGTCACGCTTTGCGAGGTAGTCGTTGACGGTGACAACGTGCACGCCCTTGCCGGAGAGCGCGTTAAGATAAGCCGCAAGCGTTGCCACGAGGGTCTTACCTTCACCTGTCTTCATTTCAGCGATATCTCCTCTGTGAAGCACCACGCCGCCGATGAGCTGCACTTTGAAGTGCTTCATGCCAAGCGATCTCCATGCCGCTTCACGGCAGACCGCAAAGGCTTCGATCATCATGTCGTCGAGGCTCTCGCCGCCTTCGTATCTCCTTTTGAACTCTTCTGTTTTTGCGCGCAGCTCCTCATCGGAGAGCGCCTGCATCTCGGGCTCCAGTGCCAGTACCGCATCTACCTCGGCATCAATCTTTTTGATCTGCTTTGCACCGGGATCGCCAAAGATTTTTTCCATTAATCCCATTTTGTTTTCCTCCTCTTTATTCGCTGTTTATTCGTCCTCCGGCATATCCTCCGGAGCCAGTTCTTCAAGTATCATATTTATTTCCAACGCCTTGCGGTCATCCGCGCGGGTGACGCGTACGTGAAATACCTTGTTGTCGATTTTGTAGTCGAAGGTGTCGCCCACCTTTGGCAGGCTGTCAAGCTCCACTACCACCCAGCCGTTAACCGTGGTAACGTCCATCTCGGCGGATACGCCGAAGTAATCAAACATCTTTTCCACGTTTGCCGAGCAGCGAATGCAGTAGCTGCCGTCCTGCATTTCGAGGATTTCCTGAGTTTCCATGCCGTCGTGCTCGTCGTAGATTTCGCCGACCAGCTCCTCGATAATATCCTCCATGGTGACTATGCCCATGGTGCCACCGTATTCATCCACGATGACAGCGATGTGGGTTTTTGCCGCCTGCATCTTTTTAAGCAGCACCGCGATTTTCATCGAAGGCGCCACGAAAACGACCGGCTTGATGACCTCGGAGAGGTCCTTGTCCGCACCGATGATGTAATTGTGGAAATCCTTTTGGTTGAGCACTCCTAAGATATTGTCAAGGTCATCCTCAAACACCGGCAGGCGTGAAAAGCCCGTATATTTGAATACTTTTGCGATTTCTTCCTTTCCCGTTTCACGATCGATTGCCACAAGATCCGTTCTCGGCGTCAGCACGTCGAGCGCATCGAGCTCATTAAACTCGATAGCGTTCTGGATGAGCTCCGACTGGCCCTCGTCGATGCCTCCCTCGGTCTGAGCTTCCTCGACCATGGTGAGCAACTCTTCCTCGGTGATGCCGTGGTCTTCCTCGAGATTGAAGACCTTTGCAACGATGAGCTTCCACTTGCCGAAAATGAACGTAAGCGGCGTGAAGAGAATCATGCCAACGCGCAGAAGCGGCGAAGCAAACTCCGCGAAGCGCTCCGGTCTCTCCTTTGCAATCGATTTCGGCGTAATTTCACCGAAGATCAGGACTATGACCGTCGTCACGATGGTCGCAACTGTCGCACCGTAAGCGCCGTAAAGGTCCACGAACAGCACCGTCGCCACCGCCGTCATGGTGATATTTACGATGTTGTTTCCGATGAGGATGGTGGAGAGCACCTTGTCAAACTCCTCGGAAAGGTCGAGCACCAGGCGTGCCCGCTTATCTCCGTCGTTTGCCGCATTTTTAACGCGCACGCGGTTTAGGGATGTGAAGGCTGTCTCCGTCGCGGAGAAGTACGCCGAAAATCCCAGCAGCACAACGATTGCGAAAACGTATGAAAATATACTGTGTTCCATGTTTCAGGCCTCCTTGGCCATGCTTTGCTCTTTTGCCTATCCCACAAACGCCCTGTAAATGGCTCTGATTGCGGGTTCAAATTCCTCCGGCGCAACGCCGAGGGTAATATTTATTTCCGAAGCACCCTGGTCCATCATGCGCAGGCTGATACCCTCGCTTGCAAGGGCCGCCATCGCTTTCGAGGCGCAGCCCGGCCTGTGGTAGAACGCACTGCCGACCACATTCATAAGCGCAACATTTTCGACCACCACGTCCTCCGGATGTATCTTTCTCCAAAGCTCGTCGACGATCTCCGACTCGCGCCCCTCCATCCCCTCTGTTCCGACGATGACCGAGAGGCTGTCCACGCCTATCATTACATGCTCCACGTTGATGTCCCAGTCCTCGAAGATTGAGAGCACCTTTCTAAGTATGCCCTTTTCACTGCCCAAAAGTCCGCGATACACTGAAAATGCGGTGAAGTTCGCATTCCCTGCGATGCCTGTGAGCACCCTGTCGTCAGCGTTTTGCGCATCTGAAGGCTTTGTCGTGATGAGCGTGCCGCGGTTCTCCATATCCGCCGTACTGCGGACTCTTAAAGGGATGCCGGCGCGACGCACCGGAAAGATGGAGCCCTCCGGCATAGACTGATTGCCGATATACGAAAGCTCGCGAAGCTCCGCATAAGTCATATGCTCTATGCGGCTCGGGTCCTCGACTATCTGCGGGTCGGCCGTCAGAAAGGCCGCTCTGTCGCCCCAATTCTCGTAGAGCTCGGCACGCAATGCCTTTGCCACAAGCGCGCCGGTGATGTCACTTCCGCTTCTTACGAAGGTCTTGATTGAGCCGTCCGGAAGCGTACCGTAAAAGCCCGGAATGACCGCAGTCTCGTGCTTTTTAAGCTCTGCCGCGATGGCGCTGTCCGTCTCTTCCTCGAGGAGCCTTCCGTACTTGTCGAACAGAATGATGCCGTCGGCGTCGACGAAGTCCATGTCAAGGTATGCTGCCATGAGCTTTGCCATCAGGTATTCGCCGCGGCTTGCGATGTAGCCCTCGCTGCCGCCGTGCTCCATGCGCTTTTGGATCTCGTTGAACTCGCTCTGCAGGTCGATGTCGATTTTAAGGCCCGCCGCCAGCATCAGGAACTTTTCGCATACCACCCTGAAAACGGGCTGGTACGGGATGTGGTGCCTGATGTGCGAATAGCACAGATAGAGGAGGTCGGTCACCTTTTGCGCGGTGCCATCCGTTGTGATGTACGGGGCCGCAACAACGATGTATCTGCGGTCGCCCGCCTCGCCTGCGGCATCGCCCTTTACTATATCTTTAATTTTTGCGATCTCCTGCGCGTCACTGACGCACTTGCCGCCGAATTTTGAAAGTATCAGTCCCACTGTGTGACTCCTGTGTTTTTGGTTTCGTTTGGTATTTTTGATGTTTTCCCGGCGCATGACTTTGCGCCTTGAAATTCAGTGCAATACAAACAGCGATAGCCATGTAGACTATCGCCGAAAAAGTTTGATTCAGTTTTTTCGGTCTTGCATAGTATTCATCGTAGACAGTATAACATATATATGTAGGAAAGTCTATGGTGATTTACTTGAGCAGTTTTCTGCCGCCCCAGATGCAAATGCAGGCACCGATTACCGAAATAAGCAGACTGCCGATCAGGCTGCTTGCGCTAAGGCCGAAGATGCTGAAGAGCAGGCCGCCCACAAAGCCACCGATTACACCGAGAATCAGGTTCTTTACGATTCCCGAGTCCTCTTTCATGATTTTGGTTGCAATATATCCTGCCAGGAT
>JAEEGU010000047.1 GCA_016280485.1 Bacillota bacterium | reverse complement strand
GGTAAAGGTCAAACTTTTCCGGTGTCATCTTTCGAAGCTTCCAGCAGCACATAAATCCATCAAAAAACGGCTTGAAAAAAGAAAAGAGCCAAAATCCGAAGATTTCAGCTCTTTATCTTGGCAGCGGGTGAAGGATTCGAAATAGAAAATATAGTGATATTAAGCGTTATTTACTCCCATTTTCCCCACAAACCAGCAAAAAATCCGCCTTCTGTTGCCTTATAATACCCTGTCGTGTTATCCAGTACCCCTTGCTAAAGGGGAAAAATAAGGTCAAACTTTTTACCTATTATTACAATCGATCCTGTACAACGTGTGTGCCATAGAGCTGGAAACAAGAACACACGAGAATCGCACACATTAGTATTGCGCGTCCTCCCGTCGTAGAACGGGCTCAAGGAGGCGATGAAGTATGTCTAAAGAAAAGTATTATATTGAGATGGCCGCGTCCGAATGCCGCCCTGCGTATATCGCGCTGATGCTGTTTCGGAATGTTGTTATTGCGAAAGGAATAGACCCCGTTGACATTAACGGACTTATTCGTCGACTGATAACATTGGAGTAAATGACTCCTGCACACTAAGGAGGTATTACCATGGATGAAAGCGTAAAGGACATTTCTGCACTTCCACTAATTCTTACTGTTGAAGATCTCACTAAGGTTTTCGCAATCGGTAAAAATACAGCTTATAAGCTGATCCGTTCCGGTGCGATTTGCAGTGTTCGAGTTGGACGCAACTACCGCATTCCCCGTTATGCAATTACGGAATTCTTTCAAATCAAATAATCGAAGAATTCTTCGACCGTTAAAATTGCAGAAGAAACTCGGCTAGAGAACATATCAAAAAAATCGAGAAATAGCTCCATGTTTTCGCATCAGAAGACATGGGGCTTTTTCTATGTCTGAAAATAACTTTGAAAGGAGGAGTTGCCTTTGAATGTACAAATATTTGTAACGAAGGGAGGATTTCAATGGAATCATGTAAGGTCATCGCCATCACGAACCAAAAGGGTGGCGTGGGCAAGACGACGAGCACCGTCAACTTAGGTGTCGGTCTTGCGCGGGAGGGTAAAGAGGTACTGCTTGTAGACGCAGACCCGCAGGGCAGTCTGACGGTCTGCATGGGGTTTCAAAACCCTGATGCGCTGGAGCAATCTCTGGCGACGGCTATGAACGCTGTCATTAACGACGAGCCGGTTGACCCCTACCAGGTCATTCTATCCCATCGAGAAGGCGTTGAGCTTCTCCCGGCGAACATCGAGCTTTCAGGCTTGGAAACCAGTCTGTTCAACGTCATGAGCCGAGAGTATGTCCTAAAAAACTTGCTGGACGGTTTGCGGAAAGACTACGACTACATTCTGATTGACTGTATGCCGTCGCTTGGCATGATGACCATCAATTCCCTGGTCGCAGCAGACAGCATCATCATTCCCTCTCAGCCCAGCTTTCTGTCCACAAAAGGGCTTGCGCTCCTGCTCAAATCTGTCACGAAGGTTCGGCGCTCCATTAACCCGAAGCTGACGATTGACGGCATTCTCCTGACAATGGTGGATCGGCGTACAAACAACGCCAATGAGATTATTGCGTCCCTGCGGGAAAGCATCGGCACGCAGTTGAACGTCTTTTCCACGGAGATTCCACGTTCTGTGCGGGCGGTGGAAGCGTCGGTCACCGGAGGCAGCATCTTCGAGTACGACAAGAACGGGAAGGTTGCGCAAGCCTACGAGCAGTTTGCAAAGGAGGTGATTGGTCTTGAAGAACGGTCAAAAGATCGATCTCGGACTGACCGGGTACTTTGATAAAACAGCTGTTGCGGAATACGTTTGAATGCTGCAAAACACCTTTTTGAAACCGGGAAAGCTCTGATCAAGCAGCGCTGTTAATTTATTGGCGAATCTGACTCTTTCAGCAATAATATCGTTTCTTTGCCTGGTTAGATCTTTAAGTGCGGCAATAACCCCGGAGTCAGAGTAATTCTGCCTAAACATCTTGAACAGAAACATCTGTGCAAGTCGCTTTGCGTCTGTCCTGTCACTTTTATTTTTCCGGATTTCAAGGTTTTTCAAGCTGCCGGATACGGCATAGATTTTTCAAGAGACATTGTAGCGGTCGCGTTGTCTCAGGTCGGCAACTCCGGCGATACCTATTGGTCGTACATGGGGTTTGAATCCCGTGTAGAGTGGTGCGCCTGTTTCGTTTCCTGGTGCGCCAATGAGTGCGGGTATATCGACGCAGATGTTATCCCGAAAACCGCTGGCTGTGTCTCCGGTGAAAGCTGGTTCAGAGCCCGCGATCAATGGCAGGACGGCAGCTACACTCCAAATCCCGGCGACATCATCTACTTCGATTGGGATAAGCCCGAAACCAACGGTCAAGACAGGATCACAGATCATGTAGGTATCGTAGAAAGAGTCGAAGGCGGGTACATCTACACCATAGAAGGCAACAGCAGCGACAAGGTATCAAGCAATACATGGGCTGTAGGATACTACGAAATCTACGGATTCGGCAGGCCAGTTTATTGAAGCATCTTGTTGTTCAACAGTCAATTCGTTCGGCTGGCAGGGGCCCTGCCAGCCGAACACTGCTCTGCGTCAGGTGAGTGCGAGATATAGATAGGGTAACTCCCGAATGCATCCGGCGCAGAAATCACTATCCAATATGTAGTCTCGGCAGGAGGTGCTGCATCAGGACTTTTCGTATCATCCGTTTCGCTAAGTTCATCGTGGGGAATACTTGCATCTCCCAGAAGCAAAGAATCAGGATGTATTCCGACTTTTACCGCACCGAACGCACAGACCGGTACGAGACTGACGCTACGCATCACAGCAAATTGTCAGAATGCCCTGTATCTCGGCTGTGACGTGAAAACAGCTTGATCAAACAATCAATCCAAACAAGCCACCAATAAAAAGAGCGCGAATTTTGCACCTATTATTCTTACAACTTTTTTTTGAAATGAAAAAACGAAGCAGACGAATATGCGGAGAAGTTCCGGTCAATGACAAGACCCACAATAGATGGTATTCTATAAGCAGTAAAGCACATTTCCGGCGGCACGGCTCAAGGACTGGCTGCTCACTCACCTAGCCCCTCCTTTCACCACCTCTGCCCCTAACCTG
>JAEEGU010000046.1 GCA_016280485.1 Bacillota bacterium | reverse complement strand
TAATTACTATATTACCCCCGCCATAATCCCATGCTCCAAGGAGCCTAAAAAAGTTCAGTCCAAAGCCGCTTTCTACCACATACACATCGCCGTGTATTGTTGAGCTATCAGCATCCCTTAACTCTTGCCCGGTTGATATATCATATACGGTACAAACATTATATGGCTCTGTCTGACTGCCGCTGCTGTAGCCATAGCCCACATACTCTATCTTGTCTTTTGCGTTTTTGACTGCAAAAGGAACAAAACCCGGCTGCATTGCAATGCCAATCACAGGAGATGTGAAAATAGGAGCGTTTGCTACGTCCGCGTAAACATACAGACAGTTATCGTCATATACCAGCACCTTACCATCTATATCCATGCCGGCGCAGTAAACCTTTGAAGCATCTAAGTCTCCCGCAAAAACCTGCTGCTTTATGCTTTCATTTGCAAAATCTAATTTCACCAGCTTTAATTTGTCTCTCGCATCCAAAAAGCAGAGACTGTCGCCAAGCACCTTTGGGTTATTAAGTAGCTTTCCGCTATATATACAGCGTACGCTCCCCCTTTCGAGGCTTATTGAATATATGCCGTCCGCTCTGTATGTGTATACAAAAGCACCCCTTTGCCAGGCATAATCACCCATCACAAAAGGGATAGAGGTTATATACGCTCCATTTGATTTTTGAAGCAAAAGCGTGCTGTCACCGGTACGCAAAAGCAGATAGTCACTTTCAAAATACGGAACAGGCCCTGAAGAATATATGCTGCTCTCGCCCCACATTTCCTGCGTAACGGTAGTATTCCATTTTACGCTACCGCTGTTTAAATCATATGCCGAAACAGTAAAGGGAAATGTCACTCCGTAATATGCATATGAGCTTCTTGTTTCATTAACCGAAACGAACCAATTCGGATTCATCACATAGAAAGAATCTTCATCGCCTGCAAAGTAAGCGGCATCCCAGCATCCGGTGCTTGTCTTGTACCATTCGTTTGGGGCTGTAGCTCTTCCATCGCCATAGTCAAGGTGCAGCATTTCTGCACCTGCAGGAAGTAACGCACCGTTTCTCTCGGCTATTCCCGAAACTATCTCTCCTCGAAGCTCTTTTACATCCATAAACACAGCATCTGAAAGAAGCTCTTTTTTTAGGCTCTTTATGTCTTCCAGAACCGAGCTGAACAAAGCCCCATCCACCTGCTGACCTTTATATACATAGGTTTCTCCATTCACCGCCTCTATAGGCTCCAAAGATACCGTAGGGGCAATGTTTACTACAGTGGTGGCGGCTATGGAAGTGGATGACAGATAATCCGAAGGCGTAAGGAACTCCGCAAGAGTTTCATTTGCCGGAATCTTATCCTTTACTACAAGCTTTACATTTACTCTCCCCACTCCCTCTTTTGCAAAGGCAATGTTCTGGCCCGAGCCAAAGGAAGAGTCCACGTAGCCTGCACTTCCGCTTGTAATCTCTGTGTAAGCCCCAAACACCTCAGTCTTCGGATCGGCTGCAGCATAGCTCCAGGATCTCTCAAGGCTGTCTCCGTCGGTAGACGACATATCCTTCACACTAAGGCTTGCGTAGTTTGTGCCTCTTTCGCGAATGAAGCTGTCTTCTGTCTCAATTGCGGCAACAGGCGGAATGTCGGGCGCTACGCTGAAATCTCTGCTTACTCGGTCGGTGTTGCCGCGAATGTCCCTCGCATAAATTTCGTAAGTATAAGGCTCGGTCCCGTCGGCGTTTGTGCCGCTTCCTTTTCCTGTAGCTGCGTTGTATGACGGATTCTTTGTGAGAAACTCAATTCGGATATGTGAGTAGCAGCCGTTTACATCGGTTGTAAAGGTTGCGGCTCTTGTCTTTATGTTCGCAGTCTCGCCGGATAAATGCCCTTCTTCGAGAATGGTTTCCTCGCCGGTCGCCTTGTCTTTAATGCGAACCCACCATGTATCAAGCGGGTAGTTTGGGTTAATGGCAATGTCTGCGGTTATTATCTCTTTTCTGTTCTGCTTTTGATAGCCTCCTAAGTTGTGACTAATTGCCGGAGTCCTAAGCACGTCAATGCTCTTTGTGTCCGAATCGTGGAGACTCCTAAAGCTCTCATTAATTGTTACATCATAAGTTCCCGGCACGGAAAAGCGAAACTCCGTATCCGCTCTGTCAATTCTTGTCTGAGTGTAGTTGCTGTTTGGATTTACTCTGAAGGAGTGGCTTCCTGCCTCGTAGATGGTATAGTAGTTGGTTCTGCCCGTTTCAAGGTCTTCCTCCGTAAACTCGCTTCGGTCCTCCGCAAGAGCGGGGTGTCCTTCGTACACCGAAGAAGGAAGGCTCCAATCAAGATCAAGCGTAGCATCGCCGGTTGTCTCAACTCTTACTGTTTTTTCGCAAGTGTCAGTCTGGCCGGAATCTGCAGTTACGGTTAAGCGATAAGTAACTGTCCCGCCTTCGGATATATTCTCCTCCTTGCTTTCTCCGGAATTAACTCCGCGGGAAGCAGGGCCGTTCCAGGTAGCGATAGTCTCGAAGGATCCTGAGCCTACTTTTCGCTCCAGAACTCCTCTTTCGTATCTTAAATCGTCAGAAAGAGTGGTTGCATCAGCTACTGCAAATGCTTTGTTAACCTTCACAGAAGAAGGCGCATTTAAAGCTGCTTTTAACGTACCATTTGAGTATTCTCTTGGAACCTCGCAAGTGAAGCTGAAGATGGTTGGCTGGAAGGTGATATAGAGCTTCCTATCTGC
>JAEEGU010000045.1 GCA_016280485.1 Bacillota bacterium | reverse complement strand
TTCATAGCCGGCAACTGGAAGATGTTCAAAACCACGGCTGAGGCTTTAGAATTTGCCAAAGAGTTTTTAAAGCTCTACGAAAAGGACGACGTGCGCGTTGCAATCTGCGCACCTTTTACACAGCTTGCGGCACTCAAAGAGGCTTTCGAGGGCACGGGCATCGGTATCGGCGCGCAGAATATGCACTTTGCGGATAATGGTGCCTTTACCGGCGAAATTTCGGCCGACATGCTTGCCGAGATAGGTGTGAACTACTGCATCATCGGCCATTCCGAGAGACGTCAGTATTTTGACGAGACTGATGAAAGCGTTAACAAAAAGCTTCATCAGGCCTTTGCTCACGACATAGTGCCGATTCTCTGTGTGGGTGAAACCCTCGAGCAGCGTGATGCAGGCAAGGAATACGATGTGGTGCGTGAGCAGCTTGTGAAAGACCTTGAGGGTCTTAATGAAATCCAGATGAGGCACATGACCATCGCTTACGAGCCGATTTGGGCAATAGGCACAGGCCGCACGGCGACTCCGGAGCAGGCAAACGAGATGTGCGGAGCAATCCGCGACATCGTAGAGGAGCTCTATGACACGGACATCAGCTGCGATGTGACCATCCAGTACGGCGGCAGCGTAAAGCCGGCTAATGCAACAGAGCTTATGAACATGCCGGAAATCGACGGTGCGCTGGTAGGCGGCGCGAGCCTTAAACCTGAAGAGTTTATTCAGATAGTTAATTTTTAATTAAAATAAGTAATTTTAGGAGGAAAGATATGTCATATATCGAAGACGTATGGGCAAGAGAAGTCCTTGATTCCCGCGGAAATCCAACAGTAGAGGTAGAAATCGTCCTTGAGGACGGTAGCGAAGGCAGAGCAATGGTACCATCCGGCGCTTCCACAGGCGTTCACGAAGCAGTTGAGCTTCGCGATGGCGACAAGTCCCGCTACCTTGGCAAGGGCACACAGAAGGCTGTTGACAATGTAAATGAAATTATCGCTGATGAAATCATCGGCTGGGATGTATTTGACCAGGTTGGCCTTGACGAAATGCTGATCGAGCTTGACGGAACACCAAACAAGGGCAAGCTCGGAGCAAACGCTATCCTTGGCGTATCTCTTGCTGCTGCAAGAGCTGCTGCTGACAGCTTAGGACTGCCTCTGTTCCAGTACATCGGCGGTGTAAACGGCAAGGTTCTGCCTACACCTATGATGAACATCTTAAACGGCGGTTCCCACGCGGACAACACCGTTGACATTCAGGAATTCATGATTATGCCTGTCGGCGCACCTTCCTTTAAGGAAGCACTCCGCATGGGCGCGGAAATTTTCCATAACTTAAAGGCTGTATTAAAGGGCAAGGGCCTCAACACCGCAGTAGGTGATGAGGGCGGTTTTGCTCCTGACCTTAAGACAAACGAAGAGGCCATTCAGGTTATCATCGAAGCTATCGAAAAGGCAGGCTACAAGCCGGGCGAGGATGTTTGCATCGCACTTGATGTGGCAGCTTCCGAGTTCTACGACGAATCAAAGAAGATGTACAACATGACAGGCGAAGGCGTTTCCCGCACAGCAGAGCAGATGATCGAGTACTACGAGATGCTTACAAGCAAGTATCCTGTAATCTCCATCGAGGACGGTCTTGCTGAGGACGACTGGGACGGCTGGAAGAAGCTCACTGAAAAGCTCGGAAAGAAGATTCAGCTCGTAGGAGACGATCTCTTTGTTACAAACACGGAGAGACTCGAGCAGGGTATTGAAAAGGGTGTTGCAAACTCCATCCTTATCAAGCTCAACCAGATTGGTACTCTTACAGAAACTCTCGATGCAATTGAGATGGCAAAGAAGGCAGGCTATACTGCAGTTGTATCCCACCGCTCCGGCGAGACAGAGGATTCCACAATAGCAGATGTAGTAGTTGCAATGAACGCAGGTCAGATTAAGACAGGTTCGCTTTCAAGAACAGACCGTATTGCAAAGTACAACCAGCTCCTTCGTATCGAAGAAATTCTCGGACCTTCCGCACAGTATGCCGGCAAAAAGGCATTCTACAATCTGCGCTAGGACAAGATATATTCAAAGCAGCCAAAGGACTCGGAATCCCGAGTCCTTTTTTGGGGATACGTGATATAATAATTTTATGGACCAGATTTTTAACGTTGAAAAAAATGAAAATGGGCTCAAAGGTATCCATCCGGCAGAGCTGAGAAGGCGTATCGCCGCAGGCGAGGTCCCTCCGCTTCCGATGGGCACGGCGGGGCTTTGTCCCGGCTATGTCCAGACAGACATCGTTCTCTTTGACAGAGAATATGCCTCTGAGTTTGAAGATTTTGCGGAGCAAAACGAGCAGGTCTTTCCTATAATCGAAAAGCTTGAAAACACACCATACACAACTATTGCGGCGGATCATGCGAACATCCTTACGGATTTGCCGCTGTATAATGTTTGGATTGACGGAAAGCTCGTGCATCAGACAACCGATGCAAGCGATTACTGGCAGGACGGCATGGTGGCATATCTCATCGGCAGCAGCCTTTCCTTTGATTCGGTACTTGCCGATGCGGGGATAGGCATGCGCCACTTAAGCCTCGGCTGTCAGCTGCCTATCTACATGACAAGCCTAAAGACAAAGCCGAGCATGAAGGGCACCTTCCGCGGCCCTGTTTTCGTGAGCATGAGGCCTGTGCATAAACGTAAGCTTGACCGGCTTTTGGAGATTACGGCAAGATTCCCGCGTATGCACGGTGCACCGCTTCAAATAGGTAATCCGCAGGAGATTGGAGTAACCGACATACTGGCGCCCGCAATAGGCGAGGCCATATACATAACTGAGGGTGAAGTTCCTGTATTTTGGGCTTCCGGTATTACTTCTCAGGCGGCGATTGCGTTTTCCAAGATTCCGTTTGCAATCACACAGGCGGCAAGCAATATGCTCGTGACCGATTTGCTGAGTGAAACATTAACTCTTTAGTGTAAAAATACTTGATTTATGGCGGCCTCGGTGCTATAATCAAGTAGTTATGATAAAAGGAGGTGTGCTAATGAAGACTGCATTTATGCTTATACTTGCTATTGCCAGCTTGGTACTGATTGCAAGTATTTTGCTCCAGTCCGGAAACAGCGCAGGTCTGTCCGGTTCAATCGGCGGCGGCGCTGAGCAGCTGTTCGGTAAAAAGAAGAGCAAGGGGTACGAGGCAATTCTCTCAAAGATTGCAACGGCTTCCGCGATTATCTTCATCGTGCTTTCATGTGCACTTGTTGCAATCGAGTAGGTTGCTTGGTTATATTGTTTTATATTTTTATTAAATAAGTTCGCTTTCAAGAGGTATCGTAAGGTGCCTCTATGTGCGCATATATAAACGCACAAAGCGAGAGGGAGGAATTTTAAAATGGACTTTTTAAAGGTTTTGGTTCCTATCTGTGCTCTTGTTGGTCTGATTGTTGCTTATGCACTGAGTGCATGGATCAAGAAGCAGGGAGAAGGAACTGACAGAATGAAGGAAATCTCCGGTTACATCCGTGAGGGCGCTATGGCATTCTTAAAGAAAGAGTACAAGACAATGATCATCGTAATCATCTGCCT
>JAEEGU010000044.1 GCA_016280485.1 Bacillota bacterium | reverse complement strand
TTTTGTCATTATCTCCTTTTTTAATTTGAATCATAAAATCTTAAAAGTCTTTCGACTGTTTGGAACTAATTAAAACTTAAGTCTTTCTTCTATGTAGCTGCGAACTTCGGAAATAGGAATGCGAACCTGATCCATTGTGTCACGGTCGCGAATCGTTACGCACTTGTCTTCCTTTGATTCGAAGTCTACGCAAATACTGAACGGTGTACCGATTTCGTCTTCTCTTCTGTAGCGCTTTCCGATAGAGCCTGCAGCGTCGTAGTCAACCATGAAGTGCTGTGAAAGCTCCTCAAACAGCGGCTCCGCGACAGATGTGCACTCTTCCTTCTTTGAAAGCGGCAGTACTGCGCACTTGAACGGTGCAAGTGCCGGGTGGAGATGCAGCACGTTTCTGATGTCGTCCGCACCATTTTTGTCCTGGCCGATAACCTGCTCTTCGTACGCGTTGCAGAGGAATGCGAGGAAGCATCTCTCCACACCAAGCGACGGCTCGATAACATACGGAATGTATCTCTCGTTTCTGTCCTGATCGAAGTAGGTCATATCCTTGCCGGATGTGTTCTGGTGCTGAGTCAGGTCGTAGTCTGTTCTGTCGGCAACGCCCCACAGCTCGCCCCAGCCGAACGGGAAGAGGAACTCGAAGTCTGTTGTTGCCTTTGAGTAGAAGCAGAGCTCTTCAGGATCGTGGTCACGCAGACGCAGGTTCTCCTCTTTCATGCCAAGTGACAGGAGCCAGTCCTTACAGAACTTTCTCCAGTAGTTGAACCATTCGAGGTCTGTGCCCGGCTCGCAGAAGAATTCAAGTTCCATCTGCTCGAACTCACGAACGCGGAAAATGAAGTTACCCGGTGTGATTTCGTTACGGAACGACTTACCTATCTGACCGATACCAAACGGCATCTTTTTACGTGTTGTTCTCTGAACTGCAGGGAAATCAACGAATATACCCTGCGCAGTCTCAGGACGGAGGTATACGGTGTTCTTCGCATCCTCGGTAACGCCCTGGAATGTCTTAAACATCAGATTGAACTGACGAATATCTGTGAAATTATGCTTTCCGCATGTCGGGCAAGCGATGTTCTTTTCGTCGATGAAGTTCTTCATTTCTTCCTGCGAAAAAGCATCGATTGGCTTTGGAAGTTCAAACCCGTTCTCACCGCACCAGTCCTCAATGAGCTTGTCAGCTCTGAATCTTTCGTGACATTCGCGGCAGTCCATCAGCGGATCGGAGAAGCCGCCTAAGTGACCGGATGCCACCCATGTCTGCGGATTCATCAGAATCGCTGCGTCCAGTCCTACATTGTAAGGATTGGTCTGTACGAATTTTTTCCACCATGCCTGCTTGATGTTGTTCTTAAGCTCAACACCCAGCGGGCCGTAGTCCCATGTGTTTGCGAGTCCGCCGTAAATCTCGGAGCCCGGGAACACAAAGCCTCTGTTCTTTGCCAATGCAACAATCTTGTCCATTGTAATTTCCTTGCCCATAACTTATGTACCTCTCTCTTTTTAATTTACTCCTTGTCGATTTCGACCTCGGAGGAATCCTCATCAAAGGCTTCGTCCTCGCCAAAATCAAACTGTTCTCTGCGTGCAGCAGCCTTTTCCTTTACCTGCTCATACGCTTCGCCGCCATATTCCTTTACGGTTTCATATACGGCTGCGCCCTTTTCTTTAAGCTCGTTTGCGATAACGGAACCCTTTTCTACCGCTACGCCAATCTTTTCATTTGTCATTTCGCTTACATCGAGAATGCTGCCGTCATCTTTGACAACCTCGATTTCGCACTTGAAGCCGAATGCGGCAATTACGCCCAGTAAGCTTGCCCAAGGTGCAATAACGCCCGCAACGATGCCGGCATTAACAGGCAGATTCATTACAACCTCACCGTCTCTCTTGATGAGGATTCTTGAAACGTTACCCTTTTTAACGAGTTCCTTGAGCTTTTCGATAATCGCCTTGCCCTCTTTGCTGTCGGCGCGCTTTGCGCTGCTGCCGAGTGACTCCTCGATATCGATGATGGCATCGACAACATTGCCGTTTGCCTTTTCGAGTGCTTCTTTAGCTTCTTTGTAGCTAACCCCTGTTCTGTCCTTTACCTGATCAATCATCTCAACTGTGATGTTCATAAGTAATACCTCCTCTAGTTACTTTCCTTTAACAGATTGTATATATCCTTGGACATTATATCTTCTATCCCCAAATGATATCCGATATAAGCGCTTAGAATCCTTGAAACCTCTTTCTGTTTATCCTCTTCAAGGCCCACGGATTTCAGCTTTTCCAAAGGATTATTCATAAAATACCTTAATATATCAATTATATCAAAGGATACTTTATAAATCAAATTCTTGGCACTCCCGGCCGCTTTTTTAGCCTCAGCCGCGCATTCTTCGCAAAGCAGGCCACCCTCCTTCACCGAGAAGTAAGCATAGCCCGCTCCTGCGCCGCCCTGCAGCTTTTTCCCACACACTGCACAAGCCGAAAGCTGCGGCTCCAGGCCGGCAAACTTAAGTGCACGGAACTGATAAGCCGAAGACAGCGTTTCGTGCTTTGACTTTCTTTCCGCAAGCATACGGAAAAAATCCACAAGCGTATCGAAAATTCTTTCGTTAGGCTCGCCTTCGGGGAGCAGCTTGTCGGTAAACTCCAGCATCTGTGACGCGAGCATAAATTTGTCCACGTCCTCGCCTATCTTGTAAAAGCTGTTCTTTACCTCTGCGCCATTAAGCGAGAAGTAATTTCTTCCCTTGAAAATATCGTAGTGACCATAGGTAAAGGGCCGAATCGCAAGCGCGCTCTTGTTTTTGCCCCTCTCGTTTATCGAGGTGCCGGCACTGATTTTACCGTATTGCCTCGTAAAGAGGAGCAGCATCCTGCGCCCGTCGCCGGTTTTTACCTGGCGTATCACCACGCCGTCGGTATCTACATACATAGCTTAGCTTTCCTTGTATCCGAAATTGCTCAGGGCAAAATCCGAATCTCTCCAGTTTTCCTTTACCTTTACCCAAAGCTCCAAATATACCTTTGTTCCGAGAAGCCCCTCAATTTCGAGTCTGGCCGCGCGTCCGATCCCCTTGATCTTTTTGCCGCCGCTGCCAAGGATTATGCCCTTGTGGGATTTCTTTTCGCAATAGATGCATGCGTTTATGCTCGTTAAGCCGTCTCCCTCTTTGAAGCTTTCAATCTCAACCGCGATTCCGTGAGGAACCTCGTCGCGAAGATATAAAAGTGCCTTTTCGCGAATGATTTCGCTTACGATAAATTTTTCGGGATGGTCGGTTACCATGTCCTCCGGGAAGTACATCGGGCCGTCTTCAAGCAGCTTCGTCGTTTCGGCCAGCAGTTCGCTTACGTTCTTTACCTCCAGTGCCGAGATTCCCATAACCTTTTCAAAAAGACCGGTGCCCTCGTAGTAGTCAAACGCCTCCTTAAAGGCCTCGGGCGGCATCTTGTCGATTTTGTTGATTACGAGTATTTTCGGTGTTTCCGTCTCCTTTAAGAGATTTAACACATACGAATCCCCGGTGCCCTCCTTTGGACTGCTGTCCACAATAAATATCACGGCATCAACCTCTTTTAAGGTGTTCACCGCCATGCTGTCCATATATGTTCCCAGCTTGTTCTTCGGCTTGTGTATGCCCGGTGTATCAATGAACACAATCTGCACATCGGTATCAGGACCGTCTATTCCGGTATTCTCCGGGCGTCCGTCGGTAAAGTGGGTGTAAATTCCGCGTATGTTGTTTCGCGTAGTCTGCGCCTTGTCCGTCGTAATTGCTATCTTTTCGCCGAGTATGGCGTTAAGCAGTGTGGATTTTCCCACATTCGGCCTGCCGACTATTCCTACAAAGCCTGTCTTCATAGTTTGAAACCTTCCGGTAAAATTTCATTCATGGTATATGTTTTAAGATGCTCGATATCATCGCCCGTGATAATCACAAAATCATCGTCGACAAACTCACGCATAAACTGTCTGCAAATACCGCAAGGCCATGCTTCGCCCTCGGAGGAAGCAATTGCTACTGCTTCCCATTCGCGGTTGCCCTCAGACACGGCCTTTACCATGGCTGTGCGCTCGGCACAAATCGTGCCTCCGAGCGAGGAATTTTCAACATTACAGCCGGTGAAAACCTCGCCGTCCTTTGCAAGCAGAGCCGCTCCCACGCGAAACTTCGAAAACGGAGCGTAGGAATACTCGATCATTTCCTGTGCCTTTTTGTACAAATCTCTGTATTTCATTCTCTTTACTTAACCTCCAATCCTCCTGCCTTTATGCTCTTGCAAGTCCCATGGCAGTAAGCACGGTTTCCTCTGCCTCTCTCATCTTTGCCTTTTCGTCATCCTGCATGTGGTCGTAACCGAGCAGGTGAAAAACGCTGTGTGTGAAGAGATATAAGAGCTCTCTGTCATAAGAATGTCCGAACTCCTCGGCCTGCTGCCTTGCTCTCTCCTCGCAAATGATTACATCTCCGAGCTCTACAGGCTCGCCCTCCGGCAGATCGTCGAAATCCGTGTACTGCGGGAAGGACAGTACGTCCGTCACCGAATCCACGCCGCGATAGTCTTTGTTAAGCTGGCGTATTTCCTCGGGTGATACGAGCGACAGGCTGATTTCAACCTGGTCGTCTCCAACCTTTGCATACTCCATGCACCTGATTGCCGCATCATACATTTTCGCAATGACGTCAGCATCAGGCATCTTTTCTTCGTCGAAAAGTAGTTCCATTGTTCCAATTCTCTCTTTCTGCTAATTTTTTATGCTTGGCTGCTGTCGCCATATTAATCTTCGTAAAGCTCGTCCGGATTCTTTTCGTAGTAGCGGTCGTAAGCGCCGATAATCTTTTTAACCATTTCGTGGCGCACGACATCCACATCCTTGAGGTAACAGAAATCGATACCGTCTACGTTTTTAAGAATCTTTGAAGCCTCCACAAGCCCCGAACGCCTGCCGCGCGGCAGATCTATCTGCGTTACATCGCCTGTGATAATCATCTTTGATCCAAAGCCCATTCTTGTGAGGAACATCTTCATCTGTTCCCTTGTGGTGTTCTGGGCCTCATCCAGAATGATAAAGCTTCCGTCGAGGGTGCGTCCTCTCATGTAGGCAAGCGGCACTACTTCTATAAACTCTTTTTCCTTCATTTTCAGTGCCGCGTCCCTGCCGAGTATGTCATACAGGGCATCGTACAGCGGACGCAAATAAGGGTCGACCTTTTCCTGCATATCTCCCGGCAGAAAGCCCAGACGCTCGCCGGCCTCTACGGCAGGTCTTGTCAGGATAATCTTCTGCACAAGCTTTTGCTTGTAAGCAGAAATCGCCATCGCCACCGCAAGATATGTTTTGCCCGTACCCGCAGGACCTATTCCGAAAACCACATCGTGCTTTTTAATGCACGCCGCATATTCCTTTTGTCCGAGTGTTTTCGGCTTTATCGGTTTTCCTCTGTGAGTGAAGCACAGTATGTCCTTGTCCATGCTGCTTTCCGCATAGGACACGCCATTGTCAGCGAGGCTGATGACATAACTTACCTTTTGCGGATCTATGCTTTCTCCCTTTTCCAGGATGCCCATAAACTCGCGCAGGATAAATACCGCCAGTTCCTCTCTTTCACCCATTATGATAAGCTCTCCGTCGCGCTGAACAATCTGCACATTGCAATGATCCTCAACCGCTTTCAGATTCTCGTCAAGGTTACCGAAAAGTAATACTGCATCAATAGTTTGGTCAATTGTGAGTGTGGTCAAATTTTGGTCTCCCTTCATATAGCTATACGCATTATATTATACCCCATTTATACGCAAATAACAAGTTTACGCATACCGATAAATACAAACAAACCTGCCAAAAACCGCAAACCGGTTATCGAAAAAACCGAATGCTGTAAAACCGCATAAAAAAACAGGAGGCATTGCCTCCTGTTTAATCCAAATATTCTTTTAACCGAGGAAAGCCTCGACAGCCTTTTTAACGGCATTGCCATCGGCTACGCCTTTGACCTTGCCCATTACAGGACCCATGAGCTTACCCATGTTCTGCTTGCCGCCTTCGATTCCGAGTGCAGCCGCAGTTTCCTTTACGATGGCCATTATTTCCTCAGGTGTGAGCTGCTTAGGGAGATATGCACTTAATACCTCGATTTCAGCCTTGTATGAATCTGCTAAATCCGTTCTGCCCGCTTTTTCAAAATCGGCGAGGGCGTCGTTTCTCATCTTGACCTGCTTTTGAAGTATCTGAGCGATACCTGCATCGTCAAGCTCTTCGCCTCGGTGATCTACCTCGTACTGCTTGATTGCTGCACGAGCAAAGCTTAATGTGTTCTTTTTGACTTCGTCATGAGCCTTCATGGCCTCTTTGAAGTCTTCTGTTAATCTGTCCTTTAAGGTCATTTTAACACCTCTTTATATACGCTTTTAATGTGAATTAGTACTTCTTAGCCTTTTTTCTTGCAGCCTCGGACTTCTTCTTTCTGCGTACGCTTGGCTTTTCGTAGTGTTCTCTCTTTCTAAGCTCGGACATTACGCCATCTCTTGCGCACGATCTCTTGAATCTTTTCAGAGCGCTTTCAAGACTTTCGTTTTCTCTTACGATAACCTGTGCCATATTCTAACTCACCTCCTGCCTTATTTCGAAATATAATGCTTGAACGGAATCGCACATAACAAAAGTATTATACTACCTATAACGCAAATAGGCAAGTCTTTTTTTCATCGGCACACTGCAAATTATCAGCCCGGTGGCCAGCTGAGCTTTCTCTTTCCAAGGATATGGAAGTGCAAATGCTTTACGGTCTGGAACGCGTCCTCACCGCAGTTGCAAACTACTCTGTAGCCGTTTTCAAGTCCGAGCTTTGCCGCAATCTCAGGAATCTTCATTGTAATGTAGCCCATGAGCGCTTCATCCTCGGGTTTTAAATCATCAAGCGATGCGATGTGTTTCTTTGGAATTACCAGCACATGCACCGGTGCCTGCGGCTCCGCATCGTGGAAGCAGAAGATTTTGTCGTCTTCGTAAGCCACATTTGTTGGAATCTCGCCGCTTGCAAGCTTGCAAAAGATACAATCTGACATTTGGTATACTCCTTTCGCGATTAGTTACGCAGCCACGCTAACCGCGTCTGCTTTTTCACTGTACTGTAATAAAATATACACCCATTTTGCTCAAAATTCAAGTAGCAAAAAGCCTTCCCCTCGAGGGGAAGGTGTCACCGAAGGTGACGGATGAGGTGTCACTCCGTCGGCGCAGCCGTCATACCGTCCCTGTAATTTTTCTCCAACCGTACCCTTACGAAGCTATTTATTATGCCGGCTCTCGTTCCTTCTGCGTCCCCCTCCGGCGCCGCCACGTAGGTGCGCACGAAGTTGTCCGTATAGCCCACATACATGCCTATTTCAGGTAAGTACTCCTCGATAAGCACCACTCTTTCGGTGCCGGCACACCTTTCGAAAAACCTCTTTTGCGCCGCATCTCCCGCCGCAATCAGCTCCTTTACGCGACGCTTTTTCACCTGCGGATCGAGGTGCCCGCCCATCTGAGCCGCCTTTGTGCCGGGGCGCTTGCTGTAGTCAAAGGCGTGGACCTTGCAAAACGGAATCTCCTCCGTCATGCCGAGGCTTTCTGCGAAATCGCCTTCGCTTTCTCCCGGAAAGCCCGCGATGATATCCGTGCTTATTCCAAAGCACGGATCGGCCTTGAAAAGCGCCTTTGCTATTTCCATATAATCCTCGCGTCTGTAGCTGCGGTTCATTGCCTTTAAGACATTGCTGCTGCCCGACTGCATGGACAGGTGGAAATGCCTGCACAGCTTTTCGTATTTTAAGAGGCGCATAACATCCTCTGCGCGCACAACCGTCGGCTCCAGACTGCTTACGCGAATGCGAAAATCCCCCGGGATATCGCTTATCATGGCAATCAGAAGTTCGAGGCCCGTTCCGTATTTGCACGCTCCGTCCTCTCCGCAGGACTCTGCCCAGAGCTTTCTGTATTTGTCAAACTCACTTCCTGCAGGAAACTCCGGCTTAAAGCGCTTTTCTGTTCCGTAAAGCGCCGTATTTATTCCGGTCAGGACGATTTCCTTGAATCCGTTTTCAAGGAGCATTTTCGCCTCTTCGAGCACCTTTGCCGGCTGACGTGAGCGCACATCGCCCCTTGCAAAAGGAATCTCGCAGTAGGAGCAATATCTGTTGCAGCCCTCCTGAACCTTTATAAATGCGCGGGTTCGCCCCTCCATGCTGGCCACAGTACCGGTCTCTTCGTATTCCTCGAAAGGAGTGTGCGGGCGCACCAGAATTTCAGCGGTACCGCCAATGCTTTCACTACCGCCCTCTTTCGCCCCACGACTTTCAAGCGCGGCGCTTGTAAGCTCCGGTATCTTTCCCTTGTCGGAGGTTCCGACAACCATGTCGACGCCCTCAAGCGCTGCTACCTCCTCCGGACTTATCTGCGCATAGCAGCCTGTCACGCATACAAAAGCCGCCGGATTTAATCTCTTCATCCGGCGTATATATTGACGGCTCTTGCGGTCGGCAAGGCTTGTAACCGTGCAGGTGTTGATTACGTAGACATCTGCAAACTCTTCTTCGCCGACCGGCTCATAGCCGGCTGCACGGAACCTCTCCTTTAGCATTTCCGTTTCGTATTGATTTACTCTGCACCCGAGGGTGTAAAAGCTAACCTTCATAAATTAAAGCTCCAGTTCGTACATTATCATGGCAAGCGCCGCAGGCCCCGCCGTTTCCGTGCGAAGGATGGTTTTTCCCAGGGTTACCACCTCTGCCCCCGCTTCCCTAAAGTGTTCAACCTCTTTGTCGGAAAAGCCGCCCTCGGGACCGATTATGAGAGCAATATCCGCTCCCTTTTCCGCATCCTCCGGATGATTTTTCCTAAAATCCGCAAGTGCGTCCTTCAGCGTCCGACCTTCCTCACTTTCATACGGCATTATGATAAGTTTATGCTTAACGATACTATTAAATATTTCATTAAGTTTCACGGGAACGGCTATATTTGGGCGTTTTCCGCGTCTGCACTGCGTTGATGCCTCATCAGCGATTTTCTGCCAGCGCCCCGCCTTTTTTTCGCCCTTTCCGGTGTCGGTTACAACGCTCCTGTCGGTATATACAGGCACGATTTTCTCTGCACCGAGCTCCACACATTTCTGAATAATGCTGTCGAGCTTTGTCGCCTTAGGAAAGCCCTGATAAAGAGTAACCCTCGTTTTCGGTTCTCTGGCATGAGCCTGCCTGTCCTCTATGCGGCAAACGATTCTGTCCTTTTCGATTTCCTCGATTTTGGTCGCATATTCCCATTTCACGCCGTCGGAAATCTCGAGGCTGTCTCCGCACTTTACGCGAAGCACCCTCGACAGGTGATGCACATCACCGGGCTCTGTTATTACAATTGTAGCATCTCCGATGTCGCTCGGATTTACAAAAATCTTTCCCATAGCTCTCCTATTTAAGCTTCGCCGCTATTGCACACCAGCCGCCGTCCTTTTCATTCTCGTAGACATCGACTATTTCAAAGCCGCAGCCCTCTATAAACTCACAAAGCTCGTCCTTTAGCTCGAGAAGTATTCCGCTCGAGATATAGACTCCGCCCTGCTTCATGTGCCTCTTCACATCGCCTGTCAGCATCTTTACAAGGTCCGCCATCAGATTCGCAACCACGATGTCCGCCTTGTAATCGACTCCCTTTGTGAGGTCGCCCTCCTGTACCCTTACGATGCTCGAAAGCCCGTTAAGCTCCACATTTTCCTTTCCGATTTCAACCGCCACAGGGTCTATCTCTATTCCAAGCACATCGCCGGCTTTCATAAGCCCCGCCGCTATCGAAAGAATTCCGCTTCCGCAGCCTACATCGAGCACGCTCATACCCGGACGCAAAAACTTCTCCATAAGAGTAATGCAGCCTGTGGTGGTAGGATGTGTGCCGGTTCCAAACGCCGCACCCGGGTCGATCTCGATAACAAGCTCGCCCTCCGCCGGAGTGTAAGGCTCCCACGTCGGCTTCACGACCACGCGGTCTGTGATGTGCGCGGGTTTAAAGTATTCCTTCCACTTGTCCTTCCAGTCATCGTCGCACACGACCTCGCGGACGTAGCGCCAGCTCTTGCCCTCGGCGCTCTGCTCTGCCGCAAGCTTTTCCGCTGCCGCGTCAAGCCTCTTGCCCTCTTCATCGTCCGAAAGATAAAAGCTCACATAAGGCTCCGAGTCTGCCTGCGCCATTACTTTAGAATCGACATAGTCCCAGTCGTACTCGTTCTTTTTGTTCATCAGATCCTCGATGTCGCGCGGATCGCCCACCTCGAGAGAATCTATGCCGATTCCCATCAGCATGGCCTCAGCCTGCTCGAGATCCGATAATCCTGTGTATATTGTTCCCTTTATATAATCCATTAGCGTTTCTTTCTCTTACATAAGTCCGCAAACAAGCTCCGAAAGCTTTGCGGGGTCTTCGATTGAAAGTCCCGAAATCATGCGCGCCATGTCATAGAGAATAACCGCATAATCCTTTAACTTTTCTTCGTCTCCCGCAAGCGCCTTTACGCTATCCGCAATTTTGTGATCCGCATTTATTTCAAGCACCAGGTCTGCCTTTACCTTTTCGGATGTAGGCATTGCATTTAATGTCTTTTCCATCTCGATGGAAAGCTCGCCCGCGCTTGTCAGGCATACAGGGTATTTTGCCAGGCGGTTTGTAAAGCGCACTTCCTTTACGGAATCTCCGAGCGCATCCTTCATCACCTTTAAGATATCCTTTGCCTCTTCATTTTCCTTTTTTATTTCTTCCTTTTCGGCATCTGTTGAGAGGTCGAAATCCGCCGCGCAAATGTTGGCAAACTGCTTGCCGTCGTAATTCATCATCATCTGTACGCAGAACTCGTCGATGTGGTCTGTCATGTAGAGCACTTCGTAGCCCTTTGCCTCGGCCGCCTCTGTCTGAGGCAGTGCCTTGATCTTGTCGAGGCTCTCGCCGCTTGCGTAGTAGATCTTTTCCTGGCCCTCTCTCATGCGGCCGATGTATTCTTTAAGCGTGGTCGGGCGCTCTTCGTTAAGCGATGAATAGTAGACGAGGAGATCCTGCAGCTTGTCCTTGTCCATGCCGTACTTGTCATAGCAGCCGAACTTTATCTGCATGCCAAACTCCTTGAAGAACTCGGCGTACTTTTCTCTGTCCTCAGTCTCGAGCTTTATAAGCTCTGCGCTGATCTTCTTTTCGAGGTTCTTTTCGATGAGCTTTAGCTGGCGATCGTGCTGCAGCATTTCACGCGAGATGTTAAGCGACAAATCCGCACTGTCGACTACGCCGCGGACAAAGCTAAAATATTCAGGAAGCAGGTCCGCGCACTTTTCCATAATCAGCACGCCGTTTGTGTAGAGTGCGAGGCCTCTTTCGTATTCCTTGCTGTAATAATTGTACGGTGCCTTGGAAGGTACGTAAAGCAGAGCATCGTACGAAACCTGGCCCTCTGCCTTTGTGTGGATGTGGAGCGCAGGATCTGTGAAGTCGTAGAATCTTTCCTTGTAGTAGTTATTGTAGTCATCGTCCTTGAGCTCGGATTTGTTCTTTTTCCAGATAGGCACCATGCTGTTTAATGTGCGCTCCTCGATGACTGTTTCGTATTTTGTTTCCTCGTCCTCCTTGCCCTCTTCCTTTGGAACCGGCTTTTCGGTTTCAAAGTTCATCAGGATCGGGTAAGTGATGTAGTCCGAATACTTCTTTACGAGGCGCTGAATGCCGTACTGGTCGAGGAAACCGTCATAATTCTCTTCGCCGGCATTTGCCTTTATGTGGAGCGTTACATCCGTGCCGTGGCCGTTATTTTCGCAAGGCTCGATGCTGTAGCCGGCTGCGCCCTCGCTCTCCCAGCGATAAGCTGTATCCTCGCCGAACTTCTTTGTCACTACGGTGACTCTGTCAGCTACCATAAATGCCGAGTAGAAGCCTACGCCGAACTGACCGATGATGTTGATGTCTTCCTTTGCCATGCCCTCTGCATTGGCTTCGTCTTTTTTAAAGTCAAGCGATCCGCTGCGCGCGATAGTACCGAGGTTTGACTCAAGCTCCGCCTCGTTCATTCCTATACCGTTGTCGCTGATTGTAATTTCGCGGGTATCCTTGTTTACCTCAATGCGTATTTTAAAATCGCTGCGGGAAAGTCCCGTCTTTTTCTCGGTAAGCTCCCGGTAATAGAGCTTGTCTATTGCATCGCTGGCATTTGAAATGATTTCACGAAGGAATATTTCCTTGTGCGTGTAAATGGAGTT
>JAEEGU010000043.1 GCA_016280485.1 Bacillota bacterium | reverse complement strand
CGGAAATGACAAAGGCGGAAAGATTGGAACATATGCGGGTGCGGCTCGCGGAAATGAAGGAATTCGAGGACAAGCTTCACACTGAGGGCGTGCTCTACGTGGCGGGTGTCGACGAGGTCGGGCGTGGTCCGCTTGCGGGGCCTGTGGTGACGGCGGCGGTCGTGCTGCCTGCGGATTTTGATGTGCTTGGCGTGGATGATTCAAAGAAGCTTTCGGAAAAGCGGCGCGAGGAGTTGTTTGACGTGATTCGCGAAAAGGCGCTTGCCTATGGAATCGGCATGCGGGACAGCAAAAGGATCGATGAGATAAACATACTCGAGGCGACAAAGGAAGCCATGGCGGATGCGGTGGCTGCGGCCCAGGAAATGCTTGCGGCAAAGTGCGGCGGCACTATCGGACACGTGCTCTTTGATGCTGTAAAGGTTGATGCGGTAAAGCTTCCGCAGACCTCGCTTATCAAGGGAGATGCGCGTTCGGTCTCAATTGCGGCGGCTTCGATTCTGGCGAAGGTTACGCGTGACCGCATGATGGTGGAGTACGCAAAAGAATACCCGGACTATGCCTTTGAAAAGAACAAGGGTTACGGTACGGCAGCGCATTACGAGGGGATCAAAAAGGCGGGGATGACTCCGATTCACAGGCGGTCGTTTCTGAAAAACCTCTCGGAGCACTGAAAATGCTTGACATTTTAATGTAAAGGGAATATTCTAAAATTCAGAAACAGACTGCGGCTATCAACCGGCCTGCATGGATTGCGGGCATTTGGTAAACATAGGAGGGATATTATGGCGATCAAAATCAGCAGTTTGATGAACAGTGGGCTCTTAAACAGCAACAATTCAATCACTTCACTGTTCGATGCAATGAGCAGAAACAAATCAAACGGTACGAGCGGATCTGACCTGACACAGTACAATGTGGTAAACACATCCGCTTATCGTAAAGCGCTGACCGCTTACTACAAAAAGGAAAGCGGCGATGCCGGTGCAAACGTAAAGGACAACAGCTCCGAAATGAGCACCCTGAAAAACGTGGCAACCAACCTAAAGGACAGCGCAAACGCTATCAGCAACGCAAGCCTGTACAAGCAGGACAAGGACGGCGAGTACGACCTCGACGGCATCAAAAAGGCCGCAGAGGACTTTGTCGACAAATACAACAAGATGGTTGATGAGGCGGCAAAGTCAAACTCCAACGAAACGCTTCGAAACGGCGTTTGGATGGTAAACAACACCCAAAAGAACGAATCGCTCCTTTCAAAGGCAGGAATCACAATCGGAAAGGACAACAAGCTTTCATTTGATTCATCCCGCGTTACAAAGGGCAATGTGTCGCATCTGAAATCAGTTTTCTCGGGACGCAGCTCCTTTGGCGGCCGAGTTGCGAGCAAGGCTTCCAATTTCGAGAGCATCGCAAAGCGTGGGCTCAGCAATCACACATATAACCGCACAGGCAACTACCAGATAGCAAAGGATGTTGCCACAAGACTGAACAGAAAGGCATAAAAATGAGGGTTTGCCTACCTAAGAACCGAGAAATCGGGATTCTTAGGTAGGCATTTTGAATTTGACCGAAATAAAAGATGAAAAATCCCTTGACTAATGGCGAAGTGGGGAGTATTATAGTAGTGGATTTCGGAATATGATACAGCGTTTCACAATACGAAACGAAAAAAACGAAATATCGCGAAACAAAGGAAACAAAAAATAAAATTGTTCCTGCATCGAAAGTTGTTGACGAAACTTATCCTTCGGGTACAATTATAGATGTAGGCCACATTATTTTTATGAAAGAAAAGAGGTAACAGACGATGGGTTTCAAATCAGATATCGAGATTGCGCAGGAATGCAAAAAGCAGAAGATTACTGAAATTGCAAAGGTTGCAGGCGTTCCTGAGGAATATCTTGAACAGTACGGCAACTACAAGGCAAAGGTTGACTACAGACTCTTAAAGGACTTAAAGGACAAAAAGGACGGCAAACTGATTCTTGTAACAGCCATCACACCGACACCTGCCGGTGAGGGAAAGACAACTACTTCCGTAGGTCTTACAGACGGTCTCAGAAAGATCGGCAAGAATGCTATCGTTGCGCTTCGTGAGCCTTCGCTCGGACCTGTATTCGGCGTAAAGGGCGGAGCAGCAGGCGGCGGCTATGCACAGGTAGTGCCGATGGAGGACATCAACCTTCACTTCACAGGCGACTTCCACGCAATCGGTGCAGCTAACAACCTTCTCGCAGCAATGCTTGACAACCACATCCAGCAGGGCAATCAGCTCGGCATCGATGTAAAGCAGATCACTTGGAAGAGAGCTGTGGACATGAACGATCGTCAGCTTCGCCACATCATAAACGGTCTCGGTGGCAAGATGCAGGGAGTTCCTCGTGAGGACGGTTTTGAAATCACCGTAGCCAGCGAAGTAATGGCAATCCTGTGCCTCGCATCGGATATCAAGGACCTCAAGGAAAGACTTGCAAGAATCATCGTTGGATATACATATGACGGAAAGCCTGTAACAGCACACGACTTAAAGGCAGAGGGCGCTATGGCCGCACTCTTAAAGGACGCATTAAAGCCAAACCTTGTACAGACTCTCGAGGGTACACCGGCATTCATTCACGGCGGCCCATTCGCAAACATTGCACACGGCTGCAACTCCATCACAGCAACAAAGATGGCTATGAAGCTGGCTGACTATGCTGTTACCGAAGCAGGCTTCGCTGCAGACCTCGGTGCAGAAAAGTTTGTCGATATCAAGTGCCGCATGGCAGGCATCAACCCTAGCGCAGTTGTTATCGTAGCAACAGTAAGAGCTCTGAAATACCACGGTGGCGTGGCAAAGGCAGACCTCAATAACGAAAACCTCGACGCTCTTTCAAAGGGTATGCCGAACCTCCTCCAGCACGTACAGAACGTAAAGGAAGTATTCGGTGTTCCATGTGTGGTTGCAATCAATGCATTCCCTACAGATACAAAGGCAGAACTCGACCTTGTTGAGGCTGAGTGCAAAAAGCTCGGCGTAAACGTAGCTCTTTCCGAAGTTTGGGCAAAGGGTGGCGAAGGCGGCAAGGCACTCGCAGAGGAAGTTGTAAGACTTTGCGAACAGCCGAACAACTTCAGCTTCACATACGAGCTCGACCAGCCAATCGAAGAAAAGATTCGTACCATCGCAAAGCGCGTTTACCACGCAAAGCATCTCCTTATGCTGCCTGCAGCAAAGAAAAAGGCTGCTGAAATCGAGGCTCTCGGATTTGGCAAGCTGCCAATCTGCATGGCAAAGACACAATACTCGTTCTCTGACGATCCGACACTCCTCGGCGCGCCACAGGATTTCACCGTACAGGTTTCCAATGTAAAGGTTTGCGCGGGTGCAGGCTTCATCGTAGCATACACCGGCGACATCATGACAATGCCGGGACTTCCAAAGGTACCTGCTGCTGAAAAGATTGACGTAGACGAGAACGGAGTAATTTCCGGATTGTTCTAATAGAATATTGTATACTGAACTGCGGGTAGGGGTTTCTTTACTCGCAGTTTTGAAAATGAAAGGTAAGAAAAATGAAATTCGCGGAAAAGACATGTATTGAATTTACCGATGAGCTGGCATCAAAGGCGCCCGTACCGGGCGGCGGCGGTGCCTCGGCACTCGTGGGCGCAATAGGTATTGCGCTCGGAAGCATGGTCGGATCGCTCACGCTCGGTAAAAAGAAATATGCCGATGTCGAGGAAGATATAAAGGAACTTATGGCAAAGGCCGAAGAAATCAGGGGGAGAATGGTTAAGCTAATTGACCGCGACGCGGAGGTTTTTGAGCCTCTTGCAAAGGCATACGGAATGCCAAAGGATACTCCTGAGGAGCAGGCTGAAAAGGCTAGGGTAATG
>JAEEGU010000042.1 GCA_016280485.1 Bacillota bacterium | reverse complement strand
CGGCATCCCAACAAAGAGCGGTGTTGGCGGCGGCCTGCTTTCAGTGGTCGACAAGGAGCTTGGCATCGGCATCTACGGTCCTGCTCTCGACGCAAAGGGCAACAGTATCGCCGGCAAAGTCATATTAAAATATCTGGCAGACGAGCTGGATTTACACCTGTTTTCATAATCATAAAATGGATCCGGTTGACTCCAAATGCAATTTCGGCGTTTGGAGTCAACCAAATTTCAGAAAATCGACGGAAAAATGACGAAAAAAGCAAATTTCGACCGGCGCAAGTTTACAGTCGGTCCTTTTTTTACCAGTTTTGTAGCCATTTTTCGGTTTCAAATACATTTCCTTACAGCGATTCGTAAAAAAAGGTTGACTCCAAATGCATCTTTTGATTTTGGAGTCAACCACTTGCGTTTTTGCCGATTATTAGGTTGCCTTATTTCAATACAACCTGCTTAAAGGTCTTCTTTCCCTTCTGAACCATGAGCTTGCCGTCTTCGAACATGTCGAGCGTAATCATGAGGTGTGTGTCGGTAACCTTGTTACCGCCTACAGTCAGGCCGCCCTGCTGGATGGTGCGGAAGCCCTCGCCATTCGATGGCACGATGCCCATCTCCTTAATCATGTTCACAACGCCCATGCCTTCGCCTTCGAAGTTAGCGCGCGGCATCTCGACTGTCGGCACGTTTGCCATATCGGCACCACCCGCGAAGAGTGCGTGAGCCGCCTCGAGGCACTTCTTTGCCTCTTCTTCGCCGTGCACGAGCTTGGTAACCTCGTAAGCGAGAGTCTCCTTAGCCTTGTTGATCTCTGCACCCTCGAGCGATGAGAGACGTTCTACTTCCTCCATCGGAAGGAATGTGAGCATGCGCAGGCACTTGTTGACGTCGGCGTCCTCGACATTTCTCCAGTACTGGAAGAACTCGTAAGGCGTGGTTCTGTCGGCTCTGAGCCACAGTGCGCCCTTCTGGGTCTTGCCCATCTTCTTGCCCTCGGAGTTTGTGAGGAGGGCGAAGGTCATGCCCTCGATCGAAATGTTGCAGTACTTGCGCGCGAGCTCCTTGCCGGCTAAGATGTTCGACCACTGGTCGTTGCCGCCGAACTGCATCTTACAGTTAATGTCGCGGCCGAGAACCATGAAGTCGTAAGCCTGCATCAGCATGTAGTTGAACTCGAGGAAGGACAGGCCCTGCTCCATTCTCTGCTTGTAGCATTCTGCGCGAAGCATGTTGTTTACGGAGAAGTGCGGTCCAATCTCGCGAAGGAATTCTGCGTAGTTGAGAGGTCTGAGCCAGTCGGCGTTGTTTACCGAAATAGCCTTGCCCGGGTCCGGAGTTTTTGTTTCGTGTCCAGGCTTCAGCACGCCTTCGTTTCCGACATAAGCCCAGTCGTCGTCGAACTCGAGGAACTGCTCGAAGAGCTTTTTGAACTTGCGGCAGTTTTCGTCGATTTCTTCGATGCTCATCATTGTACGCATGTCGGTTCTGCCCGAAGGGTCACCTACCATACCTGTGCCGCCGCCAAGTACTACTATAGGAGTATGGCCGTACTTCTGCATGTACATCATGATGATGACCTGCATAAAGTGCCCTACGTGCAGGCAGTCGGCTGTCGGGTCAAAGCCGATATAGAACTTTATCTTTTCGCGACCGAGCAGCTCTCTTACCGCTTCGTCGTCCGTTGTCTGCTCAATAAAGCCTCTCTCTTTAAGCACATCGTATACGTTCGTGTGCTTGCTGACGTTGTCCGGAATAAAATTTTTCATGTCTTCTTGCCTCCTGTAAAAAAAGCCCCCTGCTTTTACGGACATAAAAGCAGAGGGCGAATAATCGCGGTACCACCTCTGGTTCAGACCTCCCTCACGAAAGGTCCCTCATCGTGTGCCATCACACACCGGCGCTGTATCGGGCGCTCCCGTCTGTCCCTACTGACAAGCCGCATTGGGCCCGTGTTCAGGAAGCAGCTCCGGAATGTATTCGCCATCGCCCCGGCCGAATCCTCTCACCAACCGGATACTCTCTCATAAGCCTCCAAAGCGACGCTACTTGTTTCCTTCATAGCCTTGTTACTATGTTAACACAGCATTTTCAGATTTGCAACACCTATTTTACGCGGTTATTTTACGCGGTGCTCGGCATCGCAGAACACGCATCTGTAGATTTTGTTTTCCTTGTCCACCAGGCGGAACTCGTGGTCGAGACCCTGCTCTACGGAGGTGATGCATCTTGGGTTTATGCACTTTACGACGTTCTTGAGCTTTTCAGGAAGCGCCATGTGCTCCTTCTTTTCGAGCTTTCCGTTCTTTACTCTGTTTACCGTGATGTTGCTGTCCACATATCCGAGGATATCATAATCGAGTTCAATGAGCTCGTCAATCTTGATGATATCCTTTTTGCCGTATTTTTCACTTGATACATTTTTAATAACCGCAACGCAGCTGTCGATTTTGTCGAGGCCGAGCAGCTCATAGATTTTCATGCTCTTTCCTGCGCTGATGTGGTCGAGTACGATTCCATTGTTAACACCATCTATATTCATTTATTTTCTCCTTTCGCGTCTTTGGCTGAATTATAGCCGTTTGTATATCTATTTTTTATCTAACTTTCATCTATTCAGCTATACCGCTGCCTGCTATATTGCCGTCATGACAGCCCCGCTGCCCTGCTATCTTACTGCCTCTTAATCCCGAGCAGGAACAGAATGAGTGCCATTCTGATATGCTTTCCGCAGAGGGCCTGGAAGAAATAGCATGCTCTCGGATCGTCATCCACCTCTACAGCAATCTCGTTTACTCTCGGCAGCGGGTGCATGATGCAGAGGTCCTTCTTTGCGATTTCGAGCTTCTCGAGGTCGAGCACATAGCTGTCCTTCAATCTGATATAGTCTTCTTCGTTGAAGAATCTCTCACGCTGAACTCTGGTCATGTAGAGAACGTCGAGCTCGGAAATGGCTTCCTCGAGCTTTTCAACCTCTTTCCATTCTGCGCCCTTTGCGTTCATCTTTTCCTTTACATACTCAGGAACCTGCAGCTCCTGT
>JAEEGU010000003.1 GCA_016280485.1 Bacillota bacterium | reverse complement strand
TCGAGATGCTTTAAAAGTGGGCGATAAGGTGCGGGCGGAGTCTCCTTACAAGGAGAGCTGCCACTATACATTTAAAAAGGTCCACAGGGATGAACGGCAGTACAGCCATTGAAGCTGCGGCGCCAATCCCGTTCCCCGTAACAATCATGAACCACAAAAGTCCGGGGATATAGCAGGTGATGGTCGCAAAGACGGCGGCCAAAAAAATGAAGACCGTTAATTTGATTTGAGAGGTAGCCGCAGTAGGCGAGGATTCCACAAATCTTGTTCGTTTGCTTTTCAGAACAATTTCCGTCAGCAGTCCAAATACGAACGCCATAAAGATGTAGCCAAAGAGAAATCCGCCCGTAGGACCGAGCAGTATCCCCATTCCACCGGTAAAGTTATGAAATATTGGCACGCCGATGGCTCCGAGGAGTAGATAGACTATCTGCGAGAGGCTGCCGTATTTTGGCCCGATAAGCCCGCCGCAGATGAGCACTGCCAGCGTTGCGAGCGATACCGGTACCGGCGAGAAGGGCAGTGGCACCGAAATTACTGCGCAGATGGCCGTAAAGGCTGTCATCATTGCCGTCATTACGAGATTTTGAGTTTTGGATGTACCTGCAAAAGTATTAGTCATTTAATCTGATTGAAACCTCCCCGCTTGTTAATGTTTCTGTTTTTCCGTTATCGTATTTCACGGTAAGCCCCCCGAACTTATCCACATCGATTGCGGTTGCGTGGAACGGATCATGCTTTATTCCACCCTTGAACACATCGATTTTCTTCCCTATAACCATTGAGCGGCGCCTGTATTCCTCTATAAATGAGTAATCACCGTCCTCAATTGCACTGCAAAGCTCCATCACGCGGGATATAACCTCAGCTGTGAGCTGATTTCGCGAGAAAGAAAAGCTACCGGGTATAAAACCATAGATGCCCTTGATTTCGTCCGGCAAATCGCAATTTGGAGGCGCGGAATTTATGCCGATACCCACAACTATACTGTCAATTTTTCCGGTTTCAAAGTTAGTTACCGCCTCAGTGAGTATTCCGCATACCTTTTTTCCCTGATAGTAGAGGTCGTTTACCCACTTTATGTCCGTTTCGATGCCGCACACATCGCTTATGGCGGTGGCTGTTGCCACGCTTGCCATTGTGGTGATGAGTGTGGCCTTTGTTATGTCAATTTCCGGGCGAAGGATGATGCTTAAGTATATACCGCTTTGCGGGGGCGAGAAGAATGAACGTCCCAGCCTGCCACGGCCCGCAGTTTGAGTATTTGCCGCTACGCAGGTACCGTGAAGCGCGCCGTCTATTGCAAGGCTCTTTGCAAGCTTGTTGGTAGAATCCACACTTTCATAGACCATTACGCGAGGCTGCGGAGTGGCGCGGACATAGCTTGCTATGCCCTGCATTGAGAGAACATCACTGTTTGGATCGAGGCAGTAGCCTCTGTTTGTGCCGGCACTTATTTCGTATCCTTCATCCTGAAGCTGCTTCATAGCCTTCCATACTGCGGCACGGCTCACGTTAAGTGCCTTTGCCAGGGATTCACCCGATATTGTATTGCCTTTATTCTCTTCCAGAATCAAAAGTACTCTGTCCTTTACCGTTATTCTGCCTCGCATAGGTTCTCCTTCACTCGAATTAGCTGCCAAACCCGGGCAAATCCACCCCAAAACAGCGCATTTTTCAAGGTGTTAGAGGTGATTGCTTCCGTGTACTTTGTTTTGTACAAAATTTCACTTAAAATTATATGACTTTTTTGCCCGTTTGTCAACTTGAACTGATTTTAAAGTTTACAATGGTGCAAAATGTAAAATGTTGAAATTTCAACGTCGAAGTCAGGTAGGGCCCTTTAGTGATGTGGATAAATTTGGGGTGTGGAACCCGTGAGTGTTGATATTTCAAGGCGAAAACCCTATATGAGTTTTTGCGGAAATCGTAAACTTTTGTGGATAACACGGTTTACCATATACAAAACCTGCAATTGTTGAAATTTCAATGATTTATTGATGTTTTGACCAAAAACTTGAATAGAAAATGGGAACCCCGTTTTGGGGGCGAATGTCGATAAACATTGAAAAATGCACGTTTTTGCAAAATGAAACTTGAGCTGCGTAAAAGGGGGAAATGCGCCGAGAATCTTTTAAATAGGCAAAACTCTTTTATATAGCCTGCAGGGTACAAAAATTACAATCCATATGTTGTAACATGTATAAAATTTACAAATTTAGGCAAACGCAGCAAATGCGCTCGGAAATGCTGAAAACAAACGGATTAATGCGAATAATAATGCTGGTATATTGGATATATACTATCGCGCTTACAATACAGCCCCGAAAACACCCGCAAAAACAACACGTTTTATGCATAAATACGCAAAATTATGCATATTCTATGAGACCTTGCGATTTGCGCAAAGTCGTTGTATAATAAAGTATTATTTGATAACTACATTACTACGGAGGATGACATATATGAAAACATATCTTATCGGTCTAGTCATGTTTGTGCTGATAGGAGCTATACTGACAAAGATGTACGGATTTAACGGAAAGGCATCTGCGGCAGGAGCTGTTATCGGCGTTACACTCATGTGCATAGTACTTTTAATGCAGGCACGCACAGAAATAAGCATAGCGCGTTGCATTCTGACGGCTCTCACAGCATGGGTTATCGTATATGACTTGGTTTCGATGTTAAGACCCGGCGATGGAGCAAAAGCCCGAAGAAAAGCCGCGGAAGCTGCCGCCTTAGAGGCAGAAGAGGTGCCGGAGGACCTTCCGACCGAGCACGAATAACAATCCGGATATGATACATGATATAAGAAAGGAAATACCAAAATGGCAAAATCAAAAGGTACTTATTATATAACAACCCCGATCTATTATCCGAGCGATAATCTTCACATCGGACATACATACTGCACAGTAATGGCTGACGCGCTCGCAAGATTCAAGCGCGCAACGGGCTATGACGTTAGATTCCTCACAGGTACTGACGAGCACGGTCAGAAAATCCAGGAAAAGGCTGACGCAGCAGGCGTTACACCACAGGCATACGTTGACAAAATCGTAGCCGGCATCAAGGAACTGTGGAAGACCATGGAAATCTCCAACGACGACTTCATCAGAACCACCGAGGAAAGACACATGAAGCGTTGCCAGGAAATCTGGAAGCGCATGGGTGCAAAGGGCGACATCTACAAGGGCAAATATGAAGGCCTCTACTGTACGCCTTGCGAATCCTTCTGGACAGAGACTCAGCTCGACGAAAACGGCTGCTGTCCTGACTGTCACAGACCGGTAAAGCATGCATCCGAGGAAGCTTACTTCTTCAAGCTCTCCAACTATGCTGACAAGCTCTTAAAGCTCTACGACGATCAGCCTGAATTCCTCTGGCCTGAGACT
>JAEEGU010000041.1 GCA_016280485.1 Bacillota bacterium | reverse complement strand
GATATTAATAGGTCGAACGCTTGACGAATGGGTTCAGGCAATTAGCTTTGCGCATAATGATATTCAGTTTTGAAGGTACAAAACCTTCGAACGAATCCGGTGACTATAGCGGGGAGGCCACACCTGTTCCCATCTCGAACACAGTAGTTAAGCTCCTTAGCGCCGATGATACTTGGTGGGAGACTGCCCGGGAAAGTAGGACGTTGCCGGTTTTTTATTGCAAAAAAAGCTTCGGATTATCCGAGGCTTTTCTTATTTTTTCGTGATTTTTTCCCTCTTCTGTGATAAAATAAATTAGTGTACTATGCACATTTGGAGGTTGAGCCTTGGCATTATTAAAGATTGCATTGGTAATTATGGTATGTATACCGGTGGTGTCGGTAGCATTTTTTCTGATAGGCAAGCTCATAAGCGAGGTCACCGTAAAAAAGCACAGATAGGACAGGCAGAATATGAGTAAGGGTTTGTTTATATCCGTGGAGGGACCGGACGGCTCCGGAAAATCCACACAGATAGATTTACTTAAAAAATACATAGAGGGAAAGGGCCGCAGGGTCACCTTTACAAGAGAGCCGGGGGGCACACCGATCGGAGAAAAAATCCGTGATATTATCTTGGATCCCGAAAATACAGAAATGGCAAGCATTACGGAGGCTATGCTCTATGCGGCCAGCCGTGCGCAGCACGTCAGCGAGGTCATCCGTCCCGCACTTGAACGTGGGGATGTGGTGATATGTGACCGCTTCGTCGACTCGAGTATCGCTTATCAGGGCTTCGGCAGGGGCCTTGGCGACGCAGTGGCGACTATAAACAGCTTCGCGGTGGCGGAATGTGTGCCGGATGTGACACTTCTCTTTAAGCTCGATCCGACTGTCGGCATTTCGCGCATAAAGCGTGCGCAGGACAGGCTAGAAAAGGAAAACCTCAAGTTCCATCAAAAGGTGTACGAAGGCTATCTTGAGGTCGAAAAGGCAAACCCTACGCGTGTTGTCGGCATCGATGCCGGGCGCGATATAGAGGAAATACACAAGGAAATAATAGATAAAATAGGCAAGCTGTTATGAGTCTTGAACGCACAGGAATACCACAAAAGTATATAGACAGATTGCGCGCGACGGTGGTAAACGACACCGTTATGCATGCTTACATCTTTGAAAGCGACAGCACGGTTGACAAGGTGCTGCTTGCGCGAGAGTTTGCAAAGGCAATCCTGTGCGAGGAGCATACGGGCTCTGCCTGTGACAAGTGTCTTACCTGCACCAGGATAGACAATGAAAACCATGAGGACATAATCTACGCGGAGACCAATGAAAACGGCACCGTCGTGGACAAGGAGGTTGAGCGCATTCAGGGCAGGCTCAAATTAAGGCCGCTTGTGGGAAACAAGACAATCGTCATAGTGCCGCATGCGGACACAATTACGGTGAGGGCTCAGAACAGACTCCTAAAGACACTTGAGGAGCCTCTCGGCGACTCGGTGATAATTCTCCTTTCGGAAAATATTGAAAACCTGCTGCCGACCATAAGGTCACGCTGCGTAATATACAGAATCAGCAACTACAACAGTGTTCCGGATTCCGAATATATGACCATGGCACAGGAGCTTGTGACCATGCTGGGCAGCAAGGCGCCATTTTACAAACTGGTCAAAATCATAGAACCAATCGGCTCAAAGAGACAGGAGGTCATCAGTCTTCTCGAGGCGATGGAGTATGTTTACAGAGATATATTAGTCGGCAAGTCGGACAAAAAACGTCTTTACAAGCGTCAGTACATATATGACGCGGTTTCGGTGCTGGAGGCCGCAAAGCGCGACCTTACAACAATTATCGGCATCAAGGCGGATTACATGTTAAAGGATGTCTTGCTGAAAATCGGAGGAAAATAAGAATGGTAACAGTAGTAGGCGTCAGATTCAAAAACGCCGGAAAAGTATATTATTTCGACCCGGGCGAATATAGTGTCAGCCAGGGCGAAAATGTGGTTGTGGAAACCGCCAGAGGCATGGAGTTCGGTACGGTAACGGCCGATCCGAAGGAGGTTGACGAGAGCGAAATCATTTCGCCGCTTAAAAAGATTGTCCGCATCGCAAATGAGCAGGACGTTCGTCAGCACGAGGTGAACACAAAGAAAAAGGAAAGAGCAATGTCTCTTTGCCAGGAAAAAATAGAAAAGCGCGGTCTCGAGATGAAGCTGATCGATGTCGAGTACACCTTTGACAACAGCAAGATCATCTTCTACTTCACCGCAGACGGCAGAGTGGACTTTAGAGAACTGGTAAAGGATCTCGCCGCAGTTTTCAAGATGCGTATCGAGCTTCGCCAAATCGGCGTAAGAGACGAGGCAAAGATGATGGGAGGCATAGGCATTTGCGGAAAGAGCCTCTGCTGTGCGACATGGCTTGCGGACTTTGAGCCTGTGTCAATCAAGATGGCAAAACTGCAGGGCCTTTCACTTAACCCTACAAAAATCAGTGGCATCTGCGGCAGGCTCATGTGCTGCTTAAAGTACGAAAACTCGACCTATGTTGAGCTGAGAAAGGGCATGCCGGATGTGGGTGAGCGCATCAAGACTCCGGACGGTATCGCGGTTGTTACCGAGTCGAACATACTCGAAAACAAGATAAAGGCGCGCGTAGTTTTGGAGGAAAAGGACGGAGACAAGCCTGAAAAGCTTTCACCGGATCTTAGCATATACAGCAAAAAGGATATTCACAGAATCGAAAAGGGCAGAAAGAACAAAGACAAAGAAGAAAAGGATCTTTTCGAAGATATGGATGCGGAGACCTTAAACGAAATGAAGGAGCTCCTAAAGGACTAAATGCAAGTAAACGCAAGGGAAAACGAGAGAATAGACAATATAGGCTTTGGAGATTTAAAGCTCATCCAAAAGCCGGATGAGTTCTGCTACGGAGTGGACGCGGTACTGCTTGCGGACTTTGCGGCCAAATGCGAACCGAAGCTGGCAGCGGATCTCGGCACAGGCACCGGAATCATTCCACTGATATTAAGCGCCAAAGCGAAGGCAGAAAAAATTGCCGGGCTCGAATATCAGGAGGGCTCGTTTGACAGAGCCGTGCGCAGTGTCGAATTAAACGGTCTTTCCGCCGGGATAAAGATAATCCGCGGCGATGTAAAGGATTCGGCCGCTATCGGGAAAATAGCGACGGAGCTTGGAATCGAAAGTCTCGATGGTGATAAAAACGGCCTCGACCTTGTCACCTGCAATCCACCTTATGTACCTTTTGGAAGCGCGCTTACCAGCGCAAACGAAGCGAAGGCCATAGCAAGGCAGGAATGCATCGCAAGTCTTGACGATTTCGTGGCGGCTGCGTCAAAGCTTCTCTGCCGCCGGGGACATTTCTGCATGGTGCATAGGCCAAGCCGCCTTGCGGACATATTTTGTGCCCTGCGGGCCCATAACCTCGAGCCAAAGGAAATGACTCTCGTTGCACCCAAACCGGGCGCAGAGCCCAATATAGTGCTTATCCACGCCATAAAAGGCGCCGGGGCAGAGCTTAGAATAACAGATACATTGTTTGTCCGCGATGAGAGCGGAGAATATTCACCTGAAATAGATCGTATTTACGGGAGGTAAGCATGGATACAGTTGTAACTTTCAAGGACCTTTTGATACTGGTAATCGGTGTGGGAATCATAATTCTTCTGATTTCCCTGATAAAGCTGACTGCTACACTTATTAAGACTCTTAAAAAGACCAATGCCGTTCTCGATGACACGCAGGTTATCACGGGAATTGCGGCTGAGCGCACAAAGGAAATCGATGTGGCTGTCGGTGATACCGTAAGCGTTGTTGCGGGCGTTGCAAAATCCTTTAAGGGCAGACAGGGCGTTGTGGGCTCTGTTACCACTTTAGCTGCGGCGGTAGGGGCCTTCAGAGAACTGCTGGTTGATTTGGGAATACTGTCACCAAAGGCTGCAGCGACTGCTGATTCGGAAGAAGCCGCAGGTACAGGTGATATCCATGAAAATGACTATACAGGCGAATAACTGCAATATTTTACAATGGCCTAAATAATTACCGAAAAATTTCCAAAAAGCACTTGACTTACTAATTTATAAATAGTAATATATAAACAGCGCGAAAGCGCCGAGATTTAAAAATTACTAGGAGAAAGAAAGGGGAAAAGCCCATGAAAGCAACCGGAATCGTACGCAGAGTCGACGAACTCGGCCGTATCGTTTTACCTAAGGAACTTAGAGACACTCTTGATATTCACAAGCAGGATCCTATCGAAATCTTCGTAGATGGTGAATACATCCTCTTAAAGAAGTATGAACCTGCTTGCATTTTCTGCGGAAATGCAGGAAATGTTGTTCGTGTTAAGGACAAAAATGTTTGTCAAGATTGCATTAAAGAACTTAAAATGCTATAATCAAATAGCGAAATGTACCTGCCGTACAGTGTGCGGCAGGTTTTTTCGTCAATAACGAATTCGGAGGAATTAATGGCCAAGTTTATTGTTCAAAAAAGCGGACCGCTCATGGGTGAGGTCGAGATCAGCGGATCGAAAAATGCAGTGCTGCCAATCATGGCGGCGACTCTTCTTTGTGAGGAAGAGTGCAATATAATGGATGTACCGAAGCTCAGGGATGTGGACGTTATGAACCAGATCCTGATGCGTATAGGCGCTAAGGTAACGGATGAACTGGAACAGGAAAATAAATTGACAATCGCCACACCGGAAATCGCGGCGACCGAGCCGCCTTACGGTCTTGTCAGCAAAATGAGAGCTTCCTTTGTAATCATGGGGCCTCTGCTTGCAAGAGCCGGCAGGGCACGCATACCGCTTCCGGGGGGCTGCGCAATCGGTGCGAGACCGATAGACCTGCACTTAAAGGGCTTCGCGGCCCTTGGCGCAAAGATTGTGGAGGGCAGCGGCTTCGTGGAAGCTCAGGCCGACAAGCTTCACGGCACCACGGTCTACCTCGACTTCCCGAGCGTCGGAGCCACCGAGAACATCATGATGGCGGCGGTTATGGCGGAGGGCACGACGACTATAGAAAATGCGGCGGAGGAGCCTGAAATCGTCGACCTTGCAAACTTCATAAACAAGATGGGCGGGCGCATAAAAGGCGCCGGCACCGATACCATAAAGATAGAGGGCGTTGAAAAGCTTCACGGCTGTACACATCACGTGATTCCGGACCGCATTGAGACCGGCACATTCATGCTGGCGGCGGCGATTACAAGAGGAAATGTGCTTGTAAAAAATGCACTGCCGGATCACGTAAAGCCTGTGATTGCAAAGCTTCGCGAATGCGGAGTGTCCGTAGAGGATACACTCGAGGGACTTCGCGTGGATGCGACAAAGGGAAAGTTCACATCTACGGATATCAAAACCATGCCTTATCCGGGTTTCCCGACGGATATGCAGTCCATCTTTATGGCGTTTCTCACTACTGTAGAGGGTAAAAGTACTGTTATTGAAACGGTATTCGAGAATAGATTCATGCACGTCAGCGAGCTGGCCAGAATGGGTGCGAACATCACCACAAACGACCGGTCGGCTACCATCATCGGCGGGCAAAAGCTCACGGGAGCGCAGGTGGTTGCAACCGACCTTAGGGCCGGCGCGGCACTGGTGCTTGCGGGACTTGTGGCTGAAAACTTCACGGAGGTTGACGAAGTTTACCACATCGAGCGCGGGTACGAGCACTTCGTGGACAAATTCTCGGCACTCGGGGCAAACATTGTAAAGGAAAGCCCTGATACCAACAATTACAACAAATACGGTAAACCTGACGAAAAATAAGTAATGCGAGTAGAGGAGAAAAAATGGCTGATTTAAAGTACTTAAAGCTGCTGGCAAAGGATTATCCAAACATTATGGCGGCGACCAAGGAGGTTATTAACCTGCGGGCGATTTTGGCATTGCCGAAGGGTACCGAATATTTCCTTTCGGACCTGCACGGAGAGCACGAGGCCTTTGTCCATATGATAAAGAGTGCTTCGGGAACAATTCGTTCAAAGATTGAAGAGCTCTACGGGGACTCGCTCCCGCGCCCGGAAAGAGAACGGCTTGCGGCACTTGTTTACAACGCAGAGGCGGAGATTGCGCGTCGCAAAAAAGAAGGTGTTGATATGGATCAGTACTACCGCGAAAACATCTATCGCCTCATTGAAATCTGCAAGGCTGTATCCACCAAATACACCCGTTCAAAGGTTAGAAAGAACCTGCCAAAGTACTTTGACTACGTAATCGACGAGCTGCTCCACGCTGACGATAAAGAAAACAAGGCCAGCTATTATATGGAGATCGTCAAGTCCATAATCAGCTATGACATAGCCGAGGAATTCACCGTTGCCCTGGCCGACGCAATCGGCAGACTTTCGGTGGACAAGCTTCACATAATCGGCGACATTTTCGACAGAGGTGCGCATCCGGACCGCATAATGGATTTCCTGATGAATTACCACGATGTGGATTTCCAGTGGGGAAATCATGACGTTGTCTGGATGGGTGCGGCTACGGGAAACTGGGCATGCATCACTAACCTCCTGCGCATGAATATCAGCTATAACAACTTTGATATGCTGGAAATCGGTTACGGCATCAACCTGCGTCCGCTTGCGGTTTTCGCACAGAGATTCTATGGGGATGACCCTTGTGAATCCTTCAGGCCAAAGATGCTCGACCACAATAAATTCGACCCTGTAACGGCTGAAACTGCGGCAAAGATGAACAAGGCCATCAGCATCTGCCAGTTCAAGGTTGAGGGACAGCGTATCATGGCTCACCCTGAATACCACATGGAGCACAGACTGCTCCTCGACAAGATAGATTACGAAAAGGGAACGATTACTCTGCCAAGCGGCACATATCCATTAAAGGAAAACAACTTCCCTACAATTGACCCGAAGGACCCTTACAAGTTCACACCGGACGAAGAGGACCTCATGAATCGTCTCGAGGCATCCTTTGTACAGAGCGAAAAGCTGCATGAGCACATTCGCTTCCTGTTCAGCCACGGCGCGCTCTACACCATCAGCAACAACAATCTGATGTTCCACGGATGCCTGCCTATGACTGCGGACGGTGATTTTGAAGAGGTGACAATAAACGGCGCTTCCTACAAGGGAAAGGCTTTAATGGATTACCTCGATGAGCAGGTAAGACTTGCTTACTTCACACCAAAGGAATCCGACGAAACCGGACGTTCCGGCGACCTCATGTGGTACCTGTGGCTCGGCAGTAAGTCCCCACTGTTCGGAAAGGACCAGATGACTACGCTCGAGCGCTGCTTCATAGCCGACAAGGCTACGCACAAGGAGCACTCCGTGCCTTACTATTCGCTGATCGAAGAGGAAAGGCACTGCGATACCATCCTTCGCGAGTTCGGCCTCAATCCTGAGACCGGCCACGTGCTCACAGGCCACGTGCCTGTAAAGGTAAAGGACGGCAAGAGTCCGATAAAGGGCAACGGCAAACTCTTTATCATCGACGGCGGCATGTCAAAGGCATACCAGAAGGATACCGGTATTGCGGGATACACCTTCATCTACAATTCCCGCTTCATGGCTCTTGCGGAGCACAAACCATACAGCCCGCTTCAGCCTGACGGCAGCCAGGATTTCCACGATCCGAGCCTGCGCACAGTAGCCCTTTTAAAGAAGAGAATGCTGATAAAGGATACGGACCTTGGCAAGGAGCTCGAGACTCAGGTCGACAGCTTAAACGAACTTATCAATGCATATCGCAGAGGCGATATAAAGGAAGTATACTAGGCGAAAGCTGAGCCGGAGGGCATGAGCCCTTCGGCTCGTATTAGATTAAAATTAGATATAAAATAGACAAACGGTTGCGGAAAATGCAGCAGATAGGAGTAACATGAGGGGAATAGTTTTAGTTTCTATAGCAATAATAGCGATGATTCTTTCGGCTATCTTTAAAAAAGACCAGAAGACTAAATATGATGGGAAGATTGTTTCCAGTCAAATGCTGAGCGAAGAAGTTGCTAAAGAAAGAGGGAACAAAAAATTACCACAAGTTAATTCTGTAAATGGTAGCACTAACACATATGCTCGAATGGATAAGTCTTGGAGTAGCTTCCCGGATTTTGTAGGAAAACTAATAAAAGGCTGGCGCAGGCTTTGACAATGGGTTTGCTTTGAATTAAAATGAGGATGGTTTCTATTTTGAGAACTGACCTCATTTTTTGTAGCAATATTAAACACTAGAGAAAGGTACGAAATGGCATTACTTGAATGCAAAAATTTAAGCCTCGGATACGAAAACGGGGCCATAATAAAGAGCATGAGCTTCCGAATAAATGCGGGAGAATATCTCTGCATAGAGGGCGAAAACGGCGCGGGAAAGAGCACCCTTATAAAGGCTATCCTCGGACTGAAAAAGCCTCTTGGGGGTGAAATAATCCTGGATGGGGTAAAGCAGAGCGAGCTTGGGTATCTGCCACAGCAGACTCACGTTCAGCGCGATTTCCCGGCATCGGTCTACGAGGTTGTAATTTCCGGCTTTGCCGGCGGTCTCGGCAGCCGCTTCTTTTACTCGAAAAAGGAAAAGGAGCTTGCCCTTGCTGCAATTGAAAGGCTTGGT
>JAEEGU010000040.1 GCA_016280485.1 Bacillota bacterium | reverse complement strand
TCCGGCAAGGGCGGAGTCGGAAAATCGATGGTTACATCGATTCTCGCAGCCACCATGGCGCGCCGCGGACATAAAACCGCCATACTCGATGCCGATATCACCGGCCCGTCTATTGCAAAGGTGTTCGGCGTTTCGGGCCAGACCTACCAGACCGAAGAAGGCATAATACCTGCATCATCACGCGAAGGCATAGACATCATGAGCATCAATCTGCTGCTTGAAAATCCGCAGGATCCGGTCGTATGGCGCGGACCTGTAATCGCAGGTGTTGTAAAGCAGTTCTGGACGGATATCGTTTGGGAAAACGAAGAGTATATGTTCATAGATATGCCTCCGGGCACAGGCGATGTACCTCTCACTGTATTCCAGTCGATTCCTATCGACGGCATAATCGTGGTAACATCACCGCAGGAGCTTGTTGGAATGATAGTTGAAAAAGCAGTGCACATGGCTGAAATCATGAGCATCCCTATCATAGCGCTTATCGAAAACTTTGCTTATTTCAAGTGCCCTGATTGCGGAGCTGTCTACGAGGTATTCGGAGAAAGCCACACTGACCAGGTGGCTGAGGGCCTCAACATTCAAAATGTTGTCCACCTGCCTCTCAATCCGCAGGTTGCAAAACTCGCAGACGCAGGCCGCATAGGAGAATGTGTCATTCCGGAGTTTGAAAGCCTCGCAGATGTACTTGAAACAATCGAAGCCGACTGGAAATAAAAAACCTATTGGAAATAAAAAAAGCCTTCCCCTTGAGGGGAAGGTGGCCGAAAGGCCGGATGAGGTGTTCACCACCTCTTTTTTATTTATTTTTCAGCGCCAGCTGCTTTAATTCTTCGAACTTGTGAAGAACTGTTCCGTAGGCCTCTCTTCTGTGAGGAACCAGGCAGTTGCTGCAGTCCTTTGTGCCGTCCTCAAGATAGCGGAAATTGCCGCCGCACTTACTGCCGAGAGTGTAGAGCGGGCAATAGCAGAAAAGACAGTTAAAGTCTTCCGGATGCTCCGTCTTGTGGCAAGGGAAGTATTCACATTTCTTATTCTGATTAAATGAGAATTCTTTATCCTCCCAAAATTCTTTACCGTTGTCAGTTTCAAACATTGTCAGTTCCTCCTTTATTTTTCAAAGAGCAGCTTTGCGCCATCGGACAGGAAGAGCAGCGCCTTGTCGCCTGCATTTCCCTCTTTCCCTTTGCCGTTTGCACTACTGCTTAAAAGATACAGTATATCAAATAACGAATAATCGTAATCAGGCTTAAACTCCACTACGTCCCAGTCTGCATTAAGGTCGCCAAGCATAATGTCCACTGCATCATCATACCCTCCGATTTCATCGACAAGGCCAAGCTCCATTGCCTGATGTGCGGTATAAATTCTGCCGTCCGCCAGGCTGCGAACGGTGTCCTTGTTTAAGCCTCTGCCGATCGAGACAACGCCGACAAACTGCTCGTAGGCTTCATCCACAACGCCTTGGTATATCGCGAGCTCTTCTTCGTCCATTGTCTCAAAGTAGGAGCCCATATTCTTGTGGTTGCCGGATGCTATGTCGAATGCATCGACACCGTACTTTTCGAGAAGTCCGGTCAAATCGTAGAATGTGCCTATTTTTACGCCTATCGAGCCGGTGATGCAGTTGCGGTTGCAAATGATTTTGTCGGCAGCGCAGCTTATGTAGTAGGCACCGCTTGCCGCCTGCGACGAGAAGTAGGCATACACAGGTCTGCCGGTTTCTTCTTTATACTTCAGAAGCTTTAGATAAAGCTCATCGCCGACATAGACCGCACCGCCCGGGCTGTCGATGTAGAGAAGTATGCCCTTGTTGTTGTCGTCATCAATCAGGGCATCGATTTCATTTATCGTCCATTCATGGTCATATCCGCCACCGGAATTGCCCTCGTAGATGGCGCCCTGAACGTCAAGCTGTGCTATGTAATCTTCGTAGATAACCTGCTGCGATTTGCTGCTTACAAACGGGATATCAATATAGTTCCCGAAATCCAGAAAGTTTGCTGCTACCGAAAGGATTACCAAACCTGCTATTATGCAGATGAAGATAATTAATCCGTTATTTCGTTTTTTCTTTTGATTGTCCATTTCATTCCCCTTTCAAGAGTTATTCACTCACATATCAAATATACACCAAAGCGAAGCCAAAATAAAGCAGAATAAAAAAATCGAAAAAATTTCAAAAAAAGTGTTGACAGTGTACTATGTTCCGTAGTACACTTAACACAGATGGAACGGTGGCAAATGCGTTCTGCCTTCCACAATAAACTACCAAAGGGGGATTTAAATATGTTTCAGCTTGATGTGAAAAGTCGAAAATCCATATACGAACAGGTTGTAGACAATCTCAAAGAGCTGATAGTTTCAGGCGTCCTAAAGGAAGACGAAAAGCTTCCTTCGGTGCGCGACCTTTCAGGGCAGCTTACGGTAAACCCGAACACGGTGCAGAAAGCCTACAGGGAACTCGAGAGACAGGGGTACGTTTACACGACTTCCGGGCTTGGCACCTTTGTGGCGGGCAGAGCCGAGCAGCAAATCGATACAGCCATGCTGCAGAAAGTTCTTGCAGAATTACGCGCAGGAATCAGGGAACTGCAATACTTAGGGCTGTCTCGTGATGAGGCCATGGACCGAATCAGGAAATTATTCGAAGAAAGGAGCGACTGGAAATGATCAGCGTAGCAAAAGTAGACAAAAGCTTTGACGGCTTTAAGGCATTAGACGCGCTTGATATTAATGTTAAAAGGGGTTCAATATACGGACTTGTCGGAACGAACGGAAGCGGCAAGACCACCATTATCAAGCACATCACGGGGGTACTTAAGGCTGACACAGGCGAAATAAAAATTGACGGAGAGAATGTGTATGACAACGAGGGCATAAAGGAAAGAGTTGGGTACATTCCTGATGACCTTTATTTCTTCAGCTCATACAATCTGCGCGAGATGGCTGCGTTTTACAAAAAGCTCTATCCAAAATGGAACGGCGAAAGATTCGAAGCTATGATTAAGCAGTTCAATCTGGACCGCCGTCGCAAAATCAGCCGTTTCAGTAAGGGTATGCAAAAGCAGGCAGCTTTTTCCCTTGTTATGTCGACGATGCCGGAGATATTAATCCTCGACGAGCCTATCGACGGACTTGATCCGATTGTAAGAAAGCTTGTTTGGAAATACATCGTTGATGATGTGGCTGAAAGAGAAATGACCGTTCTCGTGTCATCGCACAACTTAAAGGAACTCGAGGGCATATGTGACTCAATCGGTATCCTTTCACACGGCCATATGGTGCTCGAAAGAGACCTTGATGACCTCAAGAGCGATGTTCACAAGGTACAGCTCGCATTCTCCGAGCCTACGGAAGAGCCGCTTAAAAAGCTCAACATTCTCCACAGAGAGACCAGGGGCACGGTGGAACTTCTCATCGTCAGAAATAGAAGAGAAGATATCGAGGAGGAAGTCAATAAATATAATCCGCTTATATTCGACGTGCTTCCGCTTTCACTCGAAGAAATATTTATATACGAATTAGGAGGTGTTGACAATGAAGTCGAAGGCATCTTGTTTTAGCCTCTCCGGCCCTCTCTTTGTGGAAAACATCCGCAGATACTGGGCTGTAATGGCGGTGGCTTTCATCGCTTACTTCCTTGCGGGCATATCACCGATTTTCCTCAATATGAGTGAACCGGATCTTCGCCACGCAGCAGGATATATTCACAATT
>JAEEGU010000039.1 GCA_016280485.1 Bacillota bacterium | reverse complement strand
TCCTCCTCATTATAATCGTATATACCTACTCTTTTATATTTCTTTAATATCTTTTCAAGTCTTTCGTCGCTGCTGCCGCGTGTGAGCTCGATTTCAATCTCCTCGCGCGTCAGCTTGTTTATGTCCTTTATGTGCTTCCATATAGGCTTCGGTGACACCGCCATAAAAAGAAGCGGTGAAACGATAAAGAGCCACACAAAGAACCATGCTAGGCAAAGAATCCCCGCAAGAGTCGTCCGCTCAGGATGCCAGAGCAGGATTACGTACAGTATGCCCATGAGCCCTGCCAGCAGTATTGCGTAGTGGAAGTGAATATTTAAAAGTCCCCTAAGCTTCTTTGAAAGGAGCTCGTCGTACCAGAGATTCTTCTTTTTATTCGAAAATACGGAGAACCAGCTAAGGTCCGCAAATGACAGAAAATATGCAACCGAAAAGTCCGATTTACCCTCGAAAGGATAGGCTCCCTCGATTTCCGGCTCGGCTTCATTTGTATCCGAGCCTTTGTCCCATGCGGCCTCGGCGGCGGTACCCTTTTCGACCACCTCGGTATGAAGGAGTGCGCCCTCGCCCGATACCCTGATTTCGAGCTTCGGGCAGTCCGTTATTACGAGCTGCTCGCCCTCGCCTATCATCATTGAATTGCCGTCAAAATTGACAACTGCATATCCGCCCGTGCAAAACAGCCCTCTGCTAAGCGCCGGTGCGACCTCTATTGCCTGCTCGGCCTCTGTAAGTTCGATTACCTCTAGGCGGCCCCTGTGGTCCTTTCTTACCATAAGGTTGTAATCGGTACAGCGGCCGTAGCTCTTCGTCTTTTGACCGCCGTCAAAATAGTCGTATTCTAGGGGCTCGAGCTTTACGCTGCGCTCCCCGTCGTGAGAGAGGACTACTTCGCCGTGGAGCACCGCCAACACTCTGTTAAAGTCCGGCAGGCTTGTGAAATCAGACTCCGGCAGGTCGCATGTCGCCGAGCTGAGCCTCCAGATGAATTCCCTTTCGGCGTAAGATCCGTCCTCCGGATAGATGGCAAGCTGCGTGGTGGTGCCGCCCGCCCACTTGCTCACGTTAAAGTCGTCTTGTCTGTAAAGTTTGAAGTTCATTTTTGCTATACTCCGTTTGTGATTTATTTTTTCATGCCCGAGGCCTCAATTATTATGCGCACGCATTCCTCGATCCCCAGGTACCCGCTGTCAAGCGACATGTGGTAGTTTTGGGACATGCCCCACTCGCGACCGGTGTAGTGCTTGTAGAAGACCTTGCGCTTTTTGTCCTTGTCGGCGAGGCGCTTTTCGGGCGCATCCTCGGACTCGCCGTAGAGGCGAACTATGCGTTCGGCCTTGTCCTTTAGAGGAGCGTGGATGAACACATCAAAGCAGTCATCGCGTTCGCGAAGGATGTAGTCTGCGCAGCGCCCAACGATGACGCAGGGCTCTTTTTCGGCGATTTCGTTGATGACTCTGTACTGAATTGTCCACAGGAAATCGTTCATCGAGAGGCCCTTGCCCGCCGATGCGGCGCTCTGCGCACCGAGAGCGTAGGCAAGCCAGCTGCGTCCCGGCGCATGCTCGCCCGCTTCCTCGACATAGGACTCGTCAAAGCCGCTTTCCTCGGCTATAGCCTGCACAAGCTCCTTGTCGTAGTATTTAAGGTTAAGCTGCTCCGCGACCATCTTGCCGATGGTACGGCCGCCGCTGCCGAACTCTCTGCTGATTGTAATAATCCTCGTTTTTTCCTTTGACATTCTTTATATCTCCTATTTCCATGAAACAGCTTTGCCCCTGCCCGCTTCCTTTGCATCGTGAAGCGCGAGACTGGCTCTATCCATGATAATATCGGTCTTTTCCTTTTTGTCTCCGACATAGTAGCCTGCGGAAACGGTCACATACGGCGAAATCTCGGACGCGCTGTTGTGAATCTGTGCGCCGCGCACATCAGCGACTATTTTTTCCGCTAAGGTACGGAGCTCGCTATCATCCGTGTCCTTTACAAGGATTACGAACTCGTCGCCCGCTATTCTGAAGGTCGATGTTCTTTCCGCATATGCGTAAGTAGCCTTTTTTATTATCTCGGCCAACCTTACTATGCAGCCTGTGAGCTCTTCCTCGCCATATGTCTTTTTGTAGGCTCCGGAGAAGTCCATATCAATGCAGATTATACCGTCCCGACCACTCGCAAACAGGCCCTTTTTCTTTTTGCGAACCTCAGAAAGCTGAACATCGTTGAAAAGGCCGGTAAGTACGTCGATATTTCTGGCTAATGTTTCTTTTTTGAGCTTGCCTCTTTTGCGTTGTTCATCCCTGCGCGCACAGAACTCTTTAAAGAGCTTTTCATACTGCGGGATAATATCGGAGTCTTCAATTTCGCCCGCGATATCCGCCTCCAGCTTGCGATATTTCCGCGCCTCGGCTTCGTTTCCAAGGGCTTCATAGATTCCCGCAAGCCTGCTGCAGGTGTATTTTTCGGTGGTCTTGCCGGAGGCTGCACTGTATTCGTACTGCTTCAGCGCATATTCGAGTGCTTTTTCCCTGTCTCCTGCCTGCAGATAGTAGTTGCTCCACGCGTCTGCCAAATGGTAGTCGAAATATTCGATAGGAAATGCCTTTTTGTTTTCCTCGTATATTCTTTCGGCTTCCGTGAGAAGAGCCTGCACATCGCGGAGATCGCCGCCTGTCATCATTGTATGAATTGCCAGCAGCCATTCGTGCACGCATTCGAATTCCTCACGGATATTCGTCTGCGTATTGTCTATGTGCTCGCGCATTGCATCGATTACATCAAGTGCATCATCTATACGGCCAAGCCTCATATAGCAGCCGGTGATGTTCGTCATTAGCATGCATTTCAGATTCGCCGTTATGTTTTGATACTTAGGAGTCCTGAGTGTTTCGTAGATTTCCAGAGCCTCTTCATAATGCGAAAGCTGCAGGAATCCGTCCGCCAGGACATGCATTGTCATCGTTTCCATTTCAAC
>JAEEGU010000038.1 GCA_016280485.1 Bacillota bacterium | reverse complement strand
CGGGTATCTCCATAATGTCCATGATGCGGAGGACCTGATGATAGAGGCCTTTGCGCGTATCATGGTAAAGAAACCTCTCATCAGAGTCGGCGGCTTTAAGGCATATCTTTTTAGGACTGCCAGAAACCTTGCGACGCGTTTCCACAGTATTCAAAAGAATGCCGAAATGTTCAGCATTGACAGCGTTGAAAGTTTGGATGCACTTACGGGCTACAGCGCGATTGTAGATAAGAATACACCCGAAAAAAAGCTGCAAAAGAAAGAGGAAAGAACTGCACTTTACAGCAGTCTTGAAAGAATAGATCCCGAGCTTCGCGAGGCAGTATGGCTTATCTATTTTGAGGATATGTCCTATGCGGAGGCGGCGATGGTAATGAACGTAAAGGTAAAGAGAATAGATTACCTTTTACAAAAGGCTAAAGAAATCCTGCGCGTGGATCTCGAAAGCAAAGGATTAAAGCGAACCTCTCGCTAAATGTTTATTTTGCAAATCAAAGGAGAGTGGAGAAAATGGGCACTAATGAAGTGGGTCTGGTATTAATCGGAATCATCGCATTTTTCCTCGGAGTTGCGGTAACCATGTTCTGCTATACCTTAAAGAACAATGACAGGAAAGAACACAAACAGCACAAAAAAGAATCCGATATGTTTTAGTTCGCCCAAAAATCTGTTATATCTGTGAAAAATAAATGATTGAAAACACTACCAACATAATACAAATGATTGCGGTGGGGTTGTGTGCGGCCACCGGGTTTTGGAACGGTCATGTTTCCCGCAAAAAGACTTGGGTCCTCTTGGGATTCATGGCACTTGTTTTCTTCCTCGGCGACCTCTATTGGCAGCTCTATTTAATTTCTTACGGCAGGACACCGTACTACTCGCACATCCCATATTATAGCTGGTATGCATCGTACATATTCCTGCTGCTGCTGATTCAGGCGCTCCGCGAGGGCAGACCTAATTGCAAAAGCAGGTTTGTTTTAATTGTGCCGCTTTTTACAATAGGGATGACCCTTTTCTACATGCAGTGGGGCGATTATGTCAGCAATATCATTTCGGGATTCTTGATGACGTTTCTGCTCTTAAACGGCATTGACGGACTTATATATGTATATTCATCAAAATATTCAGATGCCGCTTACGGCACGGCAGGCGAACGCTCCGCGGGACTCTTCTACATAGCTGTAATGATGTCATGCATTGCGGAATATGGCTCGTGGACATCTTCCTGTATTTGGACGGGTGATACGCTTTCAAACCCTTATTTCTGGTTCGACATGCTGCTATCGATATCGATTCTGATTATGCCTGCGGCGCTCAGAAAGGCGGTGGGCGTATGAATTATATCGAAAACATATTCGTATGCCTAGTAGCACCGCTGCTTGTGGCGGTTCCGTGCTCGCGTGGCAGGGGCAGGAGGATGATAATCTTTTTCCTCTCCGGTATGCTCGCATGCCTGCTCTCATCCTACATCAGCACATTCCTTGCGGCGGTACGCGGCGCGGATATATTCTCCGCCTCGGTAGAAATCGCACCTTTTGTGGAGGAAGTCATAAAGCTGTTCCCTGTGGCATTCTTCCTGCTGGTATTTGAGCCAAAGGCGAAAGAGGCAGCAGACAACGCAATCATGACGGCTGTTGGCTTTGCCACCTTCGAAAATGTATGCTTTATGGTCGAAAACAGCACAGGCGACATACTCCATCTTGCAATACGCGGATTCAGTACCGGTGCGATGCACGTGGTGTGCGCGCTGTTCATAATTGTGGCAATCTACAAGCTTTGGGATACGGATTGGCTACGCGCGACAGGCTTTCTGGCACTCATTGCGGTTACGATAACTTATCATGGTATTTACAATATACTGGTTTCGCAAAAGGGCATAGTTGCGGCAGTCGGCTACGCAGTGCCTGTAATCACCGCGGCTATCGTTTTAGCTGTATTTAAGAAACGTAATAATCAGATCTATGGAAATTGATTATTCTTGACATTTCGTGATAGATGCGTATAATGAAATTAAAGAGAGCTACAGGATAGTGGCTTGCTAGAAAAGGACCAATATTAGCCCCACTCCAGGTACCAGCTAGAGTGGGGTTCGTCTATTGTTAGAGTCTATTGTGACGAATAACCAAACAAACGTTTCGGCAAAAACTTTTAAAAACATACAAAACCCCCTGGGAACCCCCGGGGGTTTTTGTATCTTATATTATGGAGAATATTATTAATAGGCTTATTCTGTCCAAATATAGGAGGTATATATGAGAACGAACGAAGAACGAATGCGAATGCTTCATGAAAGAGCAGAGCAGCTTCAAAAGCAGAGCGAAAAGGAGTCGGTCCATAAGGTAGGCGGTATATGTGCTGTATTGCTCGTGGCATTGGTTGGAATCATTGCCGGGCTACAGGGACATCCGACAGAGCTTGTACAGGGCGACTTTACGGCGTCATCGCTGCTTGCACAGAGCGCAGGCGGCTATGTGCTGGTAGCATCTATTGCCTTTATGCTTGGCGTAATTGTTACCATCGCAATCAAGAAAACATTGGATAAAAACTCAGACGAATATATAAAGCCTTTTGCGGGCGACCAAGCAGATAAATCGGTTAACTAATCGATACTCAATACCTCTTTTAATATAGACATACATATATACAAGAAAACATCAAAACAAAGGAAACCTACATATAGATGAATATAACAAACACGGGCCCAAAGGCGCGGCCCAATTACATGAAACAAATAATGCGGCCT
>JAEEGU010000037.1 GCA_016280485.1 Bacillota bacterium | reverse complement strand
TGGCCCGCTACAGCAAAAAGCCTTTCGTAGCTTCACATTCCTGCGCAAGAGCACTCAGCAACGTGTCCCGCAATCTGACGGACGACCAGCTCAAAACTCTCGGCGAAAAAGGCGGCGTTGTTGGTGTAAACTTTGACTCGGAGTTCCTCACGGGAGTCGATTCGCACACCGATGTCGCGGATATCGTAAAGAATATCGACTACATGGTGGACAAAGCCGGTATTGAAAGTGTGGGTATCGGTACTGACTATGACGGAATCATATGCCCGCTCGAGGTTGCAAACTACGGCATGATGGGACTTTTGACGGATGCGCTTGAAAAGAAGTATAGCGCAGACGATCTTGAAAAAATCTGCTACAAGAATACGCTCCGCATTATGCGTGAGTGCTTGTAAATGAATCACCCGAGAAATACAGTAAAAAGGCGAGCTCTTTTTAAGAGAACTCGCCTTTTACTTTAGTTGTAATTATCTTCCCCACCCGGGCCACTTAAAGTTATGCTACCGGGAAAAGCTCGCTTACCATTGTCCTGATTCCGCTTATATCCAGTGGAACTTCAGGGATTTCACATGTGACTATCAGGTTTTTAGGTGAAAACACTCCGTTTTCTCGATACTCGTTGAGCTTCTTTAGATTGTCAACGCGGTAATCGTAATCGTCCAGCATCCCGAGGTGCTCCCAATAGATTTCTTCGCGGGTTTCAATATTGAGCAAGGTAAAATCCGGGTATTTGGTTCTCCCGCTGTTTAGAACCAGCGGTTTTTCATAGTGATACGGAATCCCAAAATCATAAAACATATCCGCCAAGATTGCTTCGGATTTTGAGCGCACCTTTTCCCCGCGCTTTGTCGCAAATCTCTTGTCCTCCGGGAAAAGACCATTCCCCCCACCATATTCATCCTGCCACATTCGCGCATACATTTCATCCGTTAATATATACGGCTCCACCAGGGCTTTTCTGGTTGGCGAAAGCTTTGAAAAAGCGAGATTTGCATTTTTTGTTTCTTCTTTTCTTATAAACTTTTCAAGGCGTTCATATTCACCGACAGCAAGCTTACGAAATTGCGAGTTGTACTCCTTTTGAGCAAGTTCTTTCACAAGCTTTCTGTTATCGACCGGGATATATTCCCCTGACGAATCCTTGGATTTAGTTACTTTGAAATAACGTAGCTGCTTACCTGCTTTTGAAACTCGGAGCCTGCCCTCCGGAAAAGTCTTTGCCTCTTTTTCTGCGATGCGAAGCGCATTTTTAAGCATTTTCTGTCTTGCTTTTGCAATTTTAATTAGATTCACCATTTGTTATCCTCCTTTTTTCTTGAATAACCTCATAATCTCCTCATAAATAACTCTCGCCAATACCACTTTATTGCTAACAGACATGTTTTTGCGCTCTTAGCAATACATTTAAGCAGTTCCCTCTGCTTTTTAGCACATAAAAATTGCTGCTCTATTGCTAAGGGAATCATTTTTGCTCTCTTAGCAATAGATTTTTCCCTTTTACCGGGGATTTCAGGCGCAACCCCCGTGAATTCTATTGCTAAGGGAGTCATTTTTGCGCTCTTAGCAATATATCTGCCCTTTTTGGGGGTTCTAGAGCGGTAACAAGCAGGGTTTTCTATTGCTAAGGAGCGTGTTTTTGCTCTCTTAGCAATACATTGACCTTTTCAAAGTGCTTGTCCAGTCCTTTATTTGCATGCCCCTTGCCGCTCTATTTACATATTATACCATATAAACTAAAAATATCAAGCAAATATTTAAGGTTTGCTTGATTTTTAGTTTTCTTTTTTTATATTCTTTGCTGTTACCCGCTGCGCGTGGTGATTGTAAAAAAGGCGCCCCTCGGTAAACATTGGGGATTTACCGGGGGCGGCGCTGGTTTACTAGGCTTCGCTAAGTTTTGCTGTTGCCCGCTGCGCATGGTGATTGTAAAAAAGGCGCCGGCTCGGTAAATAATTAAGGTTTACCGAGTAGGCGCCATTTTATTAAGCTTCGCTAAGCTTTGTTTTTATTTCATGAACATGCGGAGGAGGCGCATTTTGAAGGCGTTTTCCGGGCCGCTGTAAGGATGCTCGCGGAGCGGCAGATTGAAATGTGTCGATCCGCGGAGGACTGTCTGCGGGTGAGTGAACTCGCGGAAGCCCCATTCCCCATGATACGACCCCATACCCGAATGGCCGGTGCCGTTAAACGGCGCGCCCTTTACCATCAGGTGCAGGCACACCTCGTTTATGCAGCCGCCACCGAACTGCTGGGTTGACATCACACGGTTTGCCCATCCCATGTCCTTTGTGAAGACATAGAATGCAAGGCCATGCTCTCTGCGCGCGATTTCGTCAAGGAGAGAATCTACCTCTCTGTCCTTAAAAGGCACTACCGGCAAAAGCGGGCAGAAAAGCTCGTGGTTTGCTATAGGCTCATCCGAGCGCACAGGGTAAATTACCGTCGGCGCGTAGCGATTCGTCTCCGGATCGCCGAAGCCGCCGCATACGATGCGGTCGCGATACAGTTCTGCCTCTTCAGCGCACTTTCTGTACGCGTCGGCAGAAATCAGTTTAGGGTATTCAGGGTTCTCAAGCGCATTATCGCCTATTTGCGATGCGATAGCATTTTTAAGCTCTGCGAGGAATTTTTCTGCCACTTCCTCGGCCACCGCGACCTGATTTACATTGATGCAGATTTGGCCGGAATTACACATCTTAAAGAATGCAATCTTGCGAGCCGCGTCCTTTAAATCCGCGTCTTTTCTGATTACTGCCCAGTTACCGTTCTCACCTCCGAGCTCGAGTGTCACCGGAGTGAGATTCTTTGCCGCCATCTCCATGATGTGCACGCCCACGCGAGGCGAGCCCGTGTAAAAGATTTTGTCAAAGCGCTCCTCCAGGCAGAAATCCGCTATGTCGTGGCCGCCGTCAACAACGGCGATGTATTTTGACGGAAAGGTTTCCTCAATCAGATTCTGCAAAGCCTTTGTACAGTTTGGCGTCTTTGAGCTGGTCTTAATAACCGCTGTGTTTCCACCGGAAATTGCAGCCGCCAGCACGCCCAGCGACAACAAAAACGGGAAATTGAACGGGCTTATGATAAGCGACACGCCGTACGGCATTTTGTAGACCTTTGTGCTGATGCTCGGCCAGCACAGAAGCCCGCTGAAATGCTTTTCGGGACGCGCCCACTTTTTAAGGCCGCGTAAGATTTCGTTTATCTCTAGAATGACGGTTCCCACATCGCAGAAATACCCCTCGGCATAGCTTCTGCCAAGGTCTGCGGTAAGAGCATCAGTGAGCTCCTTTTCATGACTTTCCACCGCGCGGCGCAGCTTTAAAAGCTGCTTCATGCGCCAGGAAACGTCCAGGGTCTCACCCCCATGGAAATATTCGCGTTGCTCCGTTACCAATTCATGTATAGTCTCTTTATTCCACATAACTACCTCTTCATATCTTTATTTTTCCACCTCATCCGGCACTATCGTGCCACCTTCCCCTCAAGGGGAAGGCTTTTCTAAAAAGCAGTCTCCTCTCTCGAGGGGAAGGCTTTTCTAAAAGGCCGTCTCCTCCCTCAAGGGAAAGGCTTTTCTAAAAGGCAGTCTCCCCCTCGAGGGGAAGATTTTAGTTCACCTTCCACAACGACAGGCCGCCGGTATATACATTAAGGAATCTGTTCTGCATGTCGCTGCCTGTTAATATCAGCTGCACGAGTATCGATCTCGCAATCTGCGGGTCGCAAAGCACGAGCGATGTGCGGTCGCCGGTCCTCAGAACGTACAGCGTCAAGCCGTCGGTTTCAGGATTCTCACCGAAATCGATGCCCTGCTTTTCGTAGGTTCCGCGATATACCGGGATGAAATCCTCATCGATTGCTTCAGGCGAGGTCTCTGCGGTATTCTCCGCATTCTCGATTGCCTCCGGTGTCGCCTCGATTACATTTGCATCTGTCTTTGCCGGTGTGGTTGTATTCTTGCTTGAGCCTGTATTGTAGTTCGAGCCGTCGCTGCCTGTGCCGGTAGTATTCTTCTTGCCGGATGTTCCCGTAAGATCCTGCGCGCTGAACATTTCGCGCATTTCCGGCGAAAGCTCGGAAACCGTAGGTGCGTGCACCTCGGTACGCTTGCTCTCCGCGCCCGCAGGCATGTAATCCGCCAAAGTCTGCTCAACTTCGTTCTGCGGAACTATATTCGAACGTCCGGAAGTGCTAGGGGACGAGCTGCTCTTAGCCGCCTCTCCAAGCTCTGCCTGCTGCTTCTCAAGTGCCGCCTGCTTTGCACGCTCCTTTGCAAGCTTTGCAGCTTCCTTTGCCGCACGCTTTTCTTCCTTCATGTCCTCGCGGTCCTTGTTGAACATAACATGTCCGTCCTGAACGAGGATGTATCTGCTGATTTCATAATCAGGCTCGATGGTTGGATCCGTGGTTTCAAGCTCCGCATGAATGCCGGTGCCGTCGTAAACCATCGAAATCTTGCAGCCCGGAATGCCGTTCACCGCCGCATAGTAGCGAGTACCCTTCGACAAGGTCGTCGGCCCGCAAGTTCCGAACAGGCGCAGGCTTTCATCGTCCACCTTGTTGAAGATGTCCCACAAGCCATAATAAGCTATAACCGGTGAGTTTTGAACCATATCCGGCGTTACCAGTACATAAGTACCGTCACGCTTGCCCGTCATTTCGCAGCACAGCTCCGCCGCGTCGTCGAAGTCGGTGGTCATGAAGGTTCTGCCCAGCATGTAGAAGAACTCGTCGGTCAGTGAATTCTTGTCCGGTATTGTCTTCCTGCCGGTTGTGTATTCGATGTAGTGCGAGTAGCCTTCCCAGGTCACAATCGCCGCATCCCACTCGAGATTCTTGTCGATCCAAGCCGCCATTTCGCGGTACTCGACCGGCACATAGTTTTTCTCGTGAGCCAGCGCAAATACGCCGTAGGCCGGCGTAATCATCAGGAAGATTATCATTGCAAGGGTTCCGACCCAACGCGCCACCTTTACCTTGCGGCGCTTTGTCTTCATCTCTTCCTTTAAGCGCTTCTTTTCCTTGCGCTTTTCTCTGAACTCCTGAAGCTTTGCGAGAGGCTTTATCTTTGCGGTAAGCGCTGCGCCGATGGCAGCCAGCTTGCTCGGCTTTGGTTCGCCGCCTTCACCTTCGCCCTCTTCGCCTTCGCCCTCTTCGTCGGAAGCTCCCTTTTTCTTCTTTTTCTTTTTAGGTCTGATTATCTTTTCACGTGGCGTTCTCTCCGCAAACATGCCGATTCCGAGGCCGATGATTACGATAAGCGGAGGTGTGATTACCTGGGACGAGCCCGCACCGAGAATGGTGACCACAATCGAAAGAATCAGCCAAATCACAACAAAGAGCGAAGTCGCGCGCATCGCAGGATTCTTCTTTTTGATAAACGCCAGAACCAGCGCAATCAGCGAGAACAGCCCCGCAATGAGGATGATGATTCCGCCGAGGTGATTGAGCCCGCCCGGGAGGTTCGGCTTGAACAGCCCTATAAAGCCGCCACCGATAAGCGGCGTGCCCTGCAGGGACCCGAGGAATCTCGCCGTGCTCGGCCAAACCTGTTCGCCTCTGCCGCCGAACACCTGCGTTATAACATCGCCAAAGGTCAGCGGATTTATGTATTTATTGAGCAGGAACGCGCCCGCGACCATAAATACTACCGACATAACGCCGCCGATTGCATGCTTCACCACGCCCTCTTTAACCTTCAGCTTTCCGATTAAATTGTAAACGAACGGTCCCGCCACCGGCAAAATGCCGAGAACGTAGTAAATGTAATAGTTGTCACAGAACAGCGCCAGAACCATAAAGCAGCACACGCCCAAAAGAGCATAGAGTATCTTCTTTATGAGCTTGTCGCAAAACGCCGATTCGCCCATCGCGCACATGCCGATTACGGAGAACACGAACACAAAGGCATCCGGCTCGAAGTGGCCGGGCATGCTGTGCGCCGCATAAGCCGAAACCGTTGCCGTAAGGAGCGCCGCCATCGCACCACCCCAGCGATTTGTGCGCCGACGCACGAAGAGGTACATCGGGATCAGCGCCAAAGGCGACACGAACGCGCACAGATAGTAAATCATGTTCCAGAGCGGTATGTCGAGGAAGCGGGTGGCAAGTGCCGCAAACACCGCGATTCCGCTCTTTTGGTACTTGTCGGATTCACGCTCGATAGGCTTCACTTCCTCTGCCTGCGGTGCGGTAAGTATTGTGCCGTCTTCAAGCTCTACGCCTTCCGGCTCTTCCTCTTCTGCTGCGGCGTCGGCGTCGGTGTCGGCTTCTTCGCCCTCGGCAATGTCTTCGCCCATCGCGGCGAGCTCGTCTTCCGGTACTTCCTGCTTCACGAGGAACTGCGTGTAGTCCTGCGACTTCACAACCTCGCGCGCGCCTATGGCGTAGAGGTAGGAATTTTCATCCATCAGGCAGGTGCCGATAGGCTGTATTCGCATCGCGTACGCCGTTGCGAGCAATGCAAAGATCAGCACAACGTCAATTATTTTGTTTAGCCCGGGTTTAATTTTCATAGCCTGTCCTTTCGAGTAATTCGTTGTAATAATCAAATATATCGTTCATGGCCGCTCTGACTGCGGCTTTGTCGGTGATATCAACAAGTCCCGCGTCGCGCATCATGTGCTCATAACCGTATTCTCCGTCTGACCCATAGTTTTCTATAATCATATAGGTTTTTGCCGCTTTTTCGAAATCCTTGTCAGCCATCAGCATAAGCTGCAACTCCGTAAATCCTGCGGGAATGTAATCTCTCAAATAAAGCGGAAATTCAACAAATTGAGTTATAAACAGAAAACCATACTTGAAGTAGTATCTCTTGGGATCCGAGACATCATAAGAACGAGAAAGCCCGTATTTTTCCCTGAGATTGGAATAAAGCTTGCAAAGCTCGTCCGGCGTCATATCATCATTTTCATACATTGCCAGTTCCATTTCGTTTTCTATGCTGCACTGAACGACGTTTTTGAGCGGAAAAAAGGCAAACTCATAATCGACCCATGGAGTAACCCAGTCGCAATTGTCTGCAATGCTTGCATAAAACAATCCCTCAAGTCCCATTGACTGGCTCTCTGCGCTTGCCATGTCCGAACTGTAATAAGGACCTCTCTCGACTCCTTTTTTTAACGACAGCATCTGCGAATAGGCATGTCCGAACTCGTGTACTACGGTTCGGCGAAGCTCTTTGTAATCATCTCCATAGGTATATAAATATATAACAGGTGCTTTATATGCCTCAAGTTCAGAGCTCACGCCTTCCTGCGCAGAATTTTCTCTGTCCCCGGCTACAATCAGACCTCTTTTTTGCATATCCGAAAAAAGATTCGACATATCACCGCTTACCTTCGGCAGAAAGCTTTCGATATCTGAAAGGAACTGTTCCCGCACAGGTCCGTCAAACTCACCCTGATGCAAGTCTTCACTCGCATCGTTGGCTTCGTTTAATCTTGCGTAATCCGATGCTCTTTCCGCAAAAATCTCGCTGATTGCCTCGCTTTTCCCAAATGGAACGACATAAGGGTCCGCAAAAGCTTTTTCTATATAGTTTGCATAGCCCTCGTTCACGGCTTCAGCATTCCGCAGTCTGATTGCCTTCATCAGCAGATTTGAAAGATATTCCCAAAACTCCGGATCCTCGGAATATGGATTTGAGAACAATGTGCGGTAATATTCATTGACAATTTCGCTTTCCGTTAATTCCGATACCGTTTCTGTAACGTCATCTTCGGTTATTGTATGACCAAGCAGCAGCTCCTCTATTTCGTAGACTCTTCCTAATGCCTTATCCATCAGATTGTAAAGGTAGGTGTCTTCGTTTGCCCAAACCGCATTTGTCACATCCAACCGATATTCAAGCTCTGCTATCTGGTACAATGTTGAGATTTGCTCACATGCTTCACGCAGATTTTTATACATATATTCTGCCTTTTGCTCGTTGCCTGCCCGGATGGCAGCCTCGGTCTTGTCAGCATAGCGCGAAAATGCGTCGTAATCATAGTGGACGTAGGAGCGCACCATTTCGTCAAAGGTCGGGTTATCGTCCGCATTCCTGATAGGCAGGATAGCATATGTATCGTCAAAATATGCCAGCGCACCCTCATAATCGCATGCTGTAAATGTAAGCAGCACGGTAAAACAGAGGCTCGCAGCAAGGATTTTTTTCAGCGGTTTGTTCATAATGGTGTTTTCCTTTGGTTTCTAAAGATACTTATACATAATAGATTATAGCACAAATGGTCAGAATTTTCCACGAAAAAGCAAAAAATCACGAAAAAAGACGGTGTACCAAGCGGTACACCGTCCGAATTATATGCTTGTCGCCTGCCGCAAGCGGTCAGTCGCGTTTCCTTTAAAGGTGGATTTATCTTGCTGTAATTGTTTTTATTATCTCTCTACGATGAGGGAAGTACCCATACCACCGCCGATGCAGAGGGTTGCAAGACCATAGTGGCTGTTTCTTCTGATCATTTCGTGGATGAGAGTTACGAAGATACGGCAGCCGGATGCACCGATTGGGTGACCGAGAGCGATTGCTCCGCCGTTTACGTTTGTCTTTTCAGGGTCAAGTCCGAGGTCCTTGCG
>JAEEGU010000036.1 GCA_016280485.1 Bacillota bacterium | reverse complement strand
ATAAACGCGGAGAATCACGAGCTGCTTCCAATGGGGCTGTCCGCTTCCGAGAACGGAATCATAGAATGGCTGTCGGAGCGTGTGCTTCCGGGTAGTCGTGAGTTTGCTGCGGACATTTTGCGGTGCCTCGGGCTTGAAATAAGTAACCTCAAGGGCATCGTGGATACCAGCAAATGCCTCTCGCTTACGGACAGCTATTGGGTCGCGCCGGTGGATTATGCAGAAAGCTTTTATGACATAAACCTCTTCGACAGTTATTTTGACGGTGCGCTGACGAATGCGGCCTACACGGGCAGCAGCCGGCAGAGCAAGCGCTTCACAGTTTCGCCGGAGCTTACCACAAACGGCCAGCTCAGAAAGGCGTGGCGCCGCTATGGCGAGGGGGACATACTTCTCTACAAGGGTGGCTCCGAGGGCTTTGCCAACACCGGCACCGAGCCCTTCAGCGAATACTACGCCTCGCAGATTGCGCGGCAGATGAACCTGCACGCCGTGCGGTATGAGCTCGAAAACTGGAAGGGCATACTTTCCAGCAAGTGCAAGCTTTTCACAGACATCGACACATCCTTTGTGCCGGCGAGCGACCTGATACGCGGTGAGGACATTAAAGCCTGCCTCGAGTACTACCGGGAGCTTGGCGAGGACTTTTATGACGAGCTTTGCAGCATGCTGATCTTCGATGCTGTAATATACAACGAAAGCCGCCGTTTCAGCGACTTTGGGTTGCTGCGCGACAATCGTTCGGGCAATCTCATATCGCCCGCTCCGATTTTCGACAACGGGGTTTCACTTTTCTGCTATGCGAAGCGCAGCGATTTCGACAATCTCGAGGAATATGCAAAGGCGAGATCGACACCTTACGGGACGAGCTATGACGATATCCTGGGCATAGCGCTCGGGCGCAACCAAAAAGCACAGCTACGTAGGTTACTAGGGTTTAAATTTAAGCGCAGCGACACCATCGACCTGCCGGAATGGCGCATTGCCGCCATCGAGGAACAGGTGCAAAAGCGCATAAACTATATATTATCTCTGTAATCTTCCAGTTTGCATATATATAATAGAAACCGGCGGGGGTGCGCACAGCCCTCCGCCGATTTCTATATCTCGTCCTTTCAAAAACACAAAATCTGTGTTAGAATCATATTCAAGTGATAAGAGTAAAGAATGATAACGATAATAATGATACAGAAACCCAGGAGGCAGAAATGGCGCAGATTTTAAAGGGCGCACCGGTGGTCGAGTCCATCAACAAAAGAATGACAGATGATGTCGAAATGCTTAAAAACGTGGGCCTCGCGCCTACGCTCGGAATACTCAGAGTAGGCGAGCGCCCGGAGGACCTTTCCTACGAAAAGGGCGCAACCAAAAAGGCAGAAGCGGTAGGCGTTGCGGTGCGGCACGTAGTGCTTCCTGCAGACGTTACGCAGGAAGAGTTCGACAAAGCGCTACGCGATTTAAATGAGGATAAAAGCGTACACGGAATCCTGATGTTCAGGCCGCTTCCGGACCACCTCGACAGCGAGAGAGCCAGACAGATGCTGGACCCGGCAAAGGACATAGACGGCTGCACTGACGGATCGCTTGCGGGAGTTTTCACCAACTCCGAGGTCGGCTTCCCGCCATGTACGGCGCAGGCGGCGCTCGAGGTTCTGGATTATTACAAGGTGCCTCTTCGCGGAAAGCGTGCGGCGGTTGTGGGCAGATCACTTGTCGTTGGCAGGTGCGCGGCTATGATGCTGATGCACAGAGACGCGACGGTGTCAATCTGTCACACAAAGACAGAGGATGTGGCGTCGGTCACAAGCCTCTGCGATGTCGTGATTACAGCAGCAGGCCAGCTCCACTATTACGGGAAGGAATATGCGAAAGAGAGTCAGACCATAATAGATGTGGGCATCAACTGGGACGAGGCAAAGGGCGGCATCTCGGGCGATGTGGACTTTGAGACGGTCGAGCCTGTCGTAAAGGCGCTCACCCCGGTTCCGGGCGGCGTCGGTGCTGTCACAAGCTGTGTGCTTATATCGCATGTGGTAGAGGCGGCAAAGCGTGCGATGGCGGCAGAAAGGGAGTAGCGTGGATTAATGAAAGTAGAACAATTTGTGATGGCTTATCGTGGGAATCACGATGAAATAAAGGCATTGCTGCCTAAAGGCTTTGAGTCGCTGCGGCCGGTGCTTCGCATAAATGCGGAAATCCTGACGGACAGCAAGGCAGCGGAGCAGGGCGCGACATACAGCTATATTGAGCTGAACACTCCCGTGGCGCATGCGGGGAAGCGCGGCTGGCTGAACCTGGGCAACTGGGACAGTATGTCGACAAGTATCGCGGTTAAAAGGGAAGATGGGAGCACCGAATTTGAGTTTGATCTTCTTAGGCTGGCGCACAGCGGAACCGGCAAGGAGGGCGGCTGCCCGGCCGAGAACGACAACGACGGGTGCTTTTACATGGACGGCGATGAAGAGGAATTCCGCTCTGCGGAAAAGGTCTCAGAGCGCAAGGAGTACACGGACTGCATATTTGAGTGGAAGGCAAAGGGCGATTTGCCGCCGATTCCGCTTTTCCGTGCGATTGCAATAGAGTGCGAGGAAATCCTCGGGGCCTATAGGGTTGCATTTGAGAGGGCCGAATCGGAATTAAAGATATTTAAATAAAGGAGCAAAGATATGCTGACAGGAAAGCAGAGAAGTTACTTAAAGGGACTGGCGAATCGTCTGGACCCGGTTGTATATATTGGAAAGGACGGGCTGACGGCGAATGTTGTCAAATCTATTGATGACTGCCTCGAGGCCAGGGAGCT
>JAEEGU010000035.1 GCA_016280485.1 Bacillota bacterium | reverse complement strand
TTTGAGCTCCATTTCCTGGACCTTTCCCGAAAGGGAAAGTGTGAACCAAGCATACGTACCCGTAACTAATATTATAAGCGAAATCAGCGTAGTAATCAATGCTATATAGAGTTTTGATTTATTTTCTACTGCTATTTTCATCATTTTTCACTTTCGTTTTGCCTTAGCAATTTAATTGCAAAATTAGTTAGCCTTTGAAGTAAACGCGAGGTTTACTGTGAGATCGTTTGCGGAAATTCCGGATACACAGTCATAGTCGCAGCCTTCAAGCCAGATGTAAACCATTAAGAACTTTGGCTGACCTGCTGTAAGGGTAAAGATTGGAGTGCTGCCATCTAATGCTTGAACTCTTCCCGAAATTGTGCCTATTGTACCGTCTGCTGCCTCAATAGCAGTGCTGAGTCCGTCGGCATTACCAAAAGTTGTATCCATACGGTTTGCAATAGTTCCATCTTTATCTACTTCCCAAATTATAGTTGAGCCATCCTGAGGCTTAAATCCAATTCTTACTGCCGGTGATGCGCTTCCTGTTACAGTTGTCTTCAGCTTATCAAAATAAATAGCAGTGTTTGAACTTGATTTGATATAAAGAGGAATTGCCTTTACACAGTCCTGCCTTACATTTGTTACAGAATCAAATTCCTTTGCCTTGTAAACACCATCGAGGGCCCATGCGCTATCAGTTGTCTTCGAAGTAAAGAATGTGGAGCCATTAATTGTTGAAGCAGGTTTGAGAGCTCCGGTTGTAAGCGTTGCAGCTCCGCCGTCAAGGCCATTGTAGAGAGCCAGAACATCACTAGCTAAGATGACTGTTTTGAATGCACTTGCCGTTGTATTGGTTTGGTTAGCTGAAAGGCTACCATCCCACTTGTTTGTTGCAGCTGTATGCGATGCGAGTGCAATCTGAACATCCTCTACGGACTGAGCTGAGAAAGTCATGCTCTCAACAATTACTTCAGTGTTCGCCTTGAACCATGCGTAGGTCGATGTTCCGAGGGCTAAAGCTGCCACCACCAGCATTGCAATTGCTGTCATTAACTGTTTCTTAGTGTTAGTCATTTTTGTCTCCTCCTTAACACTTTCATTAAAATATTTTTTATTTAACCCCTTACCTGTCGGCAATAGGATCTTTAACGTTGAAGTTCATCGAGAAACGAATCATTCCTCCGATTATGTTGTCTATGCACTCGGGGTCGTTGCCCTCAAGGTAGATGACTACGCAGTATTTGTGGACCTCGCCGACTTCAAAATTTTTCACCAGCTCGTTTATTACCACATCATCCCTTACAAACGGTATCGTGTCAGGTTCCGGTTTCCCGTTCTTTGCACGCTTTGCGTAAACCTCGCGCCCGCCCTTTACTGAGCTGTAGAGGACTACGCGGACCGCATTGTCTACGCCCTTGCTCTGGGACTCGACAGGAATTGTCACATAGTAGTCGATTGCTTCCTTACCGGCGTTCCTGATGTAGAACGTGTAAGCCATATAGTCGGCGCCGTTGTGCTGACCGTCTATCATGTCTATGTTGTCCGGCAGGTCGGTTAGCGTAATGTTTGTCGCATTCTTTACCATCTCCGCGACCAGTCTTGCGGTAGGATCCGCAAAGTCCGGTGTGTCGCAGAGCGATATGCCCTGGCGGTACATGTCTATTCTGTTTAGGTTGATGGTGAAGTTTCCCATCCTCTCCTGTATGTACGACGCCGTACAAGTGGTGAGCAGCAGAAGCAGGAGTATCAGAAAAATCAGCGTTATCTTTTTCGCCTTTGTGACTCTGCGCGCCGCCTTTTTGAGCGCCCTTCGCTTTAAGAGAAGACTCCGCGCCGCCTCGGTATATTCCTCATCCTCAGCCAGCCGGCTGACCACTTCCGGGTCTACGTACGGGGAAAGCGGTTCTTTCATAAGCCTTTCCTCGAGCCCTTCTTTTATCAAAACTACGCTTACTTTGGAAGTGTTGCCACGTATTTGGCCACTCTTTCCTTTTCAGCCTGATCTTCGAATATGAATCTGAGTCCCACCATGTGCTTGAAGGCGTTGCCCGGCTCCGTGCTGCGGACCCAGCATACCTCGCTGCGGCCCTCCATTTCTTTGTGCCTTGGAGTTTTCGGCAGCTTCACGGTGATGATTTCGCCTACCGCAAGCGGTGTGTTCTCGTAAAACGCGAGGCCGCCGGCGGAGATGTCTTCGGTCATGCCGATGCTTTCGTCCTCTTTTGGCTCGCCGTGTACATCCCACCACTTCTTGATGAAGGTGACATTGAGTCTTGCACGAACGCGGACGTCGGTACGCTGGAAGAACTCTCTGACCTCCGAGGTCTTTCTGACTCTCCAGTACTGGCGCGCACCCTGCTTTACCACATCGTCGATGTAGCCCTCCACAGCGTAAGCTACGCCGTCCATGGAATATTTAACAAGCAGCGGCTGCATGTCGCCGATCTTTGCTCTTTTGCCGTCCACGATTGGGATGGTGATTAGTATCGACGAATCCGAAACGTTCTTTTCGAACGAGGATTTCATCTCTTTTCCGTACTCGCCGTTTTCAATCAGCATCGTCGTTATTTTCGATCCCGATTTGATCTTCAGTTTCTCCAAAATATACCTCCAAACAAAAAGCCTCTAAATAACGACTCTACTCATATTTTAGAGGCTGATATGTACACTTCCGTAACTTTTGCGTTACTCTTCCGTAACTTTTGATAAAAATTTCATGTTTTTTTGAAAAAAGTTGCGAAAAATTGTACTAAAATTGTATTTTCTTGTCCGGTTATCATATCACCGGTCTAACCCTTTGACTTTTTTATGATAAGCCTTTTAATCATTACATTTGTCGGCTCCGCCCAGCTGTATTCCACCATGAACTCGCCCATGTAATTGTCATTCTTTTCATAGTCGCTGCGCACCAAATTGCAGTAATCGCAATCGATTCGGTCCACATCCACCCAGATGGTGCCTCGCCCTGTCTGTATGATGTCCTCGCAGCCCACGGTCTTTAAGGTATTCTTAAGCTCCATTACGGCTTTGCGGTAAAGAGCCTTTACGGGATCCGCAAAAGGTTTATCCTCCCAAAGCTTGTCGACCGCTTCCTCGAGACTAACCTGGCTGCCGTTGTGCTCGATGCAGAGCGCAAAGAGCTCCTTTGATTTTGCGTTCTTGAAATTAAGAGGCTTCCCCTGGTAGAACACGTTAAAGCGCCCAAAGGTATTTACCGAAATACCCGACTTGTTTCCGCGATAGAGGAGCTTTGCCCTGTTTACCGCAAACTCGATATCGTCCTTGTTGTAAGGCTTCATGATGTAGGTTGCGGCACGAAGCGCCATGGCCTCCTGCGCGTACTCGCCGTAGCCTGTCACATAGACGATGATGATTTCAGGATTTAACTCCTTAAGCTTTTTCCCCAGCTCAAGTCCTGTCATCCCCGGCATATTGATGTCGGATATGACAAGATCCACCCTGTTTTCACGGGCATACTCAAGCGCATCCTCCGGGAAGTCAAACTTTCCCACGATTTCTATGTCGCTGATGCCCTCACTTTCCTGTGCGAAATATTCGAGTGACAATATTTCGTCATCAACCAATATTGTTTTCATTCTCACCACTCCTGTTAATACTGCCCGAAACCATTCCCGCCGGCAGCTTGATTACCGCCGTTGTGCCCACGCCGACTTCGCTGGCGATGGACAGGTTACCCTTTGTCATGGTTTCTATACGGTATGTGATATTCTTTATACCAATCGATGTGCTGTGTTCGCTCTCCAGGGTTGATATATCGAAACCCACACCGTTATCCTTCACTTCAATACAATAATAATCCTTGCTTCGATAAGCACGAATCGTCACCATTCCGCCGTCACGCTTACGGGCCACGCCGTGCTTGATGGCGTTCTCCACCAGAGGCTCAACCGACAGAACCGGCACGCTGAAATTACTTTCGTCTATCTCGTAAGCCACACTTATGCGAGGGAAGCGCACCTTTTCGATGTCCACATAGGCCTTGATGTGCTCGAGCTCGTCCTTAAACGGCACGAGGCTGAAGTCCTCCATGGCGTTCATGTTCTTTCTGAGGTAGAGAGAGAACTGCTGTACCATATTCTGCGCCTTTTCCGCATCCATCGGAATGAGGATGTTGATGGAGTTAAGTACGTTATAGATAAAGTGCGGTCTGATCTGGGAAATCATGAGCTGCACCTTGCTGTCCATGAGCTGCTCGCGGATTGCGCGGTTTTCCTCGATTCCAACATAGATATCGCGGAGAACCATAATCCATGCGCACATGATTTCGACTATATTTGCTATAGCGGTGGCTGTAGCCAGCACCGTGAATGTGCCGGGTGCCAGATACGATATCAGATCCACAACCTGTATTATCAGGCAGAGCGCGCAGATCAGGAGCGCCTGACTCGGATATTTGAAAAGCATGATCCTCGGCCTTGTATAGAGCAGAATCCACACCGCCACGGCAATCAGCGCGATGTGGATGAATGCCATGATAATCGAAAGCTCTATAGGCGAAACAAGCGATATTATCGTGAAGATAAGTATTGATGCGAGCAGTACCACCGTTGCAACGGATGACGTATTCTCGATAATCGGCTGCTGCGCCAGCATCCTGAAGGTCTGACGTGCAAACAGGAGCAGCCCCAGGCACTGGAGCACCATTATAACGTAGAATATCCACATCAGCATATCGCTGTTTCGAACTACCAAAAGCGTCTGCGAGCAGTACTGGAACTTTCCAATGGAATAGAAAATCGCATAAATTGAAAGAAGCGATGACAGCTTTCTCCTCTCCGGCTCCTTTGAAAATACGACACCCGAGAGGAAAATGAAGAACCCCAGGAAAAGGAGTATCATCGCCGCCATGTAAACAGTTATGTTGTCGGCATAGATTGCTGCAAGGCACATAGCAGGGCTCCCCACGAGCACCGTGCCTATGTAAGTGCTGTTTACTATATGCGGAAGGTTATATTCAATCCGCACGATATTGTTTGCGTCAAGCGCAGTAAGCTCCACTATCGCCCATGAGTTCTGAGGTACGCTGTAGAGCCTGCCCGTCTGCTCCTCCGGATTCACGAGAGGTCTTGCCCGGCCGCCTATGGTTACCTTGGCGGTGGAGTTTTTTAGGTTTATGTAGAGCCTGTCACCGTTTCTTATATTGGCAGGAAGTGTGTTAACTATGCTCGCTCCGGTTCGCGAAGCGCTGAGCGCCAAAGCATGCGGAAGCGTTATTTCCGCAGGGTCGCTGCCGGAATCGTCCGTATAGACCCACGGCGTCAGAAACTCCGAGTCGTTCTGATAGCGGAGGTTCGGCCCCTCGAATGGGAGCACTGCAACGATTGCAAATGCCAAAAGCACCAAAAAAGAAAGTGCTATAAAGATCTTCTGAAACAGGCCGTAATTCGACCGTATAGTCTGCATACCACTCTTCTTTTTTGTTTTAACCCTGTACCTTGACATAATTGATATTCTTCCCCGTACCTACAAATTTGTCCTCGTATTCGGTGGTGATGTCGCGGGCATCGAGGTTTTCGATTACCGTTTCCTCGGCGTGCAAATCCCGCGTCATTTCAATTGTCCTTAAGGCCGCCGCCTCTATTTCCTCGAGTGTAAACTCGAAAAGTCCTTCGTTGTCAGTCTTTATTTCGATAAATCCACCCTCACGCATCACTTCCGTATAAGCGGTCAGCTTTTCGTGATAGGTAAGCCGTCTCCTTCCGTGCTTTGATTTCGGCCACGGATCGGAGAAATTAAGGTACACCCCCGCTAGCTCGCCGGGGGCAAAATACGCTCTCACATCGCGGATAAAACCGCAGATGAAGAAGAGGTTATTTCCGCCAAGCGCCTCCGCCTTTTCAAGCGCCCTCAGGATGACCGTGGGCTGGCCCTCCGCACCGATGAAATTGCGCTTCGGATATTTTGCGGCATGCGTGGATATGAACTTTCCCTTGCCGCAGCCAAGCTCGAGATATATCGGGTTGTCGTTGCCGAAAACCTCGCGCCATCTGCCCCTATAGCTTTCCGGATTTTCTATTACATGCGACGAAAGAGCCGTGAGCTTTTCGTCGAGATTTTTTACTCTGCGTTGTCTCATTGCCTATTTAGTGCCCTATAACTATAATAAGTGCCGCAAAAACTGCCTGCGCGGCAAATGCTGCCGCATCAAGCCTGCCCATCTGCATGGCGTTCATTCTGGTTCTGCCCTCGCCTCCGCGGTAGCAGCGTGCTTCCATTGCCATGGCTAGGTCCTGAGCTATGCGGAAGGAGCTGATGAAAAGCGGTACCATAATCGGTATCAGGCTCTTCGCCCTCTTAAGCAGGCTGCCGGTTTCAAAGTCTGCGCCTCTTGCCTGCTGGGCCTTCATGATTTTGTCCGTCTCCTCGAGGAGTGTCGGTATGAAGCGCAGTGCAATTGTCATCATCATTGCGATTTCATGTGCCGGCACGCCAATTTTTCTGAGCGGTGACAGCATCTTCTCTATGCCGTCCGTGAGGCCGATAGGCTTTGTGGTGAGGGTCAGAAGCGATGCACCGAAAATGAGAAGTATTAGCCTTGTCGCAAGAAAGGATGCGCGCCTTAGGCTCTCATGCGTAATCGTAAGTGGCCCGATACTGCAAAGCGGCTCGCCCGGAATCATGAAAAGATTGAGCAGGAACGTGAATATGATTATGATAAAAATCGGCTTCACGCCGCGCAGAATAAAGCTGACAGGCACCTTTGACATCGCAACGACAGTGATGAGTGCCGCAGCCGCAATGGCCATGCCGAGCGCATTTTGCGCCACAAACAGAATCACTATATATAAAATTGTCGCTATAATCTTTGTCCTCGGGTCTAATCTGTGTATCGGGGAGTTTCCCTGAAAATACTGACCCAGAGTGATATCGCGTATCATGTGTTATCTCCGATTTATCCCCTGGAAAGCGCCTTTATGATTTCTTCGGCCGCTGCCTCTGCACTCAGTGGGATATTTTCTATATTTACGCCTCTTTTTTTAAGGCTCCGCAGAAACTCTGCGGCAGGCGGCGCCGAAAGGCCCATTTCCGAAAGCTCGTCGGCCTTTGCGAAAACCTCTTCGGGCGTTCCGTCCATTACAAGCTTTCCCTTGTTTATCACGAGCACATGGTCACACAGGTTTGCCACATCGTTCATATTGTGCGAAACGAGAATCGTGATATTGCGCTGCTTTCTATGTATCTCGGATATCATATCAAGGATATCTCTGTGTGTCTGAGGATCCAGTCCCGCCGTCGGCTCGTCAAGTATCAGGACCTCGGGTCTCATTGCCACAACCCCTGCGATTGCGACTCTTCTTTTCTGTCCGCCCGAAAGCTCAAACGGAGATTTGTCGCCAAACTCGGCTATGTCGAGTCCGACCAGGTGGAGAGCCTCCTCTACGCGGAGGCGCACCTCTTCATCGGTAAGCCCCAGGTTCTTGGGTCCGAAGGCCACATCGGATGCCACCGTTTCCTCGAAGAGCTGATATTCAGGATACTGGAACACCAGACCCACCTTGCGGCGTATCGCCAGCATATCGGTCTTTTTGTCCGTAATATCCGTGCCACCCACGAATATATGGCCGCTGTCCGGCTTTAAGAGGCCGTTTAAGTGCTGGAGCAGCGTGGATTTGCCGCTTCCCGTATGGCCTATTATACCGGTAAAGCTACCGTCTTCTATTGTAAAGCTCACATCGTCAAGTGCCACCGCTTCGTCGGGCAGCCCCTTTTCGTAGATATGAGTGATGTTTTCAACCTTTATCATATTTACCTGCTATAAAATCAGAAAGTGCCTCTTCAGTCACAATTTCCTTTGGCACATCGATTCCCGCATCGCGCATGCGCTTTGCTATGTCTACTGCAACCGGAATGTCGAGGCTCATTTCGCGAAGGCGCTCAACATCGGAGAAAACCTCCGACGGTGTACCGTCCATGGCGATTTTGCCCTTTTCCATTATGATGACTCTGTCGGCGGAGGCTGCTTCCTCCATAAAGTGTGTGATGAGGATTATGGTCATGCCCCGGCGGTTTAATGTGTGAGCGATTTCCAAGACTGCGCGTCTGCCCTTCGGGTCCAGCATTGCAGTCGGCTCGTCCATTATGATTACGTCAGGATGCATGGCAATCGCGCCGGCAATGGCTATGCGCTGCTTCTGCCCGCCTGAAAGCATGTGAGGGGCTTTCTTGCGGAACTCGTACATTCCAACCGCCCTCAGCGCATCGTCGACTCTGTCGCGGATTTTGCCGGGCGTAATGCCGAGGTTCTCCGGTCCGAAGGCAACATCGTCCTCCACTATAGTCGAGACGAGCTGGTTATCCGGATTTTGGAATACCATGGCTGCGCAGCGGCGTATCTCCCAAAGAAACTCCTCGACCGTAGTATCATGGCCATCCACATAAAGCTTGCCTCCGGTCGGAAACAGGAGCGCGTTCATGTTCTTTGCAAGGGTGGACTTTCCGCTCCCGTTACTGCCTATGATGGCGGTAAAGCTGCCCTTTTGCACGGAAAACGTGACACCGTCTATGGCTCTGCCGCCGTGATGGAGTCCGCCGCCGTCCTCAGTTAAATATTCAAATGTCAATTCTTCAGCGCGTATGATATCGCTCTCTAAATTTGCCATCTGTTACTTCAATTCCTCTATTATACAGAGATTCATGGTCGGACTGTTTGCATCCGAGAACAAGCGATGTACCCTGATTTTTGCAGGTACAGGCGTCCCGTTCGCACGCAGGAAACGCTTCTCGAGCTCGAACGAATCTATCTCACCCGCTTTAAATTTCTCAAGCAGCTTTTCGTTCATTTCTATGTCATCCGGGTGCGTTAAAAATCTCCAATCAGTGTTCAGCGCAGAATATTTGCTAATTCCGAGAAGCTCGCAGAACTTTGCGTTTACATCATTAGGAACAGGATTTTCGTTCACGTAAATTGCCATTCCGAAAGGTGCGCCCTCGAAAACCGTACGGAATGCCGATTTCGCATCCGCCATGATGAGAGCCTGTATTTCGTCGAGCTTGCTCTCGATATCACATCCCACAATGCCGTCGTACTTTCCGCTTTCGTCGCTTACGGCAGCCTTGAACTCCATCGACATTCTGCCGTCGCTTGTTTTGTACTGCTGCGCGTGTGGATCACCTCCGAAAAGGAACTCCCAGTCGCCCTGGCGATACTGCGTCGCTTCGATTTCGTCGAATACGTCTATATCCTTTTTGCCTATGCAATCTGACGGCTTTTTGCCTATATTGTCCGCAAAGCTCTTGTTTACATAGAGATATTCACCCGCCGTATTTTTGTACCAAATCTCAAAGGGCAGCTTGTCGAGAATCATCTCGAGCATAGCCAGTCTTTCCGGCAGGCTCATCGGTTGTTTTCGGTTTTCCTTTGTATTCTCGGCATTTCCCGCAAGTGCCGCCTCAAGTTCTACTTTTATTGCCATCTGTGTTTTCTCCCCTTCTAAATTGTGCCCTGTAAAATCAGCTCGTTTATGAGCATCTCCGTATATCCCGTATCAAAGAGTATTCCTTCTCGTTTTCTGAGCTCCTCGATTACTTCCTTTTGCGTGTAATTCCTGCCAAAGCGCGGATTTGTCAGCGCGTCGTAATAATCGACCACTCTGATGATTCGGCTCTGCATAGGAATTTCCTCGCCCTTGAGCCCGTTCGGATAGCCGCTGCCGTCAATGTTTTCGTGGTGGTAGAGCACGAAATCCGCGAGGTTACTGTAAATGCGCGATGAGTGGAGCAGCCTGTAGGCAATCTCCGAGTGCTTGCGAAGTATGCCTGTCTCATCAAAATCCTTGCCGCCGAGTATCGGCTTGCCCGGCTCTTCTCGCATACTTCCGCATGCCGCAATTCCGATGTCGTGCAGCCTCGCCGCCGTCACTACCTCGTAAGTGAGGATGCTGTTAAGCCCCAATACCTGCGCCATTCTCTCAGCATAGTGTTCCACATTGTTCATGTGGCTCGCCTCGAGAGGGTCTCTCCGGAGTAGCGTTATCATTCTGTCGATGATCTTGTCCGCAAGGTCGCGGGATTCAATCAGCTTGTTATTGTACATTTTCTCCTCTGCAGCCAGAACCGCAGAATCGAAATCCATTTCGTTTTTATGCTTTATTGTCGCCGAGCCGAGCGCTACCGAATAGTCCATAAAGCCTGTGCTCATATTTCGGATTTCGTTACGCATTGCTGTCTCTATACCGCTGATCTCCTTTGCGTCGACTCCGGAGAACACACCGAGGAACTCGTCGCCGCCCATTCTGATTGCAAAGTCGCCGTATTCGTTTGCGAACTTCCTAAATACCGCACCCGCGGCAGCAATCAGCTTGTCGCCCTCGACATGGCCGAAGGTGTCGTTACAAATCTTAAGTCCGTTCGCATCACCCATAATTATGGATAACGGATATTTCAGCGTCTTCATCCTTTCAGGCGCGATTTTACCGCTCCATGCACGATTATAGAGGCCTGTCAGCTCATCCGTAAAGCTGATGCGTTCAAGCTCTGCCTTGATTTCCTTTTCGTGAGTTACATCCTCGAGCATGCACAGCAGCATGTGGTGATTGTCCTCATCCGAAGGATAGCTTACAAAGTGCATGTTGAACCATGCCAGCGAATCGTCACCGCGCACCAGCTGGCGCTCCAGTGTGAACTCGGTTATTTTACCGTCCTTCAGCTTGTTGACATATTCCGCCATTTCATCGTTGCCCTTGCCCAGGTACGCATAGTCCATCCATTTCATGACCATGATTTCATCATGCGTATAAAGGCACAGCTCTGCGAATTTTTCGTTATACATTACCGTGTGGTCGCTGTCTATGTCGTATACAATCAGTCCCACCGGTACATTGTCGTAAATTGCCTTAAACTTCTTTTCTGCCTCCGCAACTCTGCGCGAATGCTCGCCGAGAAGCTTCTCTGCGGTGACATCCTTGCAATAGCCGAGGATTCCTACCATTTCGCCGAAGGTGTTAAAAATCGGCATCTTTACGACTTCCTCGTATGTACCGCTCGGAAGCTCGTATGTCGATATGATTCTCTCACCGGTGATTGTGACCTCTTCATCGAGACGGATAAAAATCTCTGCGATTTCCTCGTCATAGAGTTCCTCGTCCGTCTTGCCTATCAGGTCTACATCCACCATGTCATCGGCAATCTTCATAATCTCGTTTGCGTAAAGGTATCTGCCCGATATGTCCTTTACCCAAACCTGCATCTGCAACTCTGCGAATATCTCCTCGAATCCGCCCACCATCCATTTGAACCTGTTCGGATCGTTGATATCACAAATTAATTTTGCGTCCATTACTTTACCTGCTTTACTGCTTTCGCTACATTTGAGCGCCGCTATGTCCACAGCACTCCACTTTACATCTTACCATAAAAATGCCCGAAAAAAAAGTGGCTAAGAGGTATTTTATACCTCTTAGCCACAAAACCTAAACTATGCTATACAAGTTCAAGGAATACCTGCTCTGCGCAGTCGCCCTGTCTAGGACCGAGCTTTAAGATTCTGGTGTAACCACCGTTTCTGTCTGCGTACTTTGGAGCGATCTCGTCGAAGAGCTTCTTAACAACATCTTCGTCAAAGATATATTCCATAGCCTGTCTCTTTGCGTGGAGATCTCCGCGCTTTGCGATAGTGATGAGCTTTTCAGCTTCTCTTCTGGCTTCCTTTGCTCTGCAGTCCGTGGTGGAAATGCGGCCTTCACGAAGAAGGTCTGTTACTAAGTTTCTCAGCATGGACTTTCTGTGAGCGGAAGGTCTGCCCAATTTTCTATATCCTGGCATCGTAGTGCCTCCTTTCTGTTCTATTCGTCGCTTGGCTTGAGACTCAAACCGAGCTCCTGAAGCTTTTTCTTGATTTCGTCAAGAGACCTCTTACCAAGGTTTCTCACCTTCATCATTTCATCTTCGGTCTTGTGCGTAAGCTCTTCAACTGTGTTGATTGAAGCACGCTTGAGACAGTTGTAAGAACGAACCGAAAGTTCAAGATCTTCAATCGTCTTCTTCAGGATTTCCGTACCTTCACCATTTTCATCAGTCTTTGTGAGGATTTCAATGTCTCTTGTGCTCTGAGTAAGATCGATGAACAGGTCTAAATGCTCCTGCATAATCTTTGCTCCGATGGAAACGCCCTCATCCGGATGAATGGAACCGTCTGTCCAGATTTCGAGAATGAGCTTGTCATAGTCTGTAACCTGGCCGACTCTTGTGTTCTGTACGGTGTAATTAACCTTACGAACCGGAGTGTAGATGGAGTCAACAGGGATAACCGAAATCGGTGTATCGTCTGTCTTGTTCTGCTCTGCTACAACGTAGCCGCGACCGCGTGCGAAGTTGAGCTCCATAACGAGGCTCGAACCCTCTTCGAGAGTTGCGATGTGAAGATCCGGATTAAAGATCTTTAACTCGGACCCGCCGTCGATGTCTGCTGCGGTAACTTCCTTTGGACCTACTGCGTTAATAACAGCTCTCTTGGTATTGTCTCCTTCTAATTTAACTGCAAGCTTCTTGAGATTAAGAATTATCTCCGTAACGTCCTCTTTGACGCCCGGAATCGTCGAGAATTCATGAAGAATGCCGTCGATTTTGATTGATGTAACTGCGGCACCCGGCAGTGAGCTCAGAAGGATTCTTCTGAGTGCATTACCCAAAGTTGTGCCGTAACCTCTCTCAAGAGGTTCAACCACGTATTTTCCGTAGTTGGGATCTTCTTCTGAGTGGTAACATTCAATTGTTGGTTTTTCGATTTCGATCATGTAAAAACCTCCTACTTTTTTCCCAAATAACCTGTTTTACTTTTTTAAGCCAAACGATTACTTTGAGTAGAGCTCGACGATAAGGTGTTCTGCTACAGGAGTGTCGATTTCACTTCTTGTAGGAATGGAAACAACCTTGCCTTCCAATTTTTCTACATCAACTGTTACCCAGTTAGGTACGCTGATGGTCATGTCCTTAATCTCCTTGAACTTAGGAGAGTTTGCACTTCTTTCCTTTACCTTGATAACATCGCCTGCCTTTACAGTGTAGCTAGGGATATCAACCTTTCTGCCGTTTACTGTAAAGTGGCCGTGAGTTACAAGCTGTCTTGCTTCCTTTCTTGATGAAGCAAAGCCCAGTCTGAATACTACGTTATCAAGTCTGGTTTCGAGGAGGATCAGCAGGTTTTCACCTGTGATACCCTTCTTTCTTTCAGCCTTGTCAAAGAGGTTTCTGAACTGAGTTTCCTGCAGTCCGTAAAATCTCTTGCACTTCTGCTTTTCTCTTAACTGTAATCCGTACTCAGAAGACTTCTTTCTGCTCTGACCGTGCTGACCGGGAGCGTAACTTCTCTTTTCAAGAGCGCACTTAGGTGAATAGCATCTTTCGCCCTTGAGGAACAGCTTCTGACATTCTCTTCTGCAAAGTCTGCAGCTAGCGTCTGTATATCTTGCCATTTTCTTTTACTCCTCCCTTCAATTAGACTCTTCTTCTCTTTGGTGGTCTGCAGCCATTGTGCGGAATAGGCGT
>JAEEGU010000034.1 GCA_016280485.1 Bacillota bacterium | reverse complement strand
GCTTATGCGAAGATGATGAAGATGGATGTCAAGGCTGACAAGGCTGCGACAGATGCATTTAACGCAATGCCTGATAGCGCACAGGTTGCATCCTGGGCAAAGGATGCAGTCATTTGGGCTGTCGGAAAAGGCGTAATCAAGGGCAAGGACGGTAACCTCGCACCGAACGCAACGGCAACACGTGCCGAGGTAGCACAGATTCTGCTCAACCTCTCAACAATTTAAGTTTTGTTATAAAAGTCTAACAGGCGCAATCCCTGCGCCTATTAGACTTTTTTGTATAGCCTTCCCCTCGAGGGGAAGGTGTCACCGAAGGTGACGGATGAGGTGTGAAAATGAAAAAGTTTTTCAGTTTATTATTAACCCTTGCCATGATATTCACCATGGTAATAGGCGGCAGCAGCTTTGCCTTTGCGGCGGATAGCACTGCGGCAACCACGATGAAAATCGCAGGTACCGACGGTACGGTTACAATCACGACCGACAAGGGTAAAGACATCGCAGCAAATGTGGATACAAAGCTCCTAAACGGCTACACAATCAAGACAGCCGCGGCTTCGTATTGCTTCATTTCGCTTGATGATTCCAAAGCCATCAAGCTCGGTCAGAACACAAAGGTAAAGGTTGAAAAATCCGGCAAAAAGATTGAGCTCGACGTGAAGAGCGGCGAAATCTATTTTGATGTCGACAAAAAGCTTTCCGGCAACGAATCCATGAACATCAAGACCGGAAACATGACAACCGGCATCCGCGGAACGAGTGGTGTCACGATTGTATCGCACAATATGTACAGCATCACGCCGGATGCATCCGGCATAAAGCCACAGGAGACCGCTTCAAACACATTGTTCCAGCTGTTCTCCGGTTCTACGGTGGTAAAGGAAAACAATCCAACCTCGCTCAAGTCGCTGCTGGGCAGACTGCTGAGCGCGGTTCCGGGATCCGGTGCGAAGATCAATCCAATAAAGACTCCAGGTCCGATAACGGCACAGGCCGGTCAACAGATTGCAATAGCGGCAGCTCCAAAGGGGGGCGGAGAAACAACGGCATCTAGATTCGAAACTCAAGCCCTCGCTGTAAACGAGTTCGGCGCGAGAGCCGTACTCGAAGCGGCAGCTATCAAGACAGGTATGTCTGCCGGTGAGGCTTTGACTGTAGGCACCGCGCAGATTGTGGCTCAGGTAGGCGAAGGACTTACACAAACTCTCGTAGCGGCAGGTGTGGCACAGGCAGCGGTAACACAGGTTGCCGAGGCGGCATCAGACCCTGCAAAGCTCGATAGCGCAAAGCAGAACGCAGAGCTGCAGGCAGCACTCGCTGAGCTTACAAATACAGGTACAATTGACACCGCAAAGCAAGATGCGGCAAAGGTAGAGGGTACAAAAACAAATGACAAGGCTCTCGAAAAGGTAGACGTTCAGGCAGGCAGCGGAGCAAATGCAGGTGGATTAAAGCTTTCAGATGACGGCACAAGCACAACTGCTACACAAAGCCCACAGACGAGCACAGGCGGCCACTCCGGCGGCAGTTCCGGCGGCAGCTCGCAGTCGTCAAGCTGGCTGCAAGGCTATACGGGCACGTATGACGGGGAGTCGCATGATGTTCTGGCTTTGATGGAAAGCGATGACAGGGCACAGCTCGAGCAATACTCTATTTGGGTGTTTAAGGCAAAAGAAAATGACGATCCGAACGGACCTTATACAGGAATATACGAGAGCCTCCAGGAAGAATACGATTTGGCGGTGAAACGCCTTACCGAATCTGAACAGGAATATACCGAAGACGAGGCTAGCGGAAGAGTTTTGGAGTCACTGTCCGGAGTGCAGCACGGCGTTGTTACATCAGACGGCTCTCAATATAGAATCCGAGATGTAAATCAGAGCGGCACTTTCTATTACTTTGCAGTCAAGAATGACAACTACAAGGAAGTCCACAAGGGCTCTTTCAACGCGAACGTAAACAGGGCAGAACTTGTTGTAAAATGGGTGCTTGAAAGTAATGCTTACACATATGCAACTCAGGGAGCAGTTTATCCAACTGCAACGACTGCAATTCCGGTTAGACCGGTGATCGGCGTAATGCAAACAAGCGGTGGCACAGAAACCTTTATCCCGGCCGGGACGGAATTATTTGCCGGCACAGACACCTTAACCACAGATGGAGTAAGCCAAGAGGTTTCTTTTGCACCGGCTATGACAGGCATTGCTCCTACCGGAGCCGGAAATTATACAGCCCAGGTAAGCTCAATAATTTCCGGAGCAAGCTCTGACAGCCCGCTTTACGGCGTAACTCAAACCGACAACTATTACTGGCCGGGCACAAATAAAACCTATAGCTATACTGTTTCCGGCAGCGGCACCGGTTCGGGCGGCACGGGTTCAACCGGACCGAGCACGGTTAATGGTTCATTCTTTTCAACGGGCTCTTGGGAAGATCGCAGCAGCTATGATATAGCATTTGTGGCAAATGGCACGCAGTCGGATCCGACCAGTTCGGATGCACCGCCGATTCCTGTCTACGACAAATATTTCAAGGGTGATACCGTAAGAAGCGAAGCAGGCTGCACCGTCGGAGACATAGTCGCCGTTCTTGCGAATACGACATCTTATGCAAGTGTGTATATTGATACGGGCGAAACGATAAGGCCGGTTGATGTGGATATGAACATCAATACAGGCAGCTTTAACAGAGCTGTTTTCATTTCCGGCGCAGGCTTTGACTTGAATAGTAGCAAATCTGTAATTACAAATGCAACCGGGACCAACGGCGAGTTGTATTTAAAGCTGGGTTCAAGTGAAAGTGATGTAACGACAATTCTTGAAAATGTGCAAAACATTTATATCGATTCAAAAGCCACATTTACAAATTTCGGTGAAATTGCATTAGGTTACAGCATGGTTATACTCGGTGATGTTGAAAACTACGGCGGGATATATATAAGCGAAGATGCGACAGGCAGCAACGGCCCTATAACAATTCGAAACCGCGGAGTTTTAGAGCAGTATGACGGTGGCATGATTTGGGACAAGAGACCGATTAAGATTAACAGCAATGCAAGTCTGACAGGCGGACGTATAACATATGCAGTGGAGACCGGTGGCACAATGAAACTCTGGGGTGGAGACTTGCGGCGTAGCCTTACTAACGACGCGGAGCTGCCGGAAGAAGCAAATTCAAAAGTTGAAACAATTGCGCGTGCGATTTTCAGCGTACAGGGAACTGAAAGAATAGAATGTAATACCGGGAATTACAGCTTTGCTCGAGGCAGCCAAGGAGGCGCAATGACTGAACCTATCTATGACGGTATAGTGCTGTGCAATTACTCAGGCGGCGGCACAGTATTAGGCGCAAGACTTGAAGGAGACAATAGAGTGTTCAACGATGCTGAAGATTTTGGTGCCGGAACATTCTTTGTTACGGGCGAAAATACTCTGTACAATTACGAAGCTGATGTGTGGTTTGTGGAAATCGAATTCCCTCACCCGGCAGGCACATTTGCACCTGCAAACTAATCTCATAAATGAGGTGTAATATGAGGAAATTATTAAGTTTATTACTGACACTGGCCATGATTTTCACTATGGTAATAGGCGGCACGGGTCTGACCTTTGCGGCTGACAGCACCGAGGCAACCACGATGAAAATCGCGGGCACCGACGGTACGGTAACAGTCACTAACGAAAAGGGCAAGGAAATTGCGGCAAAGGTAGACACGAAACTCCTAAACGGCTACACAATCAAGACAGCCGCGGCTTCGTATTGCTTCATTTCGCTCGATGACTCAAAGGCCATCAAGCTCGGTCAGAACACAAAGGTAAAGGTTGAAAAATCCAACAAAAAGATTGAGCTTAACCTAAAAAGTGGCGAAATCTATTTTGATGTAGACAAAAAGCTTTCCGGAAATGAGTCGATGAACATCAAGACCGGAAATATGACAACCGGTATCCGCGGAACCAGTGGCGTTGCTAGGATTTTGGAACAGATTGCAAAGCTGCAGCTCTTCTCGGGAAGCACCCAGTCAAAAGCAGTAGGTCTCGCAGGCACCAGCACAACGCTTAATATAGCTGCAGGCCAGGAGCTCAATGCGTCCTTTACTGATTTGAATGCAGGAACAAACCCTAGCCAACCGACACAGCCTGCAGAAGGCACGCAGCCGGGGCAGCAGGCCCAGACTGAAACTGCCGCAGACGGTGTATCTATTTCCACTAATCCGATCGCGATGGACAACTTCGCCGTTCGAAGCATTATCGAGACATCTGCCATCAAGAGCGGCGTTTCCGCGACTCAGGCACTCGCTGCAAAGGCGGAAGAAATCATAGAAAAGGCGGCAGAACTCCTACAGAAGCTTGACATCACGCAGGAAGCAAAGAACCAGATTGAAAAGGTAACCGCAGAGCCTGAAAAGTTAGACACGGCAAAGGCAAACGCCGAGGCTCAGGCGGCAATCGAGCAAACCCTCAACGAGCAGACTATCGAGACCGCACAGCAAGAGGCGGCAAAAGTAGAGGGCACCACCACAGATACCACCGAGAGCAAGGTACTCGAAAATGTGGAAGTGAAGAACGAGGCTGGAGCTAACGCAAGCGCCCTCAGCTTATCCGAGGATGGCACAGGTACAACCGCGACAGCGGGCGATCAGACAAAGCCAAGCGGCGGACACTCCGGTGGCTCTGCGGAGCAGGAACCTTGGATTTCCGGATGTAACGAAGTCTACGACGGAAATGCGCATCCGATTGCGAATGTGAACGAAGTGCAGAGAACTGATTATTATTTCTGGTTCTTTGTAGACGATGAGGTACAGAAATCGTTCCTCGAAGAATGGAACAGCAGAGAGCCGATGGCGACAGTTGACGAAGACATCGCGTTGTTCACAGAAAATTATGCGGGTTTTGCGGGTAGCACCATACCGACAATTACCGATGTGGACGAGAGCGAGACATATTATTACGTAGCAATTCAAAAGGACGGCAATGATGATCTTAAAGTCGGCGAATTTACAGCAAGGATAGAGCCGGTAGAGGTTACCGTAAAGTGGTTCCTTTCGGATATCAGGTCGGGCATAGAGTTTGGCTCAAAAGCTCAGATTGCAGTGAACAGTACAAGCGCTGCTGTTAGCAACAGACCTGTGGCAGTAGCCGGAATTGTCGGTGAAGACGGAAGCTTTAAGCAAGTTACTTGCATGGCGATTTTCTATTTAGGAGGACAGAGTTCAGGAGAAGTGTTAGCAGAACTGGCACCTGTGTACGAGAGAGTAGAGGCAACAGAGCTTAACCGAGTTTATACTGCGAATATAACAGGCCTCACCGTATACCGCGACCACACCACACAGGAACCTGAAAGTTCGCCTTTGAAACTTTCAAATTACAAGCTCAAACAGACGCCATCGCTTTCATTTAGTTATTCCTATATTTTAGATCGCAGCGTAAGCAGCGAATTCTTTGATGAATCAAACAGAGCGAATTGGACAGACAAGACAAAGTATGATATCGCGTTTGTAAAGGACGAAACAAACGGGAATTATGCCCAATATAGATATTCGGACGGTCAGCTTCAGGATTCCGGCACAGCGACCATAGACGAAATCTTTGCAATTCTCGGGGATTCTGAATCTCAGTATGTGAGCGTATATATTGATACGGGAAGTGATGGTCAGTCGATTGAAACCTCCAATCTTCCGTCGCAGCTTAGCGTAGTTGCGGGAGCATGCACAAGGGCCGTATATATAAGGGGCGCGGGTTTCTTTGACAGTGAGGCTTCGCACTCAATATCCTTCAGAAGCGAAGGCGCTAAAAACCTGTTGGTGCAGCTCGGCGATGGTGAAGATACTCCTCGGTACACATTTATGGAGGCTTCCGAGCTCAGTATAGGTCAGAGAGTTGAGTTTAATAACACGAACGGTAATATCATCGCTGACAATGTCAGAATCGAAGGACATCTGTTCAACAAGAACAGTTCCGTTCTTGCCTTAAGTGAAACTGCGACCGGTAGCATTTGTGTAGTCGGAAACGGTCAGAGTCCTACGGGTATACTGTATCTAAATGATGAATCGGTTATAGAGGACGACAGAGTTTATACTTTTGCATCTGATGGAAGTGCTTCTTCCCAAATTGAACCTATGCTTGTTGTATCAAAGAAGGGCGATGTCAGAATAACGAGCGGTACGCTGAGGCACTATGTCAATACCACTGCATATAGGTTATTAAATGAAGGGCCGGGAAGCGGTGGAGCATCACCGACAGCCGAAGAACTCTATACGTTGCTCGAAAACGTGAAAGATGCAATGTTTGGAACAAATTATATTAATTCTGTAAGATACACTATTAGAAGTAAAGGAGAGAATGGAGTTGAGCACGACAACTACGGACTCAAGTGCACATATGCGGGTTCTGAGGTAAACGGCAGAATTGGCGGTTCAATCCTAAATGGAAGTTCAGCAGTTGAAGAAAGCCAGAATTATTTCTGGATAACAACAAGCAATTTCCTTTATGATGATTCGCCGTATATTGAGTTCAAGTTCCCTACAAGCGTATTCAGCGAATCAGAGTATCATTAGAGCTATTGACACAACATGTCATGCATGCTAGTAGCCAAACAGCCTCCCCTTCGGGGGAGGTTGTTTCATTTTAAAATGCTGTTGACAAATATTTACATATGGAATATAATGGGAAAGCAGAAAATAAAAAGCAGGAGGTAACAATGAGAAGGGATGTAGAGATAATGACTGATGCAAACGGAAACCGTTTGGTGCGGATTAACACAATTCGGTTTAAGGGGAAACGTGGAATTGATTGGGATGAAGTTGAGAATTATCTACGCAGGTTTGTCGGCGAAATTTATGAAATCGCCGATGGAAATGAATTAGTCTATATAGGCGGCGATTTCCCAGATGAATACGCGCACTCAAATTACACTGAGAGATTAAGGGGCACGGTAGCAAAAGCCAAAGCGAATGCTTCTCAAGGCATTCCCGAGATGATAAATATCGCAGGTAATAGATCATCGGAAGAGAACAAGAAAACTAAGCACAAAAAAGAAGCCCAATATGGGTGGTACAGGTATGAATCCAGATTCGCATTACCTATATTCGGTTTGGACGGCAACATAGAGCGGTATAATGTTTTTCGCGCCACATTACTTATGAGGCATGCAAGTAGCGGAAAAGTTTATTTGTATGATGTTACAGAAATAAAAAAGGAACCAGATATCCTTTTCGGGTCCGAAGACCTTACCCAGTAAAAAACCCGTTCCTTTGCGTAGATGATACTACAATGCATGACCCAAGTCAATATGGTTTTTGAATTTCTGATGTAAATTTATTCCGACTTGTGATATAATTATCTATCTATGAGAATAAGCCTGCCCCTCGATGGGCAGGTGGCGCGACAAGCGCCGGATGAGGTGCAAAATGCAAACAACGAGAAAAGCTATAAGTTTTGTTTTGACATTAGCCATGATATTTACCATGGTGTTTGGTGGCACAAGCGTTGCCTTTGCGGCAAGCGGCAGTACCGAGGCAACCACGATGAAAATCGCAGGTACAGATGGTACGGTCACGATCACAACCGACAAGGGCAAGAGCATTGCGGCAAATGTGGATACGAAGCTACTGAACGGCTACACAATCAAGACAGCCGCGGCTTCATATTGCTTCATTTCGCTGGATGATTCCAAAGCAATCAAACTCGGTCAGAACACAAAGGTAAAGGTTGAAAAATCTAACAAAAAGATTGAGCTGTCACTTAAAAGCGGCGAAATCTTCTTTGACGTGGACAAAAAGCTATCCGGCAACGAGTCCATGAACATCAAGACCGGTAACATGACAACCGGCATCCGCGGAACCAGCGGCATCGCCAAGATTTTGGATCAAATCGCAAAGTTACAGCTCTTCTCGGGAAGCACACAGTCAAAGGCGGTGGGCCTTGCGGGCACAAGCACGACGCTTAACATAGCGGCAGGCCAGGAACTTAACGCATCCTTCACTCAGATGGGCGAAGGCACTCAGCCGGGACAGCTCACACCAATTCAGCCGACTGAGGGCACACAACCGACCGAAGGCACGCAACCGGGACAGCAGGTTCAGACTGAAACTGCCGCAGACGGCGTAACTCTTTCCACTAATCCGATTGCGATGGATAACTTCGCCGTTCGAAGCATCATCGAGACCAGTGCCATCAAGAGCGGTGTTTCCGCTACTCAGGCACTCGCTGCGAAGGCTGAAGAAATCATAGAAAAGGCAAGCGACCTCTTGCAGAAGCTCACTATTTCTCAGGATGCGAAGAATCAGCTCGAAAAGGCAACTTCAGAGCCTGAAAAGCTCGATTCCGCAAAGGCAAACGCAGAGGCTCAGGCTGCAATTGAACAAACTCTCAACGAGCAGACAATCGAGATCGCACAGCAAGAGGCGGCGCAGGCACCCGGCACAACCACAGACACCACCGAGAGCAAGGTACTCGAAAACGTGGAAGTGAAGAGCGACGCCGGGGCTAACGCAAGCGCCCTCAGCTTATCCGACGACGGCACAAGCACGACTTCCGCCGACACACCTGCGGAGCAGCCAAAGCCTTCCACAAGCTCGAGTAAGCCACAGGAACAGACAGAGCCTGAACCGGAGCCTCAGCCTGGGCCTGTCGTTGACAAGACTGAGCTTGTCATCAGGTGGGTTTATGGCAACGACGAAGCGATTGCAACACCGAACGCAGTATTTGCTACAAGCGAAGATGCGATACGCGTAACTTCTCTCATCACACCGAAGGTGGGTGTCATGGAAAACGGTCAGTTCAGACCGGTAACGGGCGATGCTTTGAGAACTTCAGTTTATGCCGGCGCGGATGACACCGCAATTCCTGAATTTAAGTTAATCGTTGAAAGACCTGTAATTGATGCTGTGGGGAATTATACCATCACATTAAGTGGCATCCGGGATGCGAGCGATGAACACGCTCCTGTAGTCACAGAAACAGCGGACTATGTTCTGCCGACAGCGGGTTTGACTTATAGCTTCAGCGTGGCAGAGCCGATAGTTCCAGAGCCGGAGCCGACACCGACCGGAACGCATATTAATATCGTAAGCGGAAGTGCGGCTAATGGATGGCTTACGGGCTACACCGGCACTTATGACGAAAGCCCCCATCCAATGGCATCCTTAAGCGCAATTCAGCAGAGCGATTACCGCATCTGGTTCTTCATGAGCAGCAGCAGAACGCCTGAGCAGGAATTACGCGACTATGAAGTTTTCCTGTCGCAGGCAGGATCTCTGCTTACGACAACTGCAATTCCGGAAGGCGATGACAACGGAGCGGCAAGCATTGCAGCCATCGTCGAGGAACTGAACGGATTGGAGATTTATCAAGATGACAGTATCTACGGCATTCACTATTACTGCGATTCGGCGGACGGCCTCCAAGAAAGGTTTACGGTAAGTGAAGTAGACGAAAGCGGTGCTTACAGCTATTTCGCACTTCCGCTTTATGCGACAGGCAGCGCATATGCAGGCAGCTTCACTGTAGACATCACTGCGCCTGCGGTTACAGGTCTTGCGGGCTTCTTCGATGACAGCAAAGCGGCAACTTGGACCAGCATGGGTGCATATGATATTGCTTATGTAAGGCCGGCGGGCTCGGATTATTACGACAGGTACGAAAACGGCGCACAGGTTGAGTCCGGAGTTCCGTTCAGTTCGGCTTTAGACGACCTCCAAAACACTGAAATAGGCGGCAGCATATACATTGATACACGCAGTGACTTCGAGGAGCGCCTCGATACGGCAGGTCTTCCGAGCACGACCTTTAGCATCAATGCCGGCGGACAAGACAAGGCGGTATTCATTACGGGTAAGGGTATCTCCTTCACAAACGGAACGCTGAATCTTTCATCACAGGATGAGGGCGAGCTTTTCGTAAGAGTCGGCGGCATGGTAGGAGAATTAACAAATGCTCCTGTATTCAATTTCACGTCGATTTCCGTCAGCGAAGGATCGGAGCTTATCAACTGCGGTAATATTAATATTGACAGCATGATAACACTGAACGGTGCAATCGATAACTATGGCGTTATCAGCATGGCGTCGGATTCGACCGCTCAGGTGGTAATAAATAATAACGGAACAGGCAGCAACTATTCACAATATCCGGGCTCGAGACTTGTGGATAACAGATCTGTATCCATCGCGGCAAACGGTTCACTGACTATGCCGATAACCGGTATGGCAATGTTCTCGGGTGTGAACAGAATCCACATCTACGGCGGTGAAATCAGTCAGGCAGTAACACTTGCAGACGGTGTAACCTTCAAAAAGGGATACGCATCGGTGAACAATCGTATGACGGCCGTCTTCGGCAATCTCTTAGTACAGCGTCAGGGCGGACCTATGAGCTATCCTGACTACAAGGCTGTTTACGCAGATACTTCTGAGACCCCTGCGTTCAGGTACACAAAGGTCAACATGGGCTCAAGCTCATCCGCTGACATTTCCGCAATAGTACCGGGCAGCGAGACGGGCGAAATGACGAACGGCTATTTCTGGGTAACCGGAGATAATATCCCGTTTGTGGCGAATGCAGATGCTGCAAATATCGGCTTTGTAAGCCTGACCTACGATAACCTGACTCCTTGCTCAATCATGGACGGCGCGGCAAAGGTAGGTATTAAGTTTACTTACGGCGATCCAAGCGGCGTTGCAAATAATTGGATGACAGGCTACACAGGCACATATGATGCTGATAAACATCTTGCAATCAGCCCGACGGCAGTTCAGCAAGAAAACTACTACATCTGGCTTTTCGGACCGGACGAGGAAGATATGTTTAACATCGCAAGGTCATCTGCGTCGGCACTTATTGCTGAATGTACGCTGACACTCCCGACAGATACATTGGCGACAGAGCTTGAAGGCATCAGGAATCAGCTAAATGGCCGTATAAACGATGACGACTTTGGAAATCTCCACGAATACAGCAGTGAGGCGTGGACTGCGCTTGATGAACTCTTCGCAGAGAATGTATCGGATTCCGGCACATGGCGCTACATAGCAATTCCAAAGACAGCGCAGTATGATGCTTATGCGGGCACGTTCACGGTAAATATCACCAAGGCAGCGATTGGTGCGCAGTGGTATTGGACTTACGCTCCGGATGTTGAGATTAATGAAGGCGATGCAATAGCGGTAGTAAACCCGATGTTGCAGGCACAATTCGGAATAATGGTTAACGGCGAATTTGTGGTTCCGACAACAGAAGTGGGCTCAGATGTGTATAAAGACTACATCGTTGATGAAAACGGTGCGCTTTCCGTAGATAAGTTTGTCATAAACTTAACACCGACGGAAGTTAGCACCCCTTACGTTCCGGCCATAACAGAAAACGTTCCAGGAATGTATCGTGTTACGGCTACTGAAATAACTTATTTAGATGCCGAGGGAAATGAGTTAGGAGGTCTGACAGAAACCGGAAACCTGATTTTCCCTACAGACGGACTGTCGCTTAGCGTTAATTACTTCACCAGCACATACGATGAATTAGGTAACGACTTTGACGGAACAAGACATTCCTTCTTTAGTGATGACTATGGCGATGTGATTACAGTGCTTGCAGCGGATTGGAGAAACTACGACTTAGCCTTTGTGGCGGAAAATAACACAAACAGTTCCACTTACACCGAATATCATAGAGGTGAGCAGGTGGCCACCGGCGTAACTATCGGTGCGGTATTCGATGTGCTGCAGTCGCCTTCGGCTTACGCGACAGTTTGCCTCGATACCGGCAGTACGACGCAGATAATTCCGACATCTGTAAATCCGGAAATTGCGACATTCTTTACCGCGCGTTCTGTGATGATTTCCGGTGCAGGTATTGCAGTGGAAGCACCTGAAGTAAAGAAATTATATTTGGGGTCAAAGTATGGCGAAGACGTATCATCTATAGGATGTGCGAATAACCTTTACGTAAAGCTATATAATGCGACTACAACTCTTGGCGCATATGAGCTTGACAGTGACTATGCAGAGGTACTGTTTGCAGAGAATTCCTCTAGCTCCAATCCTACGGGGACTCACATCAATATCGTAAGCGGAGCGGGAACCGCAGCAGACGGTTGGCTTACAGGATGTTCTGCTACATACAATCCGGATGGCTATTCTATGTTGACCTTGAGCGCTGTGCAGCAGAACGATTACTATATCTTCATATTTAAGAATGATCCTAGCGACACAAACTATAATGCTTTCAAAACAAGCATGCAGGCGGTTCTTGCGGAGACTGTGATGGATGAAGATGCAACAGTAGCTGCCGGACAGCTTGAAGGAATAAAGGATAGCGCAAAAGGATGGAGCCTTGTCAATACCTTGGATGGTTACTATAGTACTTATAGCGAACTATATTACCTCGGTGACAGTGCCGAAGATATAGATGAAAACCTTGGAGAAGAGTTTTCTGTATTGAATGTAAGCGACAGTGGAAGCTATAGTTACTTCGCACTTCCGAAGTATCCGACGGGCAGCGCGCTTGCAGGAAAATTTACTGTAGACGTCACTCGTGCGGCAGTTGACGTAGGATGGGCAGTGGTACATCCTGCACTTGCAAACCACCTAGAACTTGAAGACATTGATGATCAAGACTATTTGTGGAAGATAAATTGGGCATCGCCGGGGGCCGTCTATCCATATATGACAACGGCACCGGCTGTACCGTTTTTAGTTAGTTGCGAAGAAACGAATTATTATGGCTTGTTACCTACCACGGAGTTTATATTAGGCGGGATTGACTTTATCGACTGGTCATTTATTACGACGCATTCTGCAGTAAGCGGTCCTGGAACATATTACGTGACAATCACAGGCATATCCTATACTGACGATAATGGCGTAACGGGAGAAACGGCATACCTTGACAACTACTACATCGACCCGGCGACGGCAACATACGCCTATACTCTGCAGCCTGAGGGCGTAACAAGCTTCGGCGCATTCATGACCTCGCTTGACGGCAAGACCGGCACGGAACTCTACGGCATGTTCGATGTGGCGTATGTTGCAAGAGATAATGGCAGTGCATACAGCGACTACACAAAATACATAAACGGTGAAGCGCAGGAAACAGCGGCAACTCAGGCAGAAATGCTGGGAGCACTGGCATCGACCACATCCTATTCATCAGTCTATGTAGATACCGGCAGCAGACAACAACAGATTCAGGGTTCTGAAAATGAATTGGATATCAAGACCGACGGATTCAACAAGGTTGTAATCATTGATGGTGGCGG
>JAEEGU010000033.1 GCA_016280485.1 Bacillota bacterium | reverse complement strand
TCCTGTCCTGCATCCAGTTCGCGGTGACCGGCATCATTTCGCTGCCTTTCATGTTCACGCTTGAAACGGTCAGCTTCGCGGCGCTTGTCGCATGCGCAAAGCCGCTCCTCTACGCGGCGGTTCTCTCCGGCGCGGTCGGCTACACACTTCAGATTGTGGCGCAAAGGCACACCGACCCGACGATTGCTTCGCTGCTCTTAAGCCTCGAATCGGTGTTTGCGGCAATTGCGGGAGCAATCGTGCTGAGCCAGATGATGACCGTAAGGGAGCTTCTCGGCTGCGCACTCATTTTCGGGGCGGTAATCGTAACTCAGCTGCCGGAAAAGAAGGAGGGACTATAAACAATGGCATTTGGATTTTTCAAAAAGGCCGAAAAGGCCGATGTAATATTTAGAAACGGCAAGGTCTATACCCAGGATCCCGACCTGCCCTGGGCAGAAGCGGTTGCCTGCAGAGACGGCCGCATCATAAGAGTCGGCAATTACGAGGAAATGGAAGACCTTGAAGGCAGCGATACCGTCATCGAGGACTTAGGCGGCAGGACCATGCTCCCGGGCTTTATAGATATGGGCGCAGCCCCTGCGATGCGCGTTTTCGCGGATTCCTACGAAGACCTGTCGGACTGCGAAAGCTGGGAGGGCCTTTTAGATACACTCGCAGACAGGGTCCCTGGCGGTGCAAGCGTTGCTTCCCCGGAAACGGCAGGCATGCACAGCCTAAGCGACATCTTTTCGGTTTCGGCAGACAGTTCTGCCTCATCGGAGGGCGCAGCCAATCTCGACAACGGCGACAGCGTCTTCGGCGGCAGCTTTGACGGCGGCCTCGGCGCTGCTGAGCGTGCAGGCGGCATAGCCGAGGGAGAAGAAGAATTCGACGAGGAAGGGCTAGGCATTGAGTCACCGGACGTGGCGATTTTCGCTTACACGGAAGGCTTGCGCTTGCCGCAGGGCAAGAACGCGGAAGCAGTTCGCGCGGAGCTTGACAAGGTTACCGGCGAGGTTCCGACGGTGGTGCTTTTTGGACGCGCAAATGCGGTAATCTTGAACACCGCAGCGGCCGAGTTTGCGGCGAGCGCCGCAGGAAGCCTTGGGATTCAGCAGATTTCGCTCTCGTTCCTGGTGGACATTTTGGGCGTTATGGATTTTGACGAGCTTAATAAGAGGCTTGTGGAGCTGTCGGTGGGATATTCCGAGCGCGGCTTTACTGGCATTGTGAATAACGGATTTAATGAGTATTTCGACCAGGCGTACACGGATATGCTGGTTCAGGCGTACGACAACGGGCCGAAGCAGCGACTTTACGGCAAGCTCGGCATGCGCGCGCCTTCGAATCCGGACATTTTGGTAAGGCGCCTGCGCGGACGCGAGACCTTCAGTACGGAGCTTGCGCCGGTAATAAATGCGGACGGCCTGCAGCTTGATATAACAAATCTTTTCGGGCTGATGCCGCCGGAAATCGACGAAGACGGCAGTGTGGCACAGGACGAAACCGTATACCTCGACATCCTGCACGACCAGATTTTCGAAGAAGTGCTGGCGGCCGCAGATGCGGGGATGAACGTAAAAATCTGCGTTCACAACAAGGACCTCGGTCTTGAGATTTTGAAGATTTTTGGAGAGGTTCGCGACAAGGGCTACAGAAAGAACATCTTCACCCTCTGCCATGACCTTGAGTTTGATGAGGAGGAGCGCGCAAACTATGGTCTGGGCGAGAGCGTTCTGGAGGCCGGAATCCTCGGCTGCGAATACACGGAAAACGATGTCCTGCCGGGAGAAGGCGGCTTCACCATGAATGTTGGCGCGCACGAGATTACGCGCGGACTCGGCGCAAATGCGCTTTGCTGCTCGGATAACGTAACTGAAGCAATTGATGCACTGACAATTGATGCGGCTGTAGAGCTCGGCATCGATTCGGAGCTTGGAAGCATCGAAGTCGGAAAGCTTGCGGACTTTGCGATTTTCGAGGGCAATCCTCTTAGCTGCGGCAGCATTGACGCCTTCCGCAAAATGCGCGCAAAGCGCACCTATGTTGCCGGCGAGCTCGCCTACGACGAAGACGACCAGGCCGCCGACGAATGGTACAATCTCATAATTCAGCAACAGTACTAGTATGGCTAATATGCAATCGGCCTCTGTAGCGTTTTTCTAAAACAGCTCTTTTTACTGTTTTTCCGAAACAAAACCCCCTTCGGCACTGCCGAAGAGGGTTTTAAATTCTTATTATATTCGCTTTTTATTTACTGCTTTTTAACAGATGCTACTTATTTGCATCTTCTTCCTCAACATAGCCCGGGCCTTTGAGCCAAACAGCTGCCTTTGAAAGATATCCCGGTCCGTCTACGATAAGGTCGTAGAGCTTTACCCAGAACGGTGCTACGAACGAGCATCCGCAGGTCAGCGCGCCTCCGTATACGAGCAGATAGAAGAATACCGGATTCTTCGGGCACAGGTTGTACCACGGAGCCAGACAGCCCGAATTGAAGAAGAAATAGATTCCCACAATCGAGGCCACAATTGCAATAGCATAAGCTGCCGTGCTCCGCACTTTCTTGTGAATCAGTGAAAGAATTGCGAACCATGCCACAACCAGGCATCCTGCAAAACCTACGAACAGTCCGTAGAAATCGATGACATATCTGAGCGTAAGGTGGAAGATATATACCGGCATCGTATTCATTCCAACGAAAGAAAGGAAATTCTTCTTTGACGGTATAATGTTGACCATCAGAATAATCCATGCGCTTCCGAGAGCAAGAATCATAAGTCTTCCGAGCGAATCCTGCCACCAAGCCATTCCCTTGAAATTGTGGTACGATTCTCTGAGGAGGAACCAGCCCACATTTGGTCCATACTTACAGAGAAGAATCGAAGCGGTGACAAGAACTGCTGTCAAAAGCACGAGCACAGCCGGCTTTTTCTTGAGCTGCTGTATCCATGCAAGTCTTTCCTTTGAGCAGTAATATCCAATCAGGAAGAACGGGAAGTACGAGAATGCTCTTCCAAGTGCCATGAAATCTCCGAATTCCGGTACCCAGCCCGCGATAAACATCATTGCAATGCTTGTCGGGAAGAGCCACTTGAACTTCACCATATCTATCAGGAAAAATCTGTAGAAGAACAGTGCAAACAGGAACCAGAGTGCAAACGGTGGATTCAGATATGAAAGGTGCGCCCGTCCAAAGAAGAATATTCTAATCAGGAAGTACACCGTCGTCCATACCAGATACGGCCACATAAATGTTTTGAAGGCCGTTTCCCTCGCTCTTTCCGGTTTCTTCGAGAAATATCCCGAAAGGAACATGAACGCCTGCATAACGAATACGTTGATTGTGATATACACAAATCCCGCAAGCGAGTCCTGAGGAAATGCTCCGTTACCGTAAAGATGCCCATAAAGGTTCCCCGACATCTTCGTGAAATGCGACATCGGTATTGAGAGCATCAGGAGTCCTCGGAACGTGTCAAACATATAGTCTCGTTCTTTTTTAATTTCTGCCATAACAATTTTCTCCTATTTCACATCACTTATAGCTCGGTTTCCATTATTATACACACGAATTCGTTTATTTGTAAAGTTCTTTCATCATTGCAACCATATCGGAGAGATCGTGAGTTCCCATGGTTTCGAGGGCCGAATGCATTGCAAGCTGCGGAAGCCCCACATCTGCCGAAGTCAGCGAAACGTGAGCATTCGAGATATTTCCAAGCGTTGAGCCGCCTGCCATATCCGAGCGGTTTGCGAAAATCTGCAGCGTAACGCCTGCATCTTTGCAAAGCTTCTTCACAATTGCCGCACTCTTGCCGCCTGTGGTGTATTTCTGGTTTGCGCTGAACTTGAGCACCGGACCACCATTTAAGAACGGTCTGTTGTTTTCGTCCGACTTCTCCGGATGGTTCGGATGAACTGCATGAGCGTTGTCCGCCGAGAGCAGGAAGCTGCCGGCAATCGCTTTGTAGTAGTCCTCTTCGCCCACGCCCATTCCTATCTGTATGCGGCGCAGTGTATCCTCAAGGAAGGTGGAGTCTGCGCCCTGAGCGGTCAGGCTGCCAACCTCTTCGTTATCGAAAATTGCAAGCACATTTACCGCGCCCTTTGCGGCACCTGCCTCGGTGATTGCCGAAAGCCCCGCGAATGCGCAGGCGAGGTCGTCGAGTCTAGGTGCCGAGCAGAACTCGTCCTTCGGTCCCCAGACCTTGAGCTCTTCCGGACAGTAGAGAAGCAAATCCTTTCCGAGCAGTTCGCCCTTCTTTGCGCCCGCCGCCTTTTCTACCAGCTTGTCGAAGCTGCCCGCTGTCGCCTCTCCACCAAACAGCGGAAGGAGATCGGTCTGTATGTTCCACTTATATCCGTCGTTCACCTCGCGGTTCATGTGTATTGCAAGGCTCGGGATGACTACGTTGCAGCCCAGATCCACCAGCTTTTCGCTGACTCCACCGGCGATGGTCTGCGAATCTTCGGTGAAGACTCTGCCGGCGATGCCCAGCGGGCGGTCAAGCCACGTGGAGAGGATGATGCCGCCATAGCCCTCGGCGTTGAGCTTTACGTATTTCCCGGAGACAGAAAGCTCTGCGTTTTCCTTGATTCGGAAGGTCGGGCTGTCGCTGTGCGCCGCAACTATGCTGTAGCTTTCAAGCTTGCCGTTTGTTGGAATTGCGAATGCCATAATCGACGAGCCGCCGCGACTTACGTAATATTTGCCACCCTTTTTAAGCTTCCAGCTTTCGGTTTCCTTTATCTCCGAAAAGCCTGCTTCTTTAAGCATTTTCGTCGTGGCTGCAACTGCATGGTATGGTGTCTTTGCTTCCTTCAGGAAAGCGCCCAGACCCTTTATATATTTATCTGTTTTCATCCAAACACCCTCACTAATCTTCTTTCTTTCTGCTCTTTGCGTAGAAAATTCCTGCGATTATT
>JAEEGU010000032.1 GCA_016280485.1 Bacillota bacterium | reverse complement strand
GAAAAAAATATGACTAGGAGAGCGGTGACTCGCGTCCTAGTCATAATGTGATCAATTTTTTGTGATTGTAGGCGGCATTTATATGACTAGGAGCGAAGTGACTCGCCATTTAGTCATAATGGGAACTTGCTATCAAGGTACTCTTAATCTATCGGCTATTGAAATTAGCAGTTCCAAATCTTTGGGAGCAAGTGAAGAAACTTTTTCAATAAGTTCATTTATTAGAATCGGTTCATCATTTTCGGAATCAAAGAACTGCAGAGGCGTTATCTTAAAATAATCGCAAATCGTAAGAAATTCCTGGAGGGACGGGAGTGCTCTGCCAGAAGATATACTTTGGATATAACTCTTGCTATGTCCAAGGTCTAAACTCATTTTATATTCAGAAACGCCTTTTTTAATGCGCAAGTCTGTTATCTTTTGCCTTATGTAATCAAGCTCCATGTTCAACCTCCATTAAAGTTATAATAAACTATTATCAGCGTGAATTATCACGATGATAATACCGATTACAATTGACATGCACCGATTGTATCGGTATAATTAAGGAGGTTTAGCATATAATTGATAGTGCTTCAAGCTGTGATTATAGTCTAAACTGACTAGTTATTTCATTGAATCCCCTGTTTTGAGAATTATGAGGAGGAAAGAAAAATGAACAAAAGAATGAGGCCTTGGCCCATAGTATTGCTCCTGGTAGCCTTTATGGTTATGTTGACAGCATGTGGCGGAAGCTCCGGTTCTGACAGTGGAACCTCAGCTTCTTCTAATGATAGCGGTGCAAGTGCGCAGTCAGGAGAAGCGTATGAGGTTGGTGACGGTCGTGTAGTAACTTATACTAACAGTATCGGAACGGAATGGGTAATTATAACTGTTCCCGTAACTAATACGGGTGATACCAATTTATACTTAAGTTCAGGCACGATGGATATCGAAGATCAGGACGGACATCTTATTGATAGTAAGAGCTTGGTTTCTGTTTATCCAGAAGTTCTTCAGCCAGGCGAGACAGCTTGGTACTATGAAGAGACAATGCTGGATGGTTCTAGCGGTCTTGAACTAAAAGTTTTACCGCATGTTGAAGTTGAGAAAGCAAAAGTCGATTGCGTTCGTTATGACGTAACAGATGTTACAATATCAGACGAGACTTATGGTGGAATCAAAGTAACCGGAAGAGTAGAGAATACAACGGATGAGGATGAGTCCATGCCTTATGTTGTTGTGCTTATGTATGATGCTAATGGTCAGCTTTTGGGAACAGCCTTGGATATAGTAGATGGTTTAAATGCCGGCGAAAAGAAAGGCTTTTCGGCAAGTTCGTTATCGTCGTACAAAGAACTTAAAACGTCAAACATCGCAAGTTACGAGGTTTATGCATACCCTAACAAATTTCAGTTCTAGTTCGTAATAAATATTTAGTATTTGGAAGGAATAAAAATGGAAAACAATATAGAAAACAACCTTAATTCCCAAGTAGAAGAAAGTGCAATTCAGGCAGAAGAGGTTACTGCTGCGCCTCAAGAAACGCTTGCAGAAGTTAGTCAACCAGTCCAGACAGTTTCAGCAAGTCAGCCGAGTGAGCCAGGAAAAGGTCTTGCCACAGCCAGCTTGGTTTTGGGCATTGTTTCGGTAGTAACTTGGTTCCTCGGAAGCTTTGCTTTTGTTGGGCTTGTTACAGGAATAGTGGGCTTGGTTTGCGCATCAAAATCGAAGAAACAAGGCTTTAATGGTGGAATCAGAACTGCAGGCTTTGTGCTTTCAATAATAGGGCTTGTAGGAAGTGCAATTGTATGTGTTGCATGCGTTGCGTGTGTTGGCTTGTTAGGCACAGCGGGTGTGCTTGATTCACTTTAGAATACAGTTTCGTAATTCACGGGCGGCTATTCGAGCCGCCCATTTATTTTAAGTGCAGATAATGAACACATTTATTTCTGAGTATGGCCTTTGGGGCATATTAGGCTTTATTGCGGGCCTTTTATATCTTATTGCAGTATCAGGGAAATTTCATAAAAGCCGAGAAGACGTAACTTATTTGTACGTTTGGGCTGCCGTTTCTTGCATTGTAGGAGCAAAGCTTCTATATCTTTTTGTGTTGTTTTTATCCGGAAATTTAGTCGAAATTGAGCTGCAAAATGTTAGAATGCTGATATCAGAATATATGCGTGGCGGATTTGTATATTATGGTGGGGCATTCGGAACGGTATTGGGCTTGAGAATAGCTTGCAGATATTTTTCACTTGATGAGAAGTTTTACGGTGACTTCATTATTCCGGCATTGCCGTTGGCACATGCTATTTCGAGGATAGGTTGTTACAAAGTTGGCTGTTGCTATGGCAAAGAAACGGACGGCATAATTCATGTGATTTATGACACATCTTTATTTGCTCCAAACGGGGTGGCTCTAGTACCGGTTCAGCTAGTTGAGGCCGCTTTTGAAATTGTATTTTGGATGGTTTTACTTATCTTAAGTTTTAGAAAAGGTTCAGAGGTTGCGCCTTTCTCCCTTACAAAGTTGTATTTTGCTATGTATGCAACAATGCGTTTCTTCCTTGAATTCTATCGCGGAGATCTAGAGAGAGGATTTGTCGGCATTCTTTCGATATCACAGTGGATAAGCTTAATCGTTATATTATGTCTAATTGCTAAAAGAACGGCTCAAAAAAGACTTGACTTGTTTAACTAATACGATTAAAATTGCGTTAGATAGAGACGGTTTTTTACCGGGTGGTCATTTATGATTCTCCAGGTGTACGCGTCTCTTTCTTTATGTTCACAACATCGTAAAAAAACAAACCCTTATCGTTTATGCGCACAATCAGCGTTCCAATGTATTGATTCCATTTCTGTTCGTTAGTTTCAGGTGCCATCACCGAAATCTCAAACCTAACATCATATCGATACCAGCCTCTATTTGCATCTTTACTATGCTTTTCATCTTTATTCTCAGTCCATCTACGATTTGATGCATATTCTATAAGTTCAGGTATAACTTGAACGAGATTTGCCTTTGCCTTTGCCACAGCACCTTTAAGCCCTTTTGAATACACAGATGAAGCGAACTCACTTGCCGAGGTATGGTTAAAGGTTATTTCGTCATCATATTCCCGTACAACAATTCGTGTCCCCTCATACTGCTTTGCATACCTAAAGACGTCATCCCATGGTATCTTTTGTTTATTTGTAAATATGATCTTGTCAATTCGAACTATTTTCATTATTTTATCACCACTGTAATTTTATGCCATTATTTTTTCTCTGTCAATACTTTTCTATCATTTGTAGCATATGGCATTATTAGGAATCCAATATTCTTCTTGACTAACCACTCGAAAACCTTTACAATATAAAGGTACTGTTCAGAGGTACACGTCATTCGCGGATATGGCGGAATTGGCAGACGCGCACGGTTCAGGTCCGTGTGGGTAACACCATGGGGGTTCGAATCCCTTTATCCGCACCAACTTATGCCCGGGCCAAATCCCGGGTATTTTCTTTATGCGCTTTTACAAGGCAGAAAATTACAAAATGATAAACTTACGCGACCTAAACACAAAAGAGCTCGGTGAATACATGAACTCCATAGGGGAAAAGTCCTTCCGCGCAAAGCAGGTTTTTGAATGGCTCTCGAAAGGAGCGGATTCGTTCGACGAGATGACGAACCTCTCAAAGGACCTTCGCGAAAGGCTGAAAGCGGCGGAGGCCGGCGGCGAAATCACGCTCGGGCACATCAATATCCTGAAAAAGCAGGAATCGCGCACGGACGGCACCGTAAAGTATCTGTTCGGTCTCTCTGAAGGTGCCGCTTGCGGTACCGGTGAAGCCGATGAAGTTGCCGTAGAGTCCGTCTTCATGAAATATAAATACGGAAACTCCATCTGCGTTTCTTCGCAGGCGGGATGTCGCATGGGCTGCGCCTTTTGTGCATCGACGCTTGGCGGTCTTACCAGAAACCTTACGCCCGGCGAAATCCTGATGCAGGTAATAGGAGCAGAGCGCGACACGGGCGAAAAGATCAGCCACATCGTAATCATGGGCACAGGCGAGCCCTTCGACAACTACGAAAATATAGTAAAGTTCATAAATCTGGTGCACGACCCGGCAGGGCTCGGGCTTTCGATGCGAAACATCACCGTTTCAACCTGCGGTCTGGTACCGAAAATCGCGGAGTTTGCGAAAGACCTCCCGCAGGTGAACCTTGCGGTATCGCTTCACGCGCCAAACGGCGAGCTCAGAAGCCGCCTAATGCCGATAAATAAGTCATGGCCGATTGATAGGCTTATTGCCGCCTGCAGAGGCTACACGGAAGTAACGCACCGCCGCATCACCTTCGAATATGCACTCATAGACGGAGTCAACGATTCCATCGCGCAGGCGGACGAGCTTTCTACGCTCCTAAAGGGGCTGCTGTGCCATGTGAACCTCATACCGCTTAACCGCGTAAGCGAGACAGGCTTTGCGGGCTCGACCAAGGAGCAGGTTGCGGCCTTCCTCGCAAGACTTACGGAGCGCGGCATTACCGCCACGGTAAGGCGCGAGCTTGGCAGCGACATAGACGCTGCCTGCGGCCAGCTGAGGCTAACGCACAGAGGCAAAATGTAAAAACTGATTGCTAAGCAGCGCGACTTGTGATAAAGTAGTAATGTTAGAAGACAAAACCCCATTTAAGGAGGATTAAAAATGGCAGATCAGGACAAAATCGTAGCTACAGGCAACGACGATGTAGATATTCTTACATTGGAATTTGACGACGGTGAAGTCGTTGAATGTGAAATCATGGGTGTATTCGATTTCGAAGGAAAGGAATACATCGCTCTTATTCCGCATGACGGTTCCGATGACGTATTTATTTACGGATATCAGGAGGTTGGCGAGGACGAGTTCGAGCTGATCGATATTCTTGATGACGACGAATTTGAAAAGGTCGTTGCAGAATTCGACAAAATTGTTGCCGAAGAAATCTAGTGAAACTACGGTGACTTTCAGGGCTGTCCGCATCCCGGATGCGAACGGCCTTTCTTTTGTTAAAAGAAAGTGAAAAGGAAAAGAAAATGAAACAGTATGACGTAATTGTTGCCGGTGCAGGTGCAGCCGGCGTATTCCTCGGTTACGAGATGACAAAGCTCGAAAACAAAGCGAGCATACTCATCATCGACAAGGGCGCAGAGCTTGCCTGCCGCAACTGCCCTATAAAGGCAGGCAAAGTGACAAGCTGCATCAAGTGCTCACCTTGCCATATCATGAACGGTTATGGCGGAGCAGGCACACTCTCCGATGGTAAGTACAACATCACCACCCAGTTCGGCGGCGATCTCCACTTACACGTAGGCGAAGAAAAGGCCATAGAGCTTATGGAATACGTGGACAGCGTGCTGTGCAGCATGGGCGGATCTGAGGCCAAGCTCTACTCAACGGCGAGCTCGGAGCTTAAAACTCATGCGCTCAGGAACAACCTAAACCTCCTTGACGCAAAGGTGCGCCACCTTGGTACCGACCGAAATGTGAAGATTCTCGAAAAGATTTTCGACTACACAAAGGACCGCATCAACTACATGTTCCGCACGGCGATTACCGACGTGTCGGTTGAAGCTGACGGCAAATACAAGGTTGTTACCGACAAGGGCGACGAATATACATGTAACGACCTGATTCTCGCAACCGGACGTTCCGGCTCAAAGTGGATCGGTGAGACCTGTACGAAGCTCGGAATCAAGCAGAAATCCAACCGCGTTGACATCGGCGTGCGCGTAGAGCTGCCGGCAGAAATTTTCAAGCATATTACGGACGATGTATACGAATCCAAAATCGTATACAAGACCGACAAATATAACGACAAGGTGCGCACCTTCTGTATGAACCCATACGGCGAGGTCGTTTCCGAGAACACAAACGGCATCGTTACAGTAAACGGCCACAGCTATGCGGACCCGGCTCTCCATACGGAGAATACGAACTTCGCGCTCCTTGTGTCCAACCACTTTACCGAGCCGTTCGAGGATTCAAACGAGTATGGTGAATCCATCGCAAGACTTTCCAATATGCTGGGCGGCGGCGTGCTGATGCAGCGCTTCGGCGATCTTGTGAAGGGCCGCAGAACATCCGAGCACCGTATGGAAAAGTGCTTCACACGCCCTACATTAAAGGCTACACCGGGTGATTTATCACTGGTTATTCCAAAGCGTCAGCTCGACGACATTATCGAAATGATTTATGCGCTTGACAAGATTGCTCCGGGTACCGCAAATGCGGACACTCTGCTCTACGGTGTCGAGGTCAAGTTCTACAATTCACAGGTAGAGGTTGACGAAAACCTTGAAACAAAGCTTAAAGGGCTCTACGCACTCGGCGACGGATCGGGTGTTACCCACTCGCTCTCACAGGCATCCGCTTGCGGCGT
>JAEEGU010000031.1 GCA_016280485.1 Bacillota bacterium | reverse complement strand
ATATCAAGAATGCCGAAGACCCTGCTGCAAAGAGACAGGAAAAGATTGCGGAATACGAAGAAGCATTCAACAATCCGTACAGAGCGGCAGAGCTCGGCTATGTTGACGATGTCATCGAGCCAAGCACAACTCGCCAGAGAATCGCAAGCGGATTCGATATGCTGAAATCCAAGAGACAGTCACTTCCTGCAAAGAAGCACGGAAATATTCCTCTCTAGGGACAGGAGGTATAAATATGGATTTATCATTAATGGAAAAATTCGCGAATCCGGAATATTTTGATTCCCTGACTATGGGCGAAAAAATGGCCGGAGCGGGCGTGACCACACTTCTGGGCCTCGGAACCACATTCATGATTCTGTGCCTCATCTGGCTTATCTTAAGCATTATGGGCAAGATCATGACAGCGGGCAAGGCAAAGAAGGCGGCGCCTGCAGCGGCGGCGGTAACGCCGGCAGCTGCACCTGCAGCAGTTCCCGCCAAGGGCGAGAACCTTGCAGGCGACGCAGAGCTTGTTGCGGTAATCACCGCGGCGATTGCGGCTTACGAGGGCAGCGGTGCTGCGAGCAATCTCGTGGTGCGCAGCATTCAGCGCGTTTCCGGCGCAAGTACGGCATGGTCTCGTGCGGGCAGTGCAGACTGCCTCGAGAGCAGAAATATGGTTGACAAACGCCACTAAGGCATGCTTGATATTTATTGATACGAAAGGAAATATCGAAATGAAAAAGTACAATATCACCGTAAACGGTACAACATACGCAGTAGAAGTCGAGGAGCTCGGCGGCGTTTCCGCACCTAAGGCAGCGCCTGCTCCCGTAGCGGCACCGGTGGCAGCACCGGCTCCGGCTCCGGCTCCGGCACCTGCGGCACCGAAGGCAGCTGCTCCTGCACCTGCAGCAGGCGCACAGACTGTTACTGCTCCTATGCCGGGCACAGTTCTCGATGTTAAGGTAGCACCGGGCCAGGCTGTAAAGGCAGGCGATGTTTTAATCATCCTCGAAGCAATGAAGATGGAAAACGAAATCATGGCTTCTGCAGACGGCACAGTTGACACAGTTCCTGCTACAAAGGGCGCAAGCGTAAACGTAGGAGATGTACTGGTTACACTGAAATAAGAGATAGAATAAGAGGAAAAAATAAATATGTTACTTGCATTTGACGTTGGCAATACCAACATCGTACTCGGAGTTTTCCGAGACGGAGAGTTAATTACGAACTGGCGTATAGAGACAGACAACAACAAGAGTGCAGACGAGTACGGAATGTTAATCAACCAGCTTTTCAGCTACGAGGGGCTTAACATAAAGGACGTAGAGGATGTAATCATATCCACGGTAGTACCTTCCGTACTGTACACCTTGCAGCACCTGTCGATGAAGTATTTCAACCGCCGGGCTATCGTCATAGAGGCCGGAGTAAAAACCGGACTTATCATAAAGTACGACAATCCAAAGCAGGTCGGAGCAGACCGTATAGTAAATGCCGTTGCGGCATACACTAAATACGGCGGACCGCTCATTGTCATAGACCTCGGTACGGCGACCACATTCTGCGCCATAACCGAAAAGGCGGAGTACCTCGGCGGTACTATCGCGCCGGGTCTTAAGATTTCTTCGGAGGCGCTTTTCGAAAAGACAGCAAAGCTGCCAAAGGTAGAGCTCGAAGAACCGGGCACCGTAATCTGCCGCAACACCAGCACCAGCATGCAGTCCGGACTTGTTTACGGACATATGGGCATGGTCGAGTTCATCGTTCGCAAGATGAAGGCAGAGCTTGAGGCTATGACTGAATCCGGCCGCAAGGTAACTGTTGTTGCCACCGGCGGTATGTCTTCCATGATCGATTCGGGCATCGACTGTATCGACCATGTTGACAAGATGCTTACGCTGGAGGGTCTTCAGATTATCTACGAAAAGAATAAAAAAGAGCGCGAAAGAAAAGCGGCAAAATATAACGCCTAGAAACTGTTCGGGTACCGTAAAAAATAATCGGTACCCGCTCTTTTTTTCTTGTGTATAATATGTCCATGGATTATAATCTATGTAACCTAAATGTTATTTTGTGGTTTATTGAAAGTAGGAAAGTGAAAATGAGAATGAGAAAAACAATTGCCGCAGTTTTGGCTCTGGCGCTGATAATGGCGGGCTTTACGGGCTGCGGGAGCTCGGGAAAAGAGACGGAAGAAAAGGCTCTTATTATCGCGCAGACCGATTTTAGCCAGTGCTTCAGTCCTTTCTTTGCGAGAAGTACGACAGACCGGGAGCTGACGCAGCAGACACAAATCTATCTGGTAAACAAGGACCGCGAGGGTAATGTGATCATGAAGGGCACAAAGGGTGAGGTCATTCCTTTCGAGAAAAAGGATTACACCTATTATACGCCTTGTGACATCAGCACGGCCGAAAGAGGCGACGGAACCATGGATATTACGTTCAAGCTCCGCAATGATATCCTCTTTTCCGACGGAGTGCCTATGACTGCGGACGATATCATATTCTCGCTGTATGTATTCTCGGATCCGTCCTACGACGGTGAAGAGGTCGTTTATGCCCTGCCTATTGAGGGTATGGAAAGCTACAGAGCCTCGGCGGATACCGGTGTGTCAAGGATTTCCGGCATAGAAAAGACTGGCGATTATACTGTCAAAATTCATGCGCTGACAACGGAACCCGCAATCCTTTCAAACCTTGATGTTGCAATAGCCCCGCTGCACTACTACGGTGATGCATCGCTATATGACTACGATGCGGGCAGCTTTGGCTTTACAAAGGGCGATCTTTCAAAGGCAAGGTCAAAGAGCGCTGTGCCGCTTGGCGCGGGGCCTTACAGATTCGATAAATACAAGAACAAAATCGCATATCTTAACTCAAACGAGAATTTCTATCTCGGCTCTCCTAAAATAAAGCGCATAGAGTACAGAACCTTCAGCGACGAGGGAATGGTCACCGGAATGCTGGAGGGCAAGGTGGATATTGCAGGTCCGAGCGCATCGGATATCACCCTGCAGCAGATAGAAGCCAATAATGAAAGCGGTGAGCTTGCGGGCGAAACGCTGTATGCGGAGCTGATTTCGGGGGCTGCCTGCGGCTATATCGGAATCGACCCCGGGAATGTATGTGTGGGCGGTGATCCTGCAAGTGACGCTTCCAAGAATCTGAGAAGGGCAATTGCGACCATGCTGTCGGTGTATCGTGACGTGACGGTGGCTTCGTACTTTGGCGAGAACGCGCAGATTGCGGACTATGACCTTTCGGGTGCGGGCGGCTACTCCTACCGCGAAGCCGAGGAACCGGAGGGCGGCTACGAAGCGGCACTCGGTACGGCTCTCGGATACTTCCGCGCGGCGGGCTATATGATAGCAAACGGCATGCTCACAGCTGCGCCGGAAGGGGCAAAGCTTGAATACACGGCCTACGTTAACGGCGATGGCAAGGGAAATCACCCTTGCTACGGCATCCTTTTGAGCGCGTCGGAAGCGCTTAGCTCGGTGGGCTTTACGCTTACAATCAAGGACATAAACGATGCCAAGGAAATGTGGGATGCGGTAAGCGGCGGGACCGCGGAAATCTGGTGTGAGGAGCACAAAAGCAATTCCTACGCAAGCTTCCCTTACTTTGTTGCGGATTCGGTGACAGAGATTCCGGTTTACCTTTGCAGTGACCTGTTTGTATTTGCTCCGGAAAAGGTCAGCCTCGATACCGTGCCGGCTAACCAGACGGTATTTTACAATTACAAAAATGAGCTCTACAATCTGGAGTTGAAATAGGATAAACCGAACGCAAAGAGAATAAATTTGCGGAACAAAAGTTACAAATGTGCTATCAAAACAGGCTGTTGACAGAGAAACGACCCTCGCACGAAATAGACAGAAAACGGTGAAACCATACTTGCGAGAGTTCTGATTGTTCAATAATTGCACTCTTTTTAATGCCTCAGAAACAAAACAGTATTTATTTGCGGTCCAAGCATGATAAATGTGCTTGGACTTTTTGTTGAAATTTGCGGTACAATCCCGTATAATGTTCTCTGTGAGAGTGTATAGAGGGATATCGGTTTTTCCGATAATACGCTCAAACATCTATAAATAGCATTAAATGCAAAGAAAGGTGGAATTTTTTTATGGCAAAGTACATTTGCAAGAGAATTATCATGGCGATCGTCGTGCTGCTTCTCATTGCATCTCTGACTTTCCTGCTCATGAATCTGGTTCCGGGCGGACCGTTCCTGAGCGAAAAGGCTCCGTCACAGGCAGTTCTCGATGCCTTGAATGCAAAGTATGGTCTTGACCAGCCGCTGCACATTCAGCTAAAGAACTATATGGTTAATGCCCTGCACGGAGATTTCGGTGTCAGCCTGAAGATGCAGAAAAACAGACCTGTCACCGACATCATTATTGAGATGTTCCCTGTTTCACTCAGAGTAGGTATCGTAGCGGTAATCGTAGCGGTTATATGCGGCGTTCCTATGGGGTGTATCGCGGCTTACTACAGAGGAGGAAAGATGGACTCCTTCCTGCGTGTCGTTATGACGCTTGGTATATCCATACCGGGCTTCGTAGTTGCGACATTGCTGCTCATTTTCTTCGGCGTAAAGCTACACTGGCTGCCGACGATGGGACTGAACGGTTGGACCAGCTACATCATGCCGGCGTTTACTCTGGCATTCTATCCGATGTGTTATCTGGGCAGACTTTCCAGATCCAGTATGCTCGATGCAATCAACCAGGATTATATCCGTACTGCAAGAGCAAAGGGTGTAAAGGGAAAGGCTATCATATTCAAGCACGCTCTTCGTAACGCACTCATTCCGGTTGTTACTTATCTCGGACCTCTGACTGCAGGTATCGTTACCGGCGGTTTCGTTGCCGAGACTGTATTCTGTATCCCGGGACTCGGACGTTACTTCGTGCAGAGCGTACTTAACAGAGACTATCCTATCATCATGGCGACCACCATTTTCCTGGCGGCACTCGTTATCCTGATGAACCTCGTGGTTGATATTCTGTACAAGGTGATTGACCCTCGTATCGACATTACGAAGGGAGGCGAGCACTAATGACAGAAGCAACAAAGGACTTAAAGAAAATGCTTTCTCTGCAGCCGGACTGGGACAGACTTCCGGATCCGAACTTCGAATTCCTGCCTGACGATTTCGAGCTGGCATCTGACGAAGCTAAAGAGAATTTTATAGAAAAGGCACCTCCTGTTACATATTGGCAGGACGCCGTTCGCAGATTCAAGCAGAATACCGTTGCAATGTTTGCTCTCGGTCTTTTGATCGTAATTATTCTGTTTGCATTTGTAGGTCCGCTTTTCTTTGAAAACGACTATACAACAATGGTTCGTGGTCAGGAAAACCTGGGCATGAGCTTGAAGCACCCGTTCGGTACCGACAAGTTCGGACGTGACCTGATGCTTCGTACAATGTACGGCAGCCGTATCTCACTGCTTGTCGGTATCTGTGCTTCCGCAATCGTACTGGTAATCGGTACTATCTACGGTTCAATCTCCGGCTTTGTAGGCGGCAGAGTGGACGATATTATGATGCGTATAGTAGAGCTCATCTACTCCATCCCGGAGGTACTGGTAGTTCTGCTGATTTCCATCACAATCAAGATTCCTATTCAGAACTGGTGTAATTCCAGCGATTCGTCACTGGCGCATTCGGTTGCGCAAACAGGACCTTCGCTGATTGCGATATTTATCGCGTTCGGACTTTTATATTGGGTAACAATGTCTCGTATCATTCGTGGTCAGGTACTCATGCTCAAGCAGCAGGAATATGTCACAGCTGCGAGAGCACTCGGTGCAGGCTCAAAGAGAATAGTAAAGAGACATCTGTGGCCAAACTGTATCGGTCAGATCATCGTAACTACGGCTATGCAGATTCCGTCCGCTATCTTCCTTGAGTCATTCCTGTCATTCCTCGGTATCGGTGTGGCAGCACCTATGACTTCACTCGGATCGATGGCATCCGATGCACTCGGCGGTATCTACACATATCCGTACAGATTGATTATTCCTGCAATCATCCTGTCACTCCTGATTCTCTCTCTGAATCTGGTAGGCGACGGACTGCGTGACGCACTCGATCCGCGTCTTAAGAAATAGGGGGTGACGGCATGGAAAATAATGAAAAGAAATTAATCGAGGTCAAGGACCTCAAAGTATCATTCTTTACCCCTGCGGGTGAAGTAAAGGCTGTAGGCGGCATCTCTTACGAGATGGGCTACAGTGAAGTAATGGGCATCGTAGGCGAGTCCGGCTCCGGAAAGTCTGTAGAGGCTTACACCATCATCGGCCTCCTCGCAAGCCCGGGCAAGGTAGTCGGCGGCGAAATCCTTTTCGAAGGAAAGAACCTGCTCGAATACGACAAAAAGCAGATGGAGGATTTCCGCGGCCGCGAGGTCAGCATGATTTTCCAGAATCCTATGACATGCCTCAATCCTGTATATACTATAGGAAACCAGCTCATGGAGGCACTCCTTTGCCATGACAAGAGCATCGGCAGAGAAGAGGCTAGAAACCGCGCAATCGAGATGCTGACTCTCGTTGGTATCAACAACCCGGACAAGCGTATCAAGCAGTATCCGCACGAGCTTTCCGGCGGTATGCGTCAGCGTGTAATGATTGCGATGGGACTTATTTGCCATCCAAAGCTCCTCATTGCGGACGAGCCTACAACTGCGCTTGATGTAACAATTCAGGCACAGATTCTCGAGCTCATGAAGGACATCCAGAAAAAGACTCAGATGTCCATCATCTTCATCACTCACAACCTGGGAGTAGTAGCCGAGATTTGTGACAAGGTATCCGTAATGTATGCCGGCAAGATCGTCGAGCAGGGCAATGTAAACGATATCTTCTACAATCCGAGCCATCCTTATACAAAGGGACTCCTTCGCTCGATGCCTCGTGTAGACGAGACTATTTACGAGAGACTGATTCCTATCGAAGGCTCTCCTGTAGATATGCTGAACCCTCCTGAGGGCTGCGGCTTCGGCGCACGTTGCGAGCACTGCATGAAGATATGCCTGCGCAAGCAGCCGCCGACAGTAGAGCTCGGAAACGGACACAGAGCGGCTTGCTGGCTCTTGGCAACAAAAGAAAAGGAGGGGAACTAAATGGCAGGCGGAGATAAAAGCAACAATCCGGTTCTCCTTCAGGTAGAGAACCTTAAAAAATACTTCCCGATTCAGGGCGGTAAAGGTAATGCAAAGTGGGTACAGGCCGTAGAGTCCGTAAACTGCTTCATCAGAAAGGGTGAAACCTTTGGTCTGGTAGGCGAATCCGGCTGCGGAAAGACCACTCTCGGACGTACAATCTTAAGACTTCACGAGCCTACTTCCGGTAGAATCATATATGACGGAGAGGTTATTTATGACGGTGCAAACGGCAAGAATCAGCCTAACATGCTGCCATACAGACGCAAGATGCAGATCATCTTCCAGGACCCATCGGCGTCCCTGGACCCTCGTATGACAGTCGGTGAAATCGTCGGAGAAGCACTCGATATCCACAATATGTGCAAGACCAAAGAGGAGCGCACAAACCGTATTAACGAGCTTCTCGAAACCGTAGGCTTAAACGCGGAGCAGTCAAACCGTTATCCGCACGAGTTCTCCGGCGGGCAGCAGCAGCGTATCGGTATCGCCCGTGCCCTTGCGGTAGAGCCTGAGTTCATCGTCTGCGACGAGCCTATTTCGGCGCTTGACGTATCGATTCAGTCGCAGATTGTAAACATGCTCGAGGACATGCAGGAAGAGCTGGGACTTACTTATCTCTTCATCGCACACGATATCTCGGTAGTAAGACATATCTCCGACCGTATCGGCGTAATGTATCTCGGCAACATGGTGGAGCTTGGCGAAAGCCGCGAGCTTTATGCTAACCCGCTTCACCCTTACACAAAGACACTGCTGTCTGCGGTTCCTATTCCGGATCCGGAGGTTAGCAAGACTCGTCAGAGAATCGTCCTAGAGGGCGATATCCCGAGCCCTATCAATCCACCGAGTGGTTGTCGTTTCCACACCAGATGCCCTTATGCGACAGAGCGCTGCAAGACTGAGGTACCTGAGTGGAGAGAAATCGAACACGACCACTTTGCTGCTTGCCATATCCTTTAGTGGGTGGTATAATGGTAGCAGTTTGAATTGTCTGAATTCACAGTTAGAGGTGACTGTGATTTAGAATATTCCATACGCACTTCGCGTATGGGCGCACTATTAGAGGAGGAATGATTATTATGAAAAAGTTTTTAGTCCTGTTGCTGACCCTTTGCATGGTATTTACTTTTGCAGCATGCGGCGGCAACACAAATGACGGCGGAAATGCTTCCGGTGACGGTATCGTAGACGTATGTCTCGCTTCCGAGCCTGCATCAATCGACCCTGCACTCAACTCCGCAGTTGACGGTGCAATCATGATTCAGCACGCTTTCGAAGGCCTCATCAAGTGGGTTAACGACGGCGAAGGAAACGCTACTCTCGCTCCGGGCATGGCAGAATCTTGGGATGTTGACGGCACTACTTGGACCTTCCACATCAGAGAAAATGCTACATGGTCTGATGGACAGCCTGTAACTGCAAACGATTTCGTTTACAGCTGGAACAGAGTTGTAAATCCTGAGACAGCAGCAGACTATGAATACATGCTCGACATGGTAAAGGGTTACGATGAAAAGAACCTCGCAATCTCTGCACCGGACGATCACACATTCGTAGTTGAACTTTCAACTAACTGCCCTTACTTCGAGGAAATCTGCGCATTCCCTGCAACTTTCCCTGTAAGACAGGACATCGTTGAAGAATACGGCGATCAGTGGACATTCGATACAGCAACTTACATTGGCAACGGTCCTTTCGTAATGACTGAATGGCAGCACAACGGATACATCCTCATGTCCAAGAACGAAGCTTACTATGATGCTGATGCTTACACTACTCCACAGATCAAGTTCCACCTGATGGACGATACAAATGCGCAGCTCGCTGGTTTCAGAAATGGTCAGATAGACTTCATCGAAGAAGTTCCACAGGATGAAATCCAGGCACTCCTTCAGTCCGGCGAACTCCAGGTTGACCCATACATCGGAACATACTATGTATGCTTCCAGACTCAGAGAGCTCCTTTCGACAATCCAAAGGTTAGAAAGGCATTCTCACTCGTAATCGACAGAAACTACATCATCAACCAGGTAACTGGCAGAGGCGAAGTTGCTGCAACAGGTTTCGTACCTGCCGGCATCTATGACGCAGATCCTGCAGGCCCTGACTTCAGGACAGTAGGAGGCGACAACTACAAAGTTGATGGCGAAGGTTACCAGGCAAGATGCGACAAGGCTAGACAGCTCCTCGCAGAAGCAGGTTACCCTAATGGTGAAGGCTTCCCGGTTGTTGAATACCTCTACAACACCAACGACAACCACAAGGCTATCGGCGAAGCTCTCCAGAACATGTGGCAGACAGAACTCGGCGTAACAGTTTCCCTGAACAACCAGGATTGGGCTGTATTCCTT
>JAEEGU010000030.1 GCA_016280485.1 Bacillota bacterium | reverse complement strand
TTGATAATACCAAAACGCTCTACGTCATACATTGGTGTAAGACATGCCAATACTTCGATGTCGCAACCGTTGCAGCTGGATCCGTCATAGTGAATGATCCATGGAGACTTTGTTACATATGACATATTTCACACCTCCTTACCTATAATACAAGAATACGATATTTGCCATTCCGAAAGTGATAGCAACAAACCATGCTGATTTGAGTGCTACAGGCCACTTCATTCTCGCGAAGGAATTGCCGATTACGATTTCGAGGAAGTATGCTGCGAGGCAGACTACAACACCGATTACCGCACCGAGAGTAGTTCCGTTTGCGAAGAACAGGAATACAAAACCGAGAAGCATTACGTTTTCATACCAGTGAGCTGCCTCTACCAGCGCAAGAGTTGTGCCGGAGAACTCAGTCTTGAGACCGCCAACCAGCTCCTGATGAGCATGGTGGGACATGGACAGGTCAAATGGTGCCTTTCTGAACTTGATAGTCAGAATGAATACAAATCCGATGAACGCTGCTACCATATAAGGGAAGCCCATTCTGTCGTTTGCAACGATGTCAGCTACCTTGAAGCTGCCACAGTGCAGATAGAAAGCAACAGCAGCGATGAGAACCATCGGCTCGTAAGCCATCATCTGGAGAAGCTCTCTCTCAGCGGCCATAGTTGAGTAAGCCGAACCTGAGCAGAACGCACCGATGATGAGGAAAGTGCTTGCCAGTGACAGGGTGAAGATTACCAGCAGGAGATCCTGGCCGGCAAAGAACATGCAACCTGTTACAAGAATAAATATAAAGAAGCATACGATGTAGAAATCCTGTACATTGTTTACAGTGATCTTTTCCTTTTCTGTGAGCTTCAGCACATCATAGAACGGCTGGAGCACGGAAGGACCCTTTCTACCCTGCATTCTTGCAGAAATGATACGATCGATACCGGAGAGAAGGCCACCAACGAATGGAGCAAGGATAAGGTATGCTACTACCCAAATAATCATCTTTACCATTACATTATACCTCCTATCACTTGTGCGAACATCATTGCGAATACTACCAGGAGAATGGTGATAGTGGATGCCAGACCCAGGATATTCATCTTGTTCTCACCGAACCAGCTATCCATGTACCAGTTTCTGAGGGACTGCTCCATAGGAGTCTGCATGGAACCCATGTAGTGGAGATTGTCGCCTGTGTTTGCACCGGCCATGTAGAGCGGAACGATCTTCTTTGAAGTCTTGCCGAAGAACAGTACTACCATCAGGATTACTACTGCAAGCATGATGCACATGATTGCCAGATTGTTTGATGAAAGTGCCGCAACAGCCTCAGTTGTACCGAATACACCAACGATGTAAGGAACAACGATTGACTTGGATACGAGAGGGAAGATCAGGCAGATAACAACTGCCATGATTGCCAATGTAAAGTGAACGAACTTCTCGTCACCGTGTACTGTAGTCTCTACGTTTTCTCTGTTAGCTACGATAGCGGAGAGCTTGCCGAGCCACTTTGTCCAGTAGAATGCAGTTGCTGCACTACCGAAGCAGATAGCTGCTACAAGTACGAAGTTACCGGAGTCAACAAATGTTACCATAGCAGCCCACTTTGAAATGAGCATACCAAGAGGCGCTACGAACATACCGGAGATACCGATCATCATAAGCTTTGCAAGCTTTGGCATGCGGTCGAAGAGACCATCCATGTCCTCGATGTTTCTGGAACCGATGTGGTGTTCGCAGGTACCAACGCAAAGGAACATGAGGGACTTTGTTACTGCGTGGAAGATGAGCAGCATAATGCCTGCCCATACAGCGGCTTCGGAGCCTACGCCACCGCAGATGCAGATAAGTCCGAGGTTTGCGATTGTTGAATATGCGAGTACTCTCTTTGCATTGCTCTGAGAGATAGCTGCGAAGGATGCAAGTGCGAATGTAATACCACCAATGAGCATTACCATGATACCTGCGAGATTCCAGCCGAGAACCGGAGCAAGCTTTAAGATGAGGAATACGCCCGCCTTAACCATTGTGGATGAGTGGAGCAGAGCGGAAGTCGGCGTAGGAGCTACCATAGCGCCGAGCAGCCAGCTGTGGAACGGCATCTGAGCAGCCTTTGTGAGGCCTGCGAGTGCGAGGCAAGCAGTAGGGATTACTACGAATGCGCCCATGCCTGCTGTTCCGTAGCTGATGAGTGTGGAGAGCTCAAGAGTGCCGTAGAAGCAGCCGAGAACTACGATACCACATGCAAATGCAAGTCCACCAACCAGGTTCAGGATTAACTGTCTGAATGAATTGTTTGTAGCCTCTTCCGTGCGGGTGTAACCGATGAGGAAGAAGGAACAGAGAGTTGTAATCTCCCAGAAGAAGAACATCCATACGAGGTTGTTGCAGGTAACGATACCGAACATTGCAGACAGGAAGAGGAACATAAGGAAGAAGAACCAAGGTCTTCTGTCCTTTGCGCCTTCCGGCTGGTGATGCTGGAAGTCCTTCATGTAGCCGCATGCGTATACGCAGATAAGGCTACCAACGATGCCGATAACAAGTGCCATGACAATTGAAAGTCTGTCGAGGTACATGTTGTGGGCAACTTCGATTTCGTGACCGTGGCTAAGCTCGAACCATATCATTAATGGCGTCTGAATACATGCAAGAACCGGCACCAGATACTTCTTGTGCTTGCAACCAAGCACGAAGATGATTACAGCAAGAATGACTTCAATAACCATCATGATGGTTCCGAGTTGTTCACACTCGAAGTCATACATCTGACCACCTTCAGCGAAGTTCTGTACTGCGAGAACTATCGAGCCTGCTGCGATAACTGCAGCAGAAACCTTTACGATAATGTCTCTGACAGCGTCAGTCTTGAAGATTAACAGAGCAATAGCAACGATTAATGGGAATAAAATCAAGAAAAAAATAGTGCTCATTTAATCCTCCTATAAAAGTATTTTGGGCATAGCAATACCCGAAGAATATTATATAGCAAAAAAGTACCGAATACAAGGGAAAACAGGCGGATTGTGAAAAATCCGTCAAAAAAACTCCCGGGGGGTATAATTTCCTCGGGGGTTTTCATTTTCTTGTTATGTTCTTTTGACTACTTTGCGGTGCTTTTTAAAGGTCGCGCCGTCCCTCCATAGCCTTTAAGAGGGTCACCTCGTCCGCATATTCAAGGTCTCCGCCTACCGGTATTCCGTGCGCTATGCGCGTAGCCTTAATGCCTGCCGGCTTTATGAGACGCGCGATATAAACAGCCGTTGCCTCGCCCTCTATGTTCGGATTTGTGGCGAGTATCACTTCCTCGGCCTCGCCTTCGCGTAAGCGTTCAAGCAGCGACTTTATGTTTATGTCCTCCGGGCCTATGCCCTGAACCGGCGAAATCGCGCCGTGGAGCACGTGGTAAGTCCCGTGGTACTCCCTGATTCTTTCCATCGCATAAACATCACGCGGGCTTTCAACAACGCAGATTACTTTTTTGTCGCGAGTCTCATCGGCACAGATGTCGCAAATGTCCTTGTCCGTCAGATTTCCGCAGCAAGGGCAGTATTTCATCTTTTCCTTTGCCTCTTTGATGCTGCCCGCAAGTGCATCCACGCGCTCTTTATCCATGCTGAGAATGTGAAACGCGAGTCTCTGCGCACTCTTGCCGCCGATGCCCGGCAGCCCCGAAAGCTGTCTTATTAAGTTTTCCAGCGGTTCCGCATAGTTTTTCATAAGCTTTTCCGATTAGAACGGCAGATTAAGTCCGCCGGTTACCTTTCCCATTTCGTTTTCCGCAATTTCGTCCATCTGGCGGAATGCTTCGTTGGTTGCCGTGAGAATCAGATCCTGGAGCATTTCGATATCATCGGGATCCACGATTTCAGGCTTTAATTCGATTGCTACCATCTGGTGCGCACCGTTTACCGTTACATTAACGGCACCGCCGCCCGATGTCGCGGAGGTCGTCATTTCCTCTACCTGTGACTGCACTTCCTCCATCTTTCTCTGCATTGCCTGAACCTGAGCAAGCTGCTTTTGCATGCCTCCCTTGCCCATTCCCATTCCTTTATTCGGATTCGGCTTTTTGCCGGCCTTCATTCCTTTTCCCATTTTAAACTTCTCCTTTTTAATCCTTTATTTCAATACTGATGCCCGTTAAGCTTTCCAGGCTTTCCTTCATTTGCTGCGCATCGGGCTGCCCGGCATTTGAGCCTGAGCCCTTTACCATGCAGTGCATGCGGCGTCTCTTGCCCGTAAATCTTTCCATCAGGCCTTCAATCAGTTCTCTGTTCTCAAACGCATAGCTTGACATAAACTTGTTTTCGACCGAAACGAAGAACTCCTCGCTGCCGATTTTCTCGAGATTGCTCTTTGTCCTGAGCATATTGAAGCTCGGCAAATCCGTTTCGCCCTCTTCAAAGACGCGCAGCCAAAGCTCCTCGAGGTCGAAATCCTCGCCCACAGTCTCTCCTTCCGGCATAGCCGCCGGGGCCGGCTTAGGGTCCTCCGGGATCGGTGCCGATGTCGGAGAAGCGGCAGGCTTTGTAGCCTCCACGGTCTGCGCCGGAGAAACAGCAGGCTGTATAGTCTCCACAGTCTGTGCTGCTTGCACGGTCTGCGGCATGGCGACGGTCCTTGCGAAGGAGTTGCCCGTCGCAAGCTTTACGGTGCAAAGCTCGAGAAGTATGCGCGGCTGTGTCGACCAGCGCGCGTCAGCCATCGTTCGCGAAAGCTCGATGATGGCGTTGTTTATTTCCTGCATGTCGAGAGTGTCCGCTTGTCTGCGGAGGCGCTCCACATTCTCAAGCGACATACCGAGGACATCCTCGGGTGACTTTAAGAATTTTATTATCATCAGGTTGCGGTAATGGCTCATCCAGTCCTTCATAAACTGGCGGACATCCTTACCGTCATCAAGTACCTTGTCTATAAGGATAATTGCATTCGAAACCTTGCCCTGCCTTGCAAGCTCGGTGAGCTCGATGAAGACCTCATCGCTTGTGGTGCCCAGATAGTCTATTACCTGAGCTCTGGTGATGTGCTTCTCGCCGGTGGCCAGGCACTGGTCGAGGATCGAAAGCCCATCTCTTACGGAGCCGTCCGCGTTTGTGGCAATAAGGCGCAGCGCGTCCTCGTCAACCTCGATTCCCTTGCGCGTGCAGATTTCGCCCATGCCGCGGCAGAGGACCTTTTCGCTTACGCGCTTAAAGTCAAGACGCATGCAGCGCGAAAGGATGGTTGCGAGCAGCTTCTGCGGCTCTGTGGTCGCAAGGACGAACATGACATGCTCAGGCGGCTCCTCCAAAGTCTTTAAGAGCGCATTGAAGGCACCCGGCGAAAGCATGTGCACCTCGTCGATGATGTACACCTTTTTGCCTCCGACCGCAGGCGGATATTTCACGCTCTCTCTAAGCTCCCTGATATTGTCGACGCCGTTGTTTGATGCCGCATCTATCTCGATTACATCGATGAAATTGCCCTCCTGTATGCTAAGGCAGTGCTCGCACTTTCCGCATGGGCCGCCGTCGCTCTTTGGCTCCAGGCAGTTTACACCCTTTGCGAGAAGTCTGGCCATGGTGGTTTTACCCGTGCCTCTGGTCCCGCAAAACAGATATGCGTGGCTCACCGAATAGGTCGATAATTGATTTTTCAGTATCTTGACAATGTGCTCCTGACCCAGAACCTCTTCAAAGGTTTCCGGACGGCACTCGCGATACAGCGCCTTGTACATGTCGTACTCCTTTAATTATCTCTCTTATCTCTTCGATTCGAAAATTACATAAAAAGGCAATGCCCTTTACAAGCTCCGCCAGCACAGAGAGAGGCTGTTCTGTGGCACATAGGAGCTTCCGCTTATTGCTGCTTCCTTCCGGACCTGACAAGGTTCGCAGTGTCCTATTGCACAGGACCCCGGTCTGCACTAAACGGAACTTGTAAAGGGCATTCTCCTATCCTATATTATACTATAACAAACCCTCGAGGTCAAACAAAGAATCGGTGTATACCCCGCGGTAGCGATGGTCCTTTGTTATTCGGTACGCTTCCTCGCTGTTTATGGTGTGGATGTAGGTGTAGACACCCATTTCGCGAAGCTTTTCGGGAAAGCCCTCGTCCATCCAGTCGGCGTAGGTGGTGATGGCAAAAACCTTATGGTCCTTGCAGAAATCGAGCACCTGCTCCTTTGTATCCTCAGTCCGGTAGAGGGTGTATATGATATTCGGAAAGCCCTTTGATGCCGCATATTCGTATTCGTCGCGGTCGTAAACCTGGACTATGAACCGACCCTCCATTCCGGGATAGTGCTCCTTTATGTAGTCGATGAGGCGGTAGTTATCCTCCTTTGTATCCGTAATCAGATACATCTTTGGAAACTCAAAGCACATCGCCGTGACCACATCATCAAGCGTCATCTGATGCAAGGAGCCTATCATTTCGAAGCTCTTAAACTCATCCAGGGAATAGACAACACCCTTTTCCTTTCCGAAAAGCCGCGCGCCGTCGCCATCCCACGAGTGCATCATAATCGGCACTCCGTCGGAGGTAAAGGCCACATCCATTTCAATCAGGCGGAAGCCCTTCGAATAGCTTTCCTTCACCGCTTCGTAGCAGTTTAGACCCGTCATGTCCAAAAGCCCGCCACCGGCGTGCGCAACATAGGCCTTTTCCATTTCGCGCACCTTCGGCGGCCTTGTGTAATCCGTAAAAAGGCCGGGGGCATGAGTGTATATAAAGCTGTGTTCATTTACCGGCATGGCGGTGAGCGGCTGAAACATCAGGTTCACGGCAAGCACGATTGTAATGATACTCTTCATGCCATCCTCCGCTATTTCAGCATATCCAAAAACTCAGCCTCGGTAATAATCGGGACGCCCAGACTTTTCGCAGTCTTGTTTTTTGTGCTCCCCGACATGTTGTCGTTGTTTATGAGGTAGCTTGTCTTGTTCGAAACGGAGCCTGCCACCTTGCCGCCTCTCTTTTCGATAAGCTCCTGCAGCTCCTTGCGATTACCAAAGCTTTCGAGGCTGCCGGTGATGACAAAGGTCTTGCCCGAAAGAAGCTCGTCACTTCCCGCATCGCTCACCTCTTCAAAGGTGAGCACCTCGAGTAAGTGTGCCACCTCGGCTCTGTTTGCCTCATTTTCAAAAAAGGCCACATAGCTGTCCGCCAGAATGTCGCCGACGCCGGAGATTCCGAGAAGCTCATCTCTTGTGAGAGATTCCACCTTTCCCCAGTCATTACCCGCCGCCTTTGCGATTACCTTTGCATTGGCTGTGCCGATGCCCTCGATTCCGAGTGCATTAAGCAGCCTTGCAGGCGTGGTGTGCGAAGCCTTTTCAGCCGCAGCAATCATATTTTCAAGGGATTTGTCTTTAAAGCCCTCTAAGTTTACTATTATGTCCCTGTGATCCCCGAGCTTAAAAAGGTCTGCATATTCATGAAGCACGCCCGCCGCAATCAGTCTTTCCGCGGTGGCTTCGCTGATGCCGTCTATGTTCATGCAGTCGCGGCTTACGAAATGCTCAAAGCGCTTTACGTGCTTTGCAGGGCATTCGGGATTTGTGCAGATTAAAACCTCTGTGTCTGCGTCTTTTTTAATTTCCGTATCTCCACCGCAAACAGGACATGCCTTTGGGATTTCAAGCGTGTCCGATTTTGTGAGATTCTCCGCAATCTGCGGGATTATCATGTTTGCCTTGTATACGGTTATCTCATCCCCGATACCGAGCTTGAGTTCCTTTACAATGCTGACATTGTGCACGGAAGCGCGACTCACCGTGGTGCCCTCAAGCTCCACAGGGTCAAAGATTGCGACAGGGTTAATAAGCCCTGTGCGGCTCGCGGACCATTCTATCTCGGTGAGCCTTGTCTTTGCAATTTCATCGCGCCACTTAAAAGCAATCGCATCGCGCGGGAATTTTGCGGTCTGTCCCAGGGACTTTCCGTATTCTATGTCATCGTAGATGAGCACCAGCCCATCGCTTGGGAAGTCGTTACTTTCTATTGCCTTTGAGAAATATTCTACAGCCTCAGGAAGCTCAGTGCCACCGTCAACTGCCCTGTATTCCACAACCTCAAAGCCAAGCTTTTTTAAGGCTTCAAACTGTGCCTCGCGACTATCGCCGGGGATGCCGGAGCTGTCGCCTGCCGAGTTTTCTACCGCAGCGAACATGCTGATCTGCCCGCTATGAGCATCGCTAGCATCCTCAGCCGACACAAGCGCAAAGATGAACACATTCACATGGCGCTTTGCGGTGACCGATGTGTCGAGCTGACGCACCGTGCCCGCACAGAGGTTGCGCGGATTCTTGTATTTGGCGTCGTTGTCCGTAATCCCGTCATTTATCTTTTCAAAATCCGAGTACTTTATGACCGCCTCGCCGCGCACTATGAGCTTTCCCTTATAGGAAATCGTAAGCGGAAGGTTTTCGAAAAACCTCGCATTCGGTGTCACAACCTCGCCGATTTCGCCGTTTCCGCGAGTGACCGCCTTTGTAAGCTCACCGTTCTCGTAGGTGAGGACTATGGTGAGGCCGTCCATCTTCCAAGAAAGAAGGCCCTTGTGGTCGCCGAGCCACTCCTGCAGCGCCGGCACTTCCTTGGTCTTGTCGAGTGACAGCATGCGGGAAGGATGGCGCTCCTTTGGAAGCTCCGACAGCACCTCGTAGCCCACACGGACCGTCGGGCTGCCCGCAAGTACTGTGCCTGTCTCCTTTTCAAGAGCTGCGAGCTCGTCGTAGAGTGCATCGTACTCGAAGTTACTCATAATCTCACGGCTCTCGCTGTAGTAAGCGCGTGCCGCCTCATCGAGCCTTGCGGTGAGCTCCTTCATTCTCGTGATTTTTTCTTGCGTACTCATAATTTTATCCTTCAATCTTTTTAAGCGGTGCGATTCCGCGGGCGAGTTTCTTTCTGCCCTCGGATTCGAAGACCACCGTTACGGTTTTCGCATCCACCTCGATGACCTCGCCGCGGCCGAATTTCACATGTGTCACGTGGTCGCCGACCGCAAGGTCCGGGCCGTTTCCGGCCGATTTTGCCATAACCTCGCGCTGTACGGAAACCATGCCCTTAAATGGCGACTTAGGTGCCGGGTTTTCAGCGTAGCCGTCGCGGAAGGCTGTGGCAGTGCGTGTGCCAAAGTCACTTCTCGGCGTCCCGGCAGAGATGTCGCTGTCGAGGTACTTTTTGTCTATTTCATTTAAGAAGCACGACTCCTTGGTGAAGTCGGTCTTCCCGTAGAGCGTGCGCATACATGCGCCGGTCAGGAAAAGCTTTTCCTTTGCGCGGGTCATGCCGACATAGCACAGCCTGCGCTCTTCCTCGAGACCGTCTTCTCTGTCCATTGCGCGCCAGCCCGGGAAGAGGCCCTGCTCGAGTCCCGGCATGAATACAACAGGGAACTCCAGGCCCTTCGCCGTGTGCATCGTCATAAGAAGCACCTTGTCGGCGTTTTCGGCTTCCTCGCCCTCCGGCAGCTTGTCGCTGTCCGAAGCAAGGGCCTTGCCCTCGAGGAAGTCCTGAAGGCGTCCCTCGGGCATCTCCTTTTGGAAGTCCTCAATTGCGGAACGAAGCTCGAGGATGTTTTCGATGCGCCCTTCCGCCTCTACTGTGTTTGCGTCCTGAAGGGCCTTGAGGTAGCCCGTTTTCGCCAGGATGCCGTCATATATTTCGAGAATGGCTATATCGTCCATTTCGTCGTGGTATGCCGTAAGCAGGTTAACAAGGTCGGTTACCGCGGTGTACGACTTTGCCGAAAGGCTGCCGCGCGCCGCATCATCCTGTAAAAGCTCAAGGAGGCTAAGATTTCGCTCCGCTGCCCAGCCTTTGAGCTTTTCCATGGTCTTGTCGCCCATGCCTCGCTTTGGCTCGTTGATGATGCGCTCGAATGCCACGTCATCCTTTGGGTTCTGCACCAGGCGCAGATAAGACATAACGTCCTTTATTTCCTTGCGGTCGTAGAAGCCTACGTTTCCGACCACCTTGCACGGTACGCCCATGCGCCCGAAGATTTCTTCAAATACACGGGACTGCGCGTTTGTGCGGTAGAGGACCGCGAAATTGCCGAACTTGAAAGGCTCCGGTCTGCTATCGGGTTTATGCTTCATGCGGAAATTGATTTCCGTGGCGATATACCTTGCCTCGTCGCGTTCGTCCTCGGCGCGATGGTATTTAATCTTTTCGCCGGCCTCCTTTTCGGTCCAGAGCTTTTTGTCCTTGCGACCGCGATTGTGGGATATGACGCAGTGTGCCGCATCGAGAATGTTTCCGTAGGAGCGGTAGTTCTGCTCGAGCTTTATGACCTTTGCGCCCTTAAAATCGCGCTCAAAGTCGAGGATGTTGCGGATGTCCGCGCCTCGCCACTCGTATATGCACTGGTCGTCGTCACCTACCACGCAGATATTGTTATTAGCCTCTGCGAGGTATTTTACGAATTTGTACTGAATTGTATTGGTGTCCTGATATTCGTCCACCATGATGTATTTAAAGCGGTTTTGGTATTTGAGAAGTACCGCTTCGTCACGCTCGAAAAGGCGCACTGTGTTTAAGAGGAGGTCGTCGAAATCCATCGCGTTGTTCTTGCGAAGTGTGGCCTCGTACCCCTTGTATGCTTTATATATATCCTTTGTACGGAAATCCTCGCCGACGGTCTTTATGTATTTTTCAGGGTCCATGCACTTTTCCTTGCAATCGCTGATGATGGAGAGCAGGTACTGTGCGCTGAATTTTTTGTCGTCGATGTTCTGTTCCTTTATGACAGCCTTGATGACGGTCTTTTGATCGGTCGTGTCGTATACGACAAAGTCCTTGTCGTAGCCGAGCACATCAGCGTGCACACGAAGGATCCTGAGGCATGCCGAGTGGAAGGTCGCTATCCACATGTTCTGAGTGCCGGCGCCACGGCCTATTTCTTCGAGTATGCTGTCAACCCTTTCGCGCATCTCGCCCGCAGCCTTGTTCGTAAAGGTCACGGCCAGGATGTTCCACGGGCTTACGCCGCACTTATCGATGAGGTATGCGATGCGGCAGGTCATCATGCTGGTCTTTCCCGAGCCCGCGCCCGCAAGCACCAGCAGCGGTCCTTCCGTCTGAAGCACCGCCTCTTTTTGTTTGTCGTTGAGTCGTTCTAAGTATGTCATTATTGCCTTTATTTCCTTTATTATTTTAATTTTTTCAGTCTTTGTCTTTACCGGTGGACGTAATCTCCCGATAAGCGCGGAACTCGCCGGCTGTGAAGAAGATAAGCCCTATCCAGATAAAGATGAATGCGATGAGCTGTCCGCGGTCGAAAGGCTCACGGAATACCCATATGCTAAGGCAGAGCGCAATCGTTGTCGAAAGATAGGCCGAAACGCCCAGCAGGAACATGTTGACCTTGTTGTTCGCATTCGCATAAAGCCCGAGCGGCAGAGCAGTGAAAGCACCGCAGAGCAGCATCAGGAAGTATTTGTAAAGCTCGCCCGTTCCGGCTGCCCCGACCTGCGCAAGCGCGCCATGACCGGTGCACTCCATCCATACGATCACTCCTAGCGCAATCGGCGCAAAGAAAACAGTCTCGTAGAGAAGTGAGATCAGCGGTGGCTTTTTCATGTCCTTTTTGATTGCCGCATATATCGAGAATGTGAATGCGAGGCTCAGCGCAATCCCCGGGAACTGCCTATAGTAGATGAGGATGTATATTACCGCGATTATAGCGAAAATGAGTGCGGTGAGTTTCATCTTACCCATCTTTTCTTTGAATAGCAGCGTCCCAAAAAGGCAAATCACGACAGGCTCGATATAGTAGCCTATGCAGGTCTGAATTACGTGGTCAGCATTAACCGCCCAGATGTATATAGACCAGTTCGCCGTGATGAGCAGGCCCGAAACGATATATTTTATAAGTGCCTTCTTGTCGCGTAACGGCTCAAGAAGCGGCTCCTTTCCGTACTTTGCAATCGCTATCACAAAGGAAACGAGCGCGACGGTAAAGACCCTGTAAAAAATGATGACATCCGAGCCTATCGGCCGCAGGCAATGCCAGTAGATGGGAAGCACACCCCAAATGACCTGGCAGAGCAGCGCCGCCGCAAGCCCCTCCCGGTATTCTTTTTTCGCGTCAATGGTGTTCAAAACTTATACTCCGGATTCTTTATCTCAATGAATTTTATCTCGATTATTATATCAGATTTTCGACTGCAAGGAAACATAGAATAACCATATGTTGACTTGACTTTTTGCCATGCTGTATATATCTTTGCATCCGGGATTGCTGCGCAATGCCTTTCTAGGGGGCTCACACTAATAACCCATAATGTAAAAGAGTTTCAGCGAGTGCCCAATATCACAATTGAAGACTGGACAGAATAAATACGTTAGAAAGATTGAAGGATAATAAAATCCAGTTTTTAAAATAAAAGAGCGACCATAAGGTCGCTCTTTTATCGCGTCTATTTAATGGCCTGTTCCAAGGAATCGAATTCACTTGTTGAAAAGAACTCTCCAAGTGTGATTTCCAGGCCGTCACAGAGTTTTTTAATCGTCACGGTTCCCGGGTTTTTGCTTTCCCCATTTAATATGCTTTTTATAGTCGCCTGCGGAACTCCGGCAAGATAGCTTAACCCATTTGGCGTCAGCCCCCGTTCCTTACATAGCTGAAGAATGCGATTAGCAATCGCTTCCTGAGTATCCATGCTAAAACCTCCAATTATTTATCTAAATGATAAACAATTTAAAAGCTCAATGTTAGTGATGCTTCACTAACTCGTCATATTATGATAAGATAGTGATATATCACTAATGCCTAGCTCTTTGCAGTTAACAATATCTTAGTAGCAAAAACCAATTCTTATAGGTAAAAACATGAGAAAACGAATATTTGAGTTTATCGAACCATCAAACAAGAGTGAACAAAATAGTGGGACACTTTATGATATATTTATGATGGTAATCATCATAGCCAGTCTTGTGCCTCTTATGTTCAAAGAGCCAAACGCGCTCCTTAATTATATCGACAAAGGAGCAGCCGTAATTTTTATCATTGACTATCTTCTTAGGTTAATTACCGCTGATTACAAGTTACGACGCGGCGCGTCTTCTTTCATTTTATATCCGTTTACACCAATGGCGATAATTGATCTTTTGGCGATAGTGCCTTCCTTTACAGCCATTGCCGGCGGTTTCAGAGTACTTAAGGTTTTTCGTCTTCTGCGTACATTTAGGGTTTTTCGCGCTTTCAAGGCTTTGCGCTACTCAAAAAGTATCGGCATAATTACGGAAGTAATCCGCGAGCAAAAGGAACCCCTTGTAGCTGTATGCACCTTGGCTGTCGGCTATATTCTTTTATCGGCTCTCGTTGTTTTCAATGTTGAACCCGATAGCTTTGAGACTTTCTTCGATGCAATATATTGGGCAACTGTGAGCTTAACTACCGTTGGATACGGAGACATTTATCCCGTTTCTGATATTGGACGAATTGTGACAATGCTATCCTCTCTGTTTGGGATAGCAGTGGTCGCTCTCCCTGCCGGCATTATAACCGCCGGCTACATTGACAAATTATCTGCAAAAAAGAAAAAGGAGGATTGATTGCATGGCAGTAAGATTCAGAAAGACAAAGAAAAGTGGGCCTTTGCGTTTAACGGTTGGGAAAAAGAGCCTTGGAAGCAGTATAGGCGGTAAAGTGGCCGGTGTCTCTTTTAATACCAAGAATGGACCACGTTTCAGAGTTACCGTCCCGGGCACAGGCGTTACATTTACACAAAAAATCGGCAAAAAAGGCAGTGGTGCTTCAGCCTACAATTCAACGCAGTTTTCAAGCTCGGGAGAATTTGAATCTTATAAGCCACCTATTCCCAGAAGAGGCTGGTTTGTCGCAATTGCAGTAATACTCATCTTAGGAGGGATTGTCTCTTTTTCAAGTAGTTTTCTTAAAGGCCTAATTTGCTTAGCTATAGGGATATCCATGCTTATAGTCAGAGCAAAAACGCCTTTGACTGTCGTCAGTGACTACGACCAGGATGAAGATAATCCGGATTCTGAGCAAGAATGAAGTTGGTTTTGCCCCAAATGCCGATTTATCGCATTTTGGGGCAAAGGGCTTTTGCGCGGAGCGGGGAAACGGGGCTTGCCTTTTGCCCCAAATCGGAGCTTTGCGGGATTTTGGGGCAAAAGGCCGGACATGAAGAAGCGGGTTCTGAGACTTACTTATTCGAAATTCCTTAAAAATCGCGTATTTTTTGCCCCATTCGGAGCTGAATTCTCCGTTTGGGGCAAAAACTTTTTCTGCGAGATTCCATATTTTTGAATATCTGTGTTATGTTGTGCTATCGGCATTGTCCTTCGCGCTGCCGCCTGAGCTGTGCAATGGCTCGCCGGCAGCACGGGCGACGATGCAAATGCACAATATTTTAAAACTATGCACTATATGCGTAAAATCGTGGTCCATAGTGCATAGAAAACGATGGTAAATCGATGCTAATGCGGGTTTGGGACTATAATGCTATGCACTAAGTCTGCGGGATTCTATTAAATAGTGCATATCCTAGCCCCAAAATCGCGCAAAATCACGAGAACCCTATGCACTAAACCTACAGAATGCACGCGTTTAGTGCATAAAACTGATAGACGCAGGAAAAATAGCCTAGAACGAGGAAAATAAAGAGCCAAGCTCGCAGCGTACTAAAGTACGTGAGAACTTAACCGCAATAAAATACCCCCAAGCATAAGCCTGGGGGTTTTCGTCATATCTATGTGACGCCGGGATTTTGTTCTGTAGCTAGGCGCAAGCTTGCTGAGGAGCGGAGCAGTCGCAAGCATAGACGCAGGAAAAATGGCCTAGAACGAGGAAAACAAAGAGCCAAGCTCGCAGCGTACTAAAGTACGTGAGAACTT
>JAEEGU010000029.1 GCA_016280485.1 Bacillota bacterium | reverse complement strand
TCGGCCGCACCCATCGTACCCTCTGTCACCTTTCCAAACTCGTCGTAGACCTCGCCGGTTTCGGTATTTACCCTGCCGATTCCGTCGATATCAGAAGTCTTAGCTACCGCAGGCGCTGCCTCAAGGCCGTAGCCCTCGGAGCCCATGCCGCTGCCTTCCCCCTCACCAAAGAGGTTGTCGGTATTCATCAGGTCAAGTATGTTCTCGCGGCCCTTCGCGATCTTTGCCTTGTCATAGGAGGACAGTCTCTCCTCCGCGGATGCTGCCGTAGCCGCAATTGCCGCCTCTACACCGTGCTGCTTTGCGCGCTCCTCGGCCGCCTTCTTTTCGCGGTTCATTTCGGCATAGCGCTCCTCGACTCTTGCCTCGGCTCTGCGCTCCGCCTTTTCCTTTTCGTAGGCCTCGAGCTCTTCCTCCTGGTGGATTCTGCGCTCAATGCGCTTTACCTTTGCATCCTCGAGGAACTGCGTAATAGGCGTATTTATGATAAGCAGGAGGCACACGATAATGCCCACGATTGCGAAAATTACAAGGCCTGTCTTGCCAATCGCCTTTGCGATGAGAGAGCCGATCAGCATACCTATAAAGCCGCCGCTTTCCTTTACGATGCCGTTTGTATAAAAGCCCTTAAGCGCAGTGGCTCCAAAGGATATTGCGGCCTCGTCGATGTAGCGCGCCGAATTAAGCAGCGCCGCCATACAGAAAATCAGCATCATGAGAGTAAATGACCTGCCCGTGATGTGAACTGTTTTATTAAGGAACAGCAGTATTCCGTACATTATGAGGTAGTACGGAAGAACATAAGCGAGGATGCCAAAGCATCCAAAGAAGAAATCGTGCAGAATTGCACCCACAATTCCGATTTTTGTCGTCTGAATCGCGAGGAGCAAAAGCACACCGATTGCAATTATGATAATCGACGAGATTTCGTCTCTAACCTTGCTGCCGGTCTTTGCACGGACTTCCTTTTCGGCGCGTTTGCTGCGCGCATTAAGCTCCGTCTTTGCTGTGGATTTTCTTTTGGTTGAACTTTTCTTTTGTTCTGCCATATTGCCTCCGATTAGATTGCAAGCATTGCGTAGCCTGCAACGAGCGCTCCGAGCACCCATGTATAGATTGAGAAATAGATAAGCTTTTTCTTTGAAACAAGCGCAATCATTGCCTTAATTGCAACAAGGCCGGAAACCGCCGCAACGGCCACGCCTGCTATGCAAGGAAGCACAAGGCCGGATCCCATTCCCTCACCAAAGAGCTTTGGAAGCTCGAGGATTATGGATCCGAGTATGGTCGGGATAGAGATAAGGAATGCGAACTTCACCGCAAACTCTCTTTTGAGGCCGCCTGTTAAGCCTCCCACAAGTGTGGAGCCGGAGCGCGACACTCCCGGGCAGATTGCTATGCCCTGCATGATGCCGACAAAGATGGCTGTGCGCCACTTCATCTGCATTACGTTATGCCTGCCGCTACCGAACTTTTCGGAAAGGAACATGATTGTTCCTGTGAATATGAGTCCGAGGCCAATCGCTACAAGACTCGCATAGAGCGAATCGAAAAAGTCCTCGAACAGGATTCCTATGATTGCTGTCGGAATGGTTGCAACTATTATCATGAAGCCGAGTCTGCGCGTTTCGTTCGCGTTGATTCTCGGTCCCTTTCCCGTGCAGATGTCTTTAATCGTTGCACAGAGCTCTTTAAGTAAAGCCCAAATATCCTTTGCGTAAACGATACATACCGAAATCAGGGTTCCAAGGTGCATCAAAACGGTAAACACCAGTACGCTTTCACCCTCAATTCCGAAGAAATATTGCAAAATAGCCAGGTGGCCTGAACTCGAAATCGGAAGGAACTCCGCAAGTCCCTGAACCAGTCCCAGTATTATTGCTTGTAAAACAGTCATTTTTTGTAGTCTCCAATCTTTAAAGCTGGGCGCAGTGCGCACACCACACCAAAGTACATTATAACACTTTTGTGCCTAAAATTTCAAGCAAAAGCCCTTTTTTAGACAAAACAAAACGGCACCGAAAACCGGTGCCGATTCATCTCTTTGAAAGATTAAGCCTGATTAACTACGTCCTTGCCGTCGTAGTAACCACAGTTTGGACAAACTCTGTGCGGAAGCTTAGCTTCGTGGCACTGTGGACAAGTTGAAAGTCCGGGAGCTGTCATCTTCATATTCTGAGACTTTCTGCTGTCTCTCTTTGCCTTTGATGTTCTTCTCTTTGGTACTGCCATGCCGGTTACACCTCCTTACGTGCGATCATTATCTATGTAATGTTTTCCTTACAAAATTGCAACATTGTTATTATATATGCTCGCACCACAGTTTGTCAACAATTATTTCACAATAATTATTATTTTACGCCCTTTCCTGTTACGATGTTAAAGGTATCTCTTGCGATCATGAGCTCTTCGTTTGTAGGGATTAAGAGAATCTTTACCTTTGATTCGTCAGTTGAGATAACTCTTTCCTCGCCGCGAACGTCATTTCTCTTTTCGCAAAGCTCAATACCGAGCTCCTCAAGACCCTTGCATACGTTGATTCTTGTAGCCTTGTCGTTTTCGCCAACGCCTGCTGTGAATACGATGCAGTCAACGCCGCCCATCTCTACGATGTAAGCTCCGAGGTAATGGCGAACTCTGTGGATAAATACATCAAGTGCCAGCTGTGCTCTCTTGTTGCCCTTTTCAGCCTCTGCTTCGATATCTCTGAAGTCGGAGGAGATTCCGGAGATACCGAGTACGCCGGACTTTTTGTTTAAGATATTGTCAAGCTCTTCTGCGCTGAGCTTTTCAGTCTTTTCAATGAATGTAACAATTGCAGGGTCTATGTCACCGGAACGAGTTCCCATTACAAGACCTTCAAGCGGTGTGAAGCCCATTGTTGTATCTACTACCTTGCCGTGGTCAACTGCTGCAAGTGATGCGCCGTTTCCGAGGTGGCAGGTGATGATGCGGAGATCCTCAGGCTTTTTACCGAGCATTTCTGCAGCCTTTGCTACTACGAACTTGTGGGAAGTTCCGTGGAAGCCGTATCTGCGAACGCCGTACTTTTCATAGTACTCGTAAGGAATTGCATAGATATAGCTTTCAGGCGGCATGGTCTGATGGAAAGCTGTGTCGAAAACACCTACCATAGGGGTTCCCGGCATTAACTCCTGGCAAGCTGCAACGCCTGTGAGGTTTGCAGGGTTGTGAAGAGGTGCAAGCGGAATGCACTTTTCGAGGTTTTCGATATCCTTTGGTGTCAGGAGTACGGACTTGTTGTAATATTCACCTGCGTGAGCTACTCTGTGGCCTACAGCACCGATTTCGTCCATGGACTTGATAACGCCGTGGTTTGCATCAAGAAGTGCGTCGATTACATGGCCGATAGCTTCTTTGTGGTTCTTCATCGGAGTTTCGAGCTTGAACTTGTCCATTCCGATCTTTTCATGAGTGATGACGGAGCCGTCGATGCCGATTCTCTCAACAAGGCCCTTGCAAAGGAGTGACTCGTCTGTCATATCGAGAACCTGATACTTTAATGAGGAGCTGCCGCAGTTAATTACTAATACTTTCATTTAATATTCCTCCATACATATAATTAAGCTTATGGTTTAACATATTATGTGTCGAATACCCGACCTCTTAATTTTACCCAAGGGAGCGCAAAAAATCAAGTCGTCATATCAACATTTAAATCATTACGGGACGCGTTGTGAAATCCGATTCATCGTAGAGATTTCTGCTCTTTGCCAGATTGAATAAATCGGTCGCGTATATGTCATAATCAAGAATTTTCGCAGCCTTTTCATCGAAAAGCTCGCGTTCCTTGTTTATGTTTGTGATAATCGGAATCGTTGCAAAATCGCCCTTTTTTATCTCCTTAATAAGCTTTGAGCCCTTGCCGGTAAAGCCGAGCACGCGGGCATAGGCACTGCCCCCGTTTACAAAGGCATCCGAAAGGTCCTTAAACTCCGCCTCCTCGATTCCGAGGAGAATGCTCATGTAGAGCCTCTGGATTCTGCCGACCGTATATCGTTTGGAAAGCATCGCTCCTGTTAAATCGTCGATGTTTCCCACTTTACGAATTTCATTCATGAGCTTCTTTGTGAGCCCCTCGCCGCCGCCAAGCAGCTTTTCGAGCTCTTCCTCTCTGCCGCGCAAGATCTTGCAGGCGATGATCGGGAAAAAATCGTTAAGTATACACTTATAATTGGTATTAATTGTTCCTATTAACTGGCTTGTCGTGGCCGGTACAAAGCTCGAAACCCTAGTAAATTGAATGAGTTCAATAAGGTACGGGATTTCCTTCCTTATTGCCGAGGCAGAGGCATACCTTCCTGTCTTCGGAAGCTTTGTTTCGAGGTACTCCGCGCCCGTTCTGCCGATTGCAAGCGGCTCGATGTCCGCCTTTTGGAGTATAATCTGCCTCAGGTACTCCGTTGCGAGGATGTCGTTTGACCCCTGCCTTGCGGTGAGGTCCTCTTCGCCAAGAGCGATGTTGCAGGCAATGCTCCTCGCCTTTGCAAACGAAAGCCCTTCGTCGATGCCTGTCCTCAGTGCCGCCTTAAACTCCGGTGGCTCCTCCGCAAGGATTTTGGCCGTAGCCTTCATTTTCGCGATGTCACGGCTTTCGCTGCCAAACGAGATTTTTTTAATGCCAAGCCCCTTCATGATCGCCACAGCGCCCGCTGCGAAGGCTTCGGCACCGCCCACCGAAAAGATGGTCGGAAGCTCGATGACAAGGTCTGCGCCGCCAAGGAGCGCCATGTGCGCCCTCACGTATTTGTCGAAGATCGCAGGCTCACCCCTCTGCACAAAGTTCCCGCTCATGATAGCGACAACAGGCGCATCGCCGGTCCTATCGCGCGTTTCCTTTATATGATATAGATGACCGTTGTGAAACGGATTGTATTCGGCTACGATTCCCGTAGCATTTAAGTATTCACGAGGCATAACCGTCTCCATAAAAAAAGGCCGCAAAAGCGGCCTTAAAAATTAACCCGATAACTAGTCCTCGGCCTGTGCACGATAAGCCATTTCCTTGACTTCGTTTCTGTTGTCGGAAAGTCTCTGATTGATGGCATCGAAGCTCTTTTCGAGGTTTCCGACCATATCTCCGAGATACATTGCAGAAAGCTGCTCCATCTTTTCCTGGAAGTTGTAGAGGATGCTGTCGATATAATCAAATGTCTGCATCTTTAAGTTCTTGCAGTTTTCCTCGGTGATGGTCATAATCTCGTCAGCTCTCTTCTTTGCGCGAATAACGATATCGTCGTTTTCGATAAGAGCCTCAGCCTGTGCCTGTGCCTTTGTGAGGATATCCTCGTATTCCTTTTTCGCATCATCGAGGATACGCTGTCTTTCGTCCTTTATCCACTTTGCCTGGTTGATTTCGTCCGGCAGCTCAATTCTGATCTGCTCCACGATATCAAGTACGTCCTGAGCGTGAATCAGAACCTTGTCAGTCATAGGAAAGCCTGACGCTGTATCTATTATTTCATCAATCTCATTTAATAATTCTAAAACCTTCATTTGTTCCTCCCGTTAAGCTTTTCCTTCATGTATGCTATCACCTCTTTAGGCACAAGTCCCTCGATTTCGCCGCCCAAGGTGAAGACTTCCTTCATCATGCTCGAACTTACAAACGAATATTCCGGAGCGGTCATAAGAAATACCGTTTCCGCACCGCCTGTATAGAGCCTGCCGTTCATCTGCGCCATCGCCATCTCAGCATCAAGGTCCGATGTACTGCGAAGGCCGCGAAAGACTATGTTAAACCCGTTTTCATTAACATAATCGGCCAAAAGCCCCGAAAACGACCCGACCTTTACGTTTTTAAGGTCCGACGTAACCGTTTCAATAAGCTTTTTTCGTTCTTCGAGCGTAAAAAACGGATTTTTTCCCGGATTTACGACAACGCCGACTGTAAGCTCATCACAAAGCTTTGCGGCGCGCCTTATTAAATCGAGGTGCCCGTTTGTGATGGGATCGAAAGACCCCGCATAAAGTGCCTTTTTGGACATATCCTGCCTCCAAAATAAACTACATTTCATTGTAGCAAATTGCACATAAAATTTCAAGCATTATGCCCGTAAATAGATACAACTATTGAGCCGTATTTTTTCTCCTTTATTTTCACAAAGCCGGAGAGCTCGTCATCAAGTATTTCCCTCTCCCCGTGCTCCGCAACGATTATTCCGTCCTCCGCAAGCCTGTTATGCTCCCTTATTTTCGCAAAGCAGTCAGGCATAAGCCCCATGCGGTACGGCGGGTCCAAAAATATTATATCCGCCTGCTCGCCTACCGAGGCAATGGTTTTGCTGTAGTCGCCAAGCATAAGAGTCGAATACTCCTCCGCCTTGCACATTTCCACATTCTTTCGCACAAGCTCAAGGCTCTGCCTGCTCGCATCGCAGAAATAGCAGTGCCCGGCCCCCCTTGAAAGCGCCTCAAGGCCAAGATTACCGATGCCCGCAAAGACATCCATGCAGACAGCATCCTCCAGGTCAAACTGAATCATGGAAAATATGGCCTCTTTCACCTTTTCCGTTGTGGGCCGCACATCCTTGCCCTCAGGCATGAAAAGGCGCCTGCCCTTAAAATCTCCCGCTACTATTCTCATTTATTATTTCACCACCTAAATTAAATCTGAATTGAAAGCTTTCCGCCGAAAACCTTCTTCACCTCGCCCGCAAGCAGCGCGTTTTCGGGTTTTTTAAGGCCGGAATCCCCCGAAAGGACCTCCTTTGCCGCCTTTCCCGACACCGCAAGGATTTTCGTATGCTTTGCAAGGTCGGCAAGCCTCATGTCCGGAAGCCCGTGCTGGCGCGTTCCGAAGATTTCGCCCGGGCCTCTCAGCCTTAAGTCCTGCTCCGAAATGTAAAAGCCGTCGGAGCTCTCACACATAATCTTAGCTCTTTCCTTTGCTATTTCGCCGTCGGACCCCAGCACCAGAACGCAGTAGGACTGATATTTTCCCCTGCCTGTGCGTCCGCGCAGCTGATGGAGCTGTGCCAGGCCGAAGCGTTCGCTGTTTTCTATTATCATAACAGAAGCGTTGGGCACATTTACTCCCACCTCAATTACAACCGTCGAAACCAGAACCTGAGTCTCTCCGCTCACAAAGCGCCCCATGATCTCATCCTTTTCGGCCTGCTTCATGGCGCCGTGCAAGAGCTCAACCTTTAGCTTGGGGAAGCCCGCTTTCACCTCTTCGTATATGCTTTCGGCAGACCGCACCTCGTAATTTTCCGAGTCCTCGATAAGAGGCGCCACAATATAGCACTGCCTGCCCGATTCAACCTCCGAGCGCATCAGCTCGTACGCCTTTATGCGCCCTTTCTCGTTAACCGCCTTTGTGATTATCTTTTGTCTGCCGGGCGGCAGCTCATCTATTATCGAAATGTCGAGGTCCCCGTAAAGAATTACCGCAAGGGTCCTTGGGATTGGTGTTGCCGTCATGACAAGCATGTCCGGAGAGTCACCCTTTTCCGTAAGGAGCCTACGCTGATTCACGCCGAACCTGTGCTGCTCGTCGGTAATGACAAGTCCCACGTTTGCGAATTTCACATCGGGCTGCACCAGTGCGTGCGTGCCGACGATTATGTCTGTTTCACCGTCCGCAAGACCCGCCAAAACCTCGCGACGCTTTGCGGCTGTGAGGTTCCCGCCAAGGAAGCCCACATTTATGCCAAATGGCTCAAATATGCGCTTCATTTCCGCGAAATGCTGCTTTGCAAGTATTTCGGTCGGGGCCATCATTGCGCCCTGGTATCCGCTTTTTACGGCCTTGAAGAGGGCTATTTCCGCAACCGCCGTCTTTCCCGAGCCGACATCACCCTGAACCAGACGGCTCATAGGCTTTTGCGATTCCATATCCTTTATTATTTCTGAAACCACCCTGTTTTGGGCACCGGTTAATGCATAAGGAAGCGCCGAAACAAACTCGTCGACCCTGACGCTGCCCGGAAAAGCTATGCCCGTTTCGGACTGCTCACCCTCGCGCAGATAAAGAAGGCCAATCTGCAGCATCAAAAGCTCGTCAAATATAAGTCTGTACTTTGATTCCGCAAAGCGCTTTCTGTCCTTTGGAAAATGGATATTCTGCACGGCATAGCCGTATGGGCAGAGGCCGTATTCCTTTACAAGGGCCTCCGGCAGATATTCCTTTTCAGGGTCTAAAGCTTTTAGCGCTTCCTTTACCCATTTTCTAAGGTCGCTTTGCCTTAAGCCCTCAGTTAAAGGGTAAATCGGAAGCACAGCATCTGTACCTTCCGCATCGCCACGCGAATACTCGGGATGCAGCATGGTATACTTTCCAAATCTAACCTCAGCCTTGCCAAAGAAGGTGTATTCCTCACCTATCTTAAAGGCAGATGCCAGCCACTTACCGTTAAAGAACAGCACCTCGAGCGGCACGCCGCTTCCATCGTCCACCAGCAAATGAAGTGTGGGCTTGCGGTACGGATTTCCCGTAAGCACGGAGCGTGTGACTCTGCCGCTTATGAGCGCTTCCTCGCCGTCCTTTAGCTCTATTATCCTTGCGACATTGGTTCTGTCTTGGTACGTGCGCGGATAGTAGGCTAAAAGGTCGTCCACGGTCTCTATATTAAGTTTCTTAAGGAGCTCTGCCTTTTTCGGGCCGACGCCATTTAGCTCCTTTACACTCATTGTCATATCACACCGTTTTATCTTTTTATTTCAATATTACGCTTTGCTATATTCTTTGACGCCCTGCCGTCCTTTGCGTACATGCCGGTAATTACGATTGTAATCTCATCGGGTGTCATGCCCGTTGCCGCAAGGATTTCATCAGAGATATAGTCAAACATTCTGTTGGTAACGGCGGTAATACTCATGCCTATTTTGAGCATCACAAAAAAGCGCAAACGGATGCCTGTATCCGACATATCTATTTCCATTGCGCCGGAATTGTCGATAAAGCCACCTGCGTTTTTAAGCTTTAGCTCTTTACCTTTTTTGTTTGTGAGGTAAACCTCGCCGCCAAAGCCGTCGATATCCGCTACAGCCTCGCTCACTATTCTGGATATTACGCTTTTTGATACCGTGATTGTTCCGAAATCTGTGGTTAACTCTAGCATTTTAAACCTCCGTTACTCTTCTATTTTACGGCATGAAAAAAGACTCGTCAACGACGAGTCTTGTTTGATTTATCGGAATTAGATGGCACGGTTTACTTTTCCGGATCTGATGCATCTTGTGCAAACGTTAGCTCTTCTTACAGCTCCGTTTTCTTCCTGTAATTTTACAGTCTGGATGTTAGCATTCCACTTTCTTCTGGTGTGTCTGTTGGAATGGGAAACGTTGTTTCCTGAAACCTGGCCCTTACCGCAAATCTCGCATTTTCTTGACATTTTACCGCACCTCCTTGTAATTTCTTTCTAAGTTCGCCGCATAAGTTTGCACACGAACAATAATGATTCTACCATATGACATGAAGTATTTCAAGCATTTTTTTCATTTTTTTCAGGCTAACCCGCCAGGACGATTTCCCCGGCCTCGCGGGTTTTGTTCATGTCTATGTAGCGCTGGTTACGGCTGCCCCTAAAGAGAAGCGAAAGGTCTCTTTCCGCAAGCACGAACTTACCATCCACAAGATAGTCTAAAAGCCCCATAAGCTCGCCGACTGCAGGCTCAGTTTTAGCCTTCTCCATAAGCTCATCATAGGTAAAGCCCGAATAGCACATTACATTAAGTCCCCTCTTTTTACATTCCTTTGCGATTGTAAGGAACGCCTCCGGCTGGCACATCGGCTCGCCGCCCGAAAAGGTCACGCCCGCAAGCAGAGGGTTTTTGTCTATCGCATCCATTATGCGCGATATCGGACACATATAGCCGCCTTCGAAATCATGAGTCTCCGGATTATGGCAGCCCTCACAGCCGTGTGGGCAGCCCTGACAAAAGATTGCAAACCTTAGTCCCGGTCCGTCAACTATTGATTCCCTGACGACACCGGCGAGCCGAAGCTCGCCGAGGGTGTCGCATTGATTATTGTTTGGTGAAGATATTTGCATGGTCATAAATCTTAAAGCTGCTCCATTTCGCCGTCGGCTGAAACGCCGTGGTGAACTCTGTCGCTTTCCTCGCTGCGCTTTGCATCGTTCCACTTGCTCATGTCGCCTACGAGGTAGCCTGTGATACGTCTGATTCTCTCAAAGCCGTCGGATTCGCCCGTTTCGGTACGTCCGCAGCATGGGCACTCGTTATCAATGATGCCTGTGTATCCGCAGACAGGGTCGCGGTCTACAGGGTGGTTGATTGAGCCGTAGCCTACGCCGTTTTCCTTCATGCAGCGAACTACCTGCTCGAACGCGTCGAGGTTCTTAAGCGGGTCTCCGTCAAGCTCTACATAGGAGATGTGTCCGCCGTTTGTCAGTGCATGATAAGGTGCCTCGAGGCGAATCTTGTCGAATGCGCTGATTGGGAAGGATACAGGAATATGGAATGAGTTGGTGTAATATTCCTTGTCTGTAACGCCCTCGATTTCGCCAAACTTCTGGCGGTCGATGCGAACGAAACGTCCGGAAAGGCCCTCTGCAGGTGTAGCTATGAGCGACCAGTTAAGGTGTGTCTTCTTAGCCTCCTCGTCGAGTCTCTTTCTCATGTATCCGACAATCTCAAGTCCGAGTGACTGAGCTTCCTTGGATTCGCCGTGGTGTTTGCCGGTTAAGGCCTTTAACGCTTCGGCAAGGCCGATGAAGCCGACTGTAAGCGTGCCGTGTTTGATGACTTCCTCAACCGTATCGTCAGGGCCGAGCTTGTCAGAATCGAGCCATACGCCCTGTCCCATCAGGAACGGGAAGTTCTTTACTTTCTTTGAGCACTGAATCTTGAATCTTTCGCCGAGCTGCTCGATGCAAAGGTCGATTTTGCGGTCGAGCTCTTCAAAGAAGAATTCTAAGTTTCCGTTTGCCTTTATTGCGATTCTAGGCAGGTTGATGGATGTGAAAGAAAGGTTTCCTCTGCCACCTACCACCTCGCGGCTGGGATCATACATGTTGCCGATAACTCTTGTACGGCAGCCCATGTATGCAACCTCTGTGTTAGGGTCGCCCTCTTTGTAGTATGCCTTGTTATATGGCGCATCGAGGAACGAGAAGTTCGGGAAGAGGCGCTTTGCGGATACGCGGAGCGCCAGCTTAAAGAGGTCGTAGTTCGGATCCTCAGGATTGTATGAAACGCCTTCCTTTACCTTGAAGATGTGGATTGGGAAGATAGGTGTTTCGCCGTGGCCGAGGCCCGCTTCCTGTGCTTTGAGCACCATCTCGATTACGAGTCTGCCCTCAGGAGATGTGTCGGTTCCGTAGTTAATTGATGAGAACGGAATCTGTGCGCCTGCTCTGGAGTGCATGGTGTTAAGGTTATGAACGAGAGCTTCCATTGCCTGGTAGGTTGCGCGGCGAATTTCTTCGTCGGCATACTTTGTAGCCTTTGTCTGGAATTTCTCGATGTTTTCTTTGTCGATGAACTTTGCAAGCTCATTAGCCTCGAGCTCTTTGTAGTTGTTTCCCCATGCCATGCAAGGGCAAACGCCTTCGTTTTTCTCGATTTCTTCGCCGATAGCCTTTACCTTTTCTGTCGCATCATCTATATCATAGAAGAGATTGATGAGCTTTCCAAGGTTTGTCCAATAGAGCTTTTTGTAGGTCTTCTTTACGCCCGGAGCCATGCCGTAGTCGAAGTTCGGAATGGACTGGCCACCGTGCTGGTCATTCTGATTGGACTGAATTGCTATGCAGGCAAGTGCCGAATAGCTTGCGATGTCGTTTGGTTCACGAAGATGTCCGTGACCTGTCGAAAAGCCGTCCTTTAAAAGCTTTAAAAGGTCAATCTGGCAGCATGTCATAGTGAGGGTGTAGAAATCGAAGTCATGAATATGAATATCGCCCTCGGAATGAGCCTTTGCGTGAGCCGGATGGAGCACATACATTTCATTGAACTGCTTTGCACCCTCAGAGCCGTATTTGAGCATGGTACCCATTGCGGTATCGCCGTCGATGTTTGCATTCTCACGCTTTATATCGTTGTCCTTTGCTGCTTTAAAAGTAAGGTCTTCATATATTTTCATCAGGCGGGTGTTCATTTCCCTTACTCTGGTACGCTCTGCACGATAAAGGATGTATTCCTTTGCTGTACGCGCATGACCGTTTTCGATGAGAATCTTTTCTACCGCGTCCTGAATCTGTTCTACCGTAGGTGTATCATTGTGGCAGACCTCAAGAAGATAAATCTCAACCTGGCGTGCCAGATACTTTGCCATATCGCGATCATTACCACCAAGGACCTGTGCTGCCTTGAAGATGGCGTCTGCAATTTTATCTACATTAAAGTACGCCTCCCTGCCATCTCTTTTGATAATTTTTCTGATAGAATCCATTTTTAATATTTCTCCTTCATACCTAGTGTTCCACAACATCTTGTGTGTTTGTCCGTTCCGACAAGTAAAATAATACTACAAAATGGTTTACTTCAAAAGCACTTTTTTAAATACAAATTGTCTTTTTCTGTGCACTAAATTCGTTTTTGTTGAAAACAAGTGTGTTCTAAAAAAACTGAACGCAAATTTAAACCCGGGATTCAATTTTCTCAAAAAAATCCGTAGCAAAAATGTCGCGCTTTTTTGTCGATTTTTAGCAAAAAGGTATTTTTAGTTTACATAACTAACATTATTTGAGCGTACTTTTTTACTCGAATTTTGTCTAGTGAATGTTGATTTTACTTGATTTACTGATATAATAGGTAATGTCAATCGGAGGTCAATATAATGAAGCTGAAAAATACTACATTGTTTAGAGGCATAGCGCTCGTTTTAATCTTAACTCTCTGCTTTACCCTCTTTACCGCCTGCGGCGACGAGGACTACACAGCCGAGGAAGTCGATACCGAGCTTTTGACTACGCTTTACGAAATCAACAAGAGTGCGGTGTTTAATGCCGCTGACTCTTCAGATGTTGCAAACTACATATACGAATGGGGACTGTTAAATGATAATTTTAAGGTTTCCCACGACAGTTGGGACAACGTAATTATTTCAACGGTTGCAACCGACGAGGGCCGTGAGGCCTGCGACTCAGTGATTCTGCACTGCACGCTGGACCTCAGCGCTCCCGACCGCACGGCACAGGCGATGACCGCGATAATGTATGTACTGCAGTACAGCGAAAACCACGGCTTTATCCGTGCCCTTTTCACCGAGCCTGAATACGGACTTGAAAAGGTCAAAGAAAGCTATCTAAAGGCAGACAATTTCATTACGCTTGACAGCGCAAAGAACAACACCGTCATCACGACAGCCGCTGCGCGCCATGACTACAGCGTTACAAAGGAAATAGCATATCAGGAGGCAACCTATACAAACGCCTTTGAAATCACAATCATGGGCCTAAACGGCACGCATGCCGGAAAGACAAACCAGCTTAATGCCGTAAAGACACTGGGTAAAATGCTCGCCGAGCTAAAGAGCACCGGCGCGCTGATTGAAATCGTATCCCTTTGCAGCGGATATATGGACGAAAACGGTGAGTTCGCACCCGATCTTGCGCCCGGCACCGGTTTCCCACGCGGTGCTCAGGCAATCGTTCTTGTCAACGACAACGATGTTAACAAGCTCACCAAAAAGGTCACAAAGTCCCAGACAAAGACAATCGACAAATACCTGAAAACAAACCCTGATATCGTCTACAATTTCAACGAAATCGACCGCGAGGCATACCCTATGGTAATCTCGTCCGACGATACCAGCGCCATCATCAGCTTTATCTACACCAGCCTCTACGGCATCTACGACAAGGATGATGAGGGCGAGCCTATTGCGGTAAACAACATCACCTACTGCAGCACCACAGGCGGGAGCTTTGAGATTGATCTGACCGCGATTTCTCTTTCGGAATCAAAAATGGAAACTCTCGATAAGACAGTTTCCACTCTTTGCGGCCTTTACGACCTTAATCATACGAAATATGAAATTGCAGATTTTTGGGAGATGACTCTCCCCGATACCGATGATGCCGCCGGCGAGGATGGCGCTCCAAACTACAGGGTTTACCCTCTCGTAGACAATATATGCAATGCCGCATACAATATCTACGAAAAGGATACCCAGTTTGGTTCAAGCTTTGAGAATGTCTCGCTTACAAAGGTAACAAAGCGCATCCCGGATGCAAACATCATAGCCTACGGTGTTACCGATAAAAATATCGAGCGCCAGACGGCGGTCATCCTTACTTTCTGCGAACAGATTTAAAGATTACGCATAATACTATGGTTATAGCCATATCCGGCAGAGTATTTCCGACGATGATATCAACGCCCATTAATACCCTGTAGATGGCAAAGCCCGCCAGCCATATAATCAGATTCTTTACATTGAAAGGACTTTCGTCGCTCCTGTCTTTTATGATGAAAAAGTCTGCAATCTGAATGGCTATCATAGGCGCAAACACCGAACCGATAAAATACAGAAACTCTGTAATATTACCCAGTGGCAAGAAAATCGCACCGATCGTGCCGATGACGGCAACGACTACGGCCGCCCACTTGCCGCTGATTTTTTTTGACAGAGATTCGCTTGACACACCCGCCGAATATGCATCGAGGAATGTGGTCGTAGCGGTCGAAAATACGACTATCAAAAGGCCTGCTATGCCAAGCCCCGCCTTTACCATTATCTGCGCTATATCGGACTCTCCGGTGAAAATAGCGGCTCCCATGCCTATAGCGTACATCCAGCAGCTTACAATGCCATATGTCACAGTGCTCACCGCCGTCGCCTTTACAGGCTCCTTTGCCTCTCTGGTATAGTCGCTTATAAGCGGCAGCCACGAAAGCGGCATTGCAACAGAAAGCTCCACCGCTGCGCCAAAGCTCATCGCTTCTCCTATAGCGCCCGGAAGCGCGCCACCCCTGAAGATGACAAAGCACAGCACCAGTGTAAGCACGAAAAGTGCCGACATCGCGACGGTATTGACCTTTCCGAGGTTTTTGATTCCAATCATAATCCACAGTATGATAAGCGCACCGATTACGATACACCAAAGGCCGCTGCCTATGTCCACGATCCCATTCGCGGCAAGCGCTCCGTCGAATATCATGATCGCGGTCCAGCCAACCAGCTGAATTATATTGAGGATTGAAAACAGGAGTCCTCCCCTATATCCAAAGCTCATTTTTACGGTTTCCATGGCGCTTTTTCGCACTGTTCCGCCGATTACTCCCGAAAGGAAAAGCATTGTGCAGCCTATTATATGACCGATTATTACCGCCAGCAGTCCCTTTTGAAAGCCGAGCGGCGCGAAATATGTTCCTGTCAGGATTTCCGCAATTGAAACCGCTGCGCCGAACCATATAAGTCCGTTTTCAAAAACTGAGGTACGTCTCTCTTCCATCTATCTCGCCTCCTTCGCATATTCGCCTTCGAGGCAGAAATTGTGTGCCATCGGACCCGAC